>NZ_JADALJ010000002.1 GCF_014876185.1 Rufibacter sp. LB8 | reverse complement strand
CATGGAAACAATGAATTCCTCCATCACACCGCCGGAAAGCATGGCCCAGGCTTCGTCCAGGGCAATGTATTTGATATCGTCCGGGAATTTGCGGAACAGGTCCAGCGAGAGCTCGGTGATGAGCATGGCTACCACTGGGTATAGGTCAGGGTCCGCCTTCACCTTTGCCAGGTCAAAGCAAATGAGCCGGTGCTCAGATAGCTCTACGTCCTGCCGGGCATTCAGAACTTTCTCGTAACGGCCACCTTCAGTGAATTGCGCCAACACTAAAAAGAATTGGTGAATATCGAAGTAACTCATGTCCTTTTTGTACTGGCTGCGCATTTCCTCCTTACCGTCCGCGGTGGCAGGAGTAGCCTGCATATCCCTGTCAAATCTTCGCACGAAGCGCACAAAGCTGGCCATTCCGGGTATTTCCTCGTCGGTTTGGCCAGCATTTCCCTCCTCATTCAAGTACGTGTAGTATTGAATCAGAAAGCGGCTCAGGATCGCCCTTTCAGACTTGTTCAGCGGCGCACTGTCCGCCCCGCCTTTCCACAGAACCGCCAGTAGGGCCAAATGGAAATTGATTTTCTCGTCATTATAGACCCATTTCCTCCCGTCGGGGGAGCGGGGTACCAGGAAAGGGTTGAATTCTATCGGGTTCTCCGGGTCATACTCGAAGTACGTGTTCTCGAAGTCTACCCCGTTAAGCGACTGGACCACGTTACGGTACGTACCGCCGATATCAATCAGGATTTGCCTCGCCTTGCGCTCATGGCGCTGCACGACAATGTAGCCGAACGTATAACTTTTACCGGAACCAGAGGGGCCAATGACAATGGCATTCTGATTGTCCAGGTCGGTGTTGAATAAGTTAACCTGCAGCAGGTTACGGTTGCGATCGCAGAAATATTCCCCTACGTGGCCATTTTTATAGGTTGCCGTCCACTGCATATAGCATACCCCGCGGTCGGAAGTAGTGGTCAGCCATCTATCTGGCACCTGCCAGGTATTTCCCGGTACCAAGCCGAAGTACAGAGGCAGGGACAGGTGCGATTCCACCACGCTCTCCGTTCCGAAAATAGAACGGAAGGCAGCCATCGTTTTCTCGATGTTCTCTTTCCGAATGCTATCATTTGTTTCCCACAGCAGCACAGACAGGTGCAAGCCGACAATCTGCTTGTTCCCTGCCCTTACCTCGGCGGTAAATTCCTCTATTTCGACAGCCCGCAGCTGGTTGTCCTGCGTGGCCAGCCTCGAAAGCGAATTGTTCAGTTTCCGATCTGTGTCCAGGCTGGAAAGTGCGGCTCTGGTGTCCTGCACGACAAAGGCCTGCGTTAGGATATGCGGGAACTGCAGTGCGTTGGTAAGCGGGTAGAGCATCGGGGCGGTTACCCCATAGCTGTTACGGACGGCAGGGTGTTGCTCACTTCCCTGCCCTACCATGGAGATGACGTTCACTTTGTTCTCTCCCACAGCCAGCGTCCCTGCCTCGTTCAGGATTTCACGCTCCTGCCGCCGGGGCACAATGTCAAAATTGAGGTTAAAATATTGATGGTAGAGGTCGCTGATTTCCTCCGAGCCCATGCGCATAATCTCCACCTCTCCCGTTCCCGATATGGCGGTGGAGAACTCTTGGGCAACAGCCTCGGCGATTTCTAAAGTGTGGAGCAGGTTCTCAAAGGGATTTTTCATCAGGGTTTCCCCCATGCGGGCAACCAAGACGTTGAGGGCATTGGTTTTAATCGGTTTCACCTCTGCCGGGGCAAAACTCAGGAACAGGTAGGATTTTTGGAAAAGAACCAGCCGTTCAAAGAAATGCTTATTCATTCTCCCTTCGAAATAGGTCTGTTCTTTCCTGTCTTCCCGATAAGGGCGGTCATAGTAAATATCCGTTTTCTGGACAATCGTGTTGATTGGCAATGGCCGTAATGCCCCCAACAAAGCATTGTTGAAAGAGATAAAATCCTGTTGGGTCCAGGCCTCCATCTCCGCCGGCTCAACTACGAACCCGACCGCTACCCGCCCATCTTTGAGGATAACTTTATTATCCTCAAAGGAATGGACTGGCATTACTTTATTGAATGGAACCGATTTTTGCTTTTTCATCTTTTCTCTTCACTGGGGGGACAAGGCCTACGGCGATGCGCCGGGGCTGCACAAAATGGAAAGAAAGCCAGCCTATCAGGAAGCCGGGAGGATGGGTTTTCGTTAAAAACCGCATTACCAGAATCAACCCTACTTCCAACAGGAAAACCGCCAAATAAACCAGGCGCGGGATAGGAACCATCATGTTCAGAAAACCCAGCAACAGCACCGAGCCGATGAACAGACCGACCACCAAGCCCAAGTCCATGATGTTCATCCCAAGGACCTGGGCCGGCTTTTCAATACTTTTGTAAGAGCGCATATAGAGGTGGTTAACGTACCCCTCCTTCTCCGCCTACGGTTCCTACCAAGTCGTCTTTGAAGAATTGGAAGCCAAACCAAAGGATTACCCCGCCGACCAGCCATCCTAAGGAGGAAAGGGCATCCGGTGCCCCGTTGACGAATTTCATCACGACCCGGATCAATCCAATCACCAGAATAATGGAGAAAACAACCTGGACAATGGTGATGATGGTCTCCTGAACCCCCTCTAAAGCAGCTGCTGTACCGCCTTGGGCCATTGCCCCGTTCGTCAGGGTTAAACCCATAGCAGTAGCCATCATCCTTTTCTCCCAGGGAGAGGCCTCATATTGGCGGCCAGAAAGCACAAGCGAATGAATCGAACTAGAGATTTGCGCCACCAGGCCAGCACTCCTTTTGTAGGTCTCAGTAAACATTTTTTGTATTTAGCTTTAGTTAATTTGATATATAAAAGGGTTGCTTAATCCCTGAGGAAGCCGTTTTTATAACCCTTGAAATACCCAAGCGGGTTGAAGGGATGTTTTTTGAGCAGATAGTTGGATGTGTGAGTTCTAAGGCCATTGCTAAAAGACTTTAGTTGTCAATTTATTCACTGTCAGCAGTTGAGCCGGCTGCTGCATTTTTAACCGGTGATTCCGGTGAAAACAATGCGCTGAAACCGGATTGGGCAGCCGAAGCGTTATTTTTCAATTCCGCTCTCCTCCGCCTTTTCAAGGCGATTTCGGCTTCCCTGTTCTTTTTATCGTTGTCAGTTGGTGCCGGTGCCGTAAGGGGGTTGTCGTAAAGAGATTGGGCAGGGCTATCGCTTTGCCCAATCTCCGGAAATACATCATTGGTAAAGGTCTTTCTCCCATCAGGCATTGAGCTTTCCTTCTTACCGACAGCCGCAACAGAGTCAGTATGTTCCGTGGCAGTGCTTGGACTGATTCCGGAATCGGTATATGGGGTATCACGGCTATCATCGCAACTAACAGGCGTTTCCGCCATGCTTATATCATCTAGGTATTCTTCCTCACTTAATAATTCATCCAGTAACGTGCCCGAAGATCCGGGGTCAGTTTCCTGATATTCGCCCACCGTTGTTACAAAATCCCGGACTTCATATCGATACGTTCTGAGTGGCCTATAATTACCGGTTCTTGATTTCCTTATCGTTTTCCGTGTCTCTTTACCATTTCCATAAAACCGCCACAAGAGCAAGGCCACCAACAATAACATTGGAATTAGCACTAAACCAATAATGAAGGTCTCCTGCGACATATTTCTCCCTTGAACGGTAAAATAATTAGATAGTTATACAAAAAGTATTCAAAAGTTAGTAACAAGTTATTTTATAATAATATAAAAGGCAGAAACCCTAGAAAACGTTATCCGTTAATTGGCACATAGTTATTCAATAGTTGTAGTGGTGTGATTTTGAGGGAATTATTTAGTTTGTAAAAAAATATAATATATATTGTAGGTATCTATAATAAGGATGCAATTGCTAACCCCCATAGCAGAGAAGCGCTCTTAGGTTAACAATTGAAATAGTTCTTAATGGTGCCTATAACCGAAGCCGTTCAACCTTTAGGGTTTCCGGACCCTAGTCTGTTTGTATTATATGCAGATGTGCTACGCTATATTCAATACCGGTTAAAACTCTTAGGGCATGGCCAGGTAAAGGCTTTCTGTAAGCAATATTTATTTCCCTATACCACTGTCGTGAATCTTAAGAACAGTACCCTGAAGAGAAAGGAACACCTTCTCTTGCAAAGGATTTTGGCAGCACTTTCATTTGAAACTACTGCTTCCCGAAACCCTTTATCCAACGGTGAAGAAGACCGTTATCTATTCCTCTTCCCGGGTAAGGAGGAGCTAGGTAAGTTTAAAGAGCAGCTCGCCTATATTGATAGCTTGACAAAGTCCCCACCCCACTAAAGCCTGGGAAGGGTATTCATATTGGAAAGTATAGCGGGTTTACCCGCTATTTGTATTTTATGGATAATCTAAAGCTCATACAAGCATGGAACGACAAGTTTTGGAGAATGACCCGCAGGAACTAGAGCGGTTTAAGGAACGGATAGACTTAGGGGAATATGCCCAGAGGCAAGGTTATCAGATCAAGGCGCAGGGAAAGCGCAACGATTGGCAGCACCTGGAAAATGGCGAGGAGCATATTATCGTTAGCAGGAAAGACGATAAGCAGGTGTATTTCAACCCAGGTGATGACCGCGATAAAGGTACCATCATCGATTTCGTGAAAACCAAGCAGCATAAAAACCTGGGGGAAGTACGGCAACACCTGCGCGAATACCTGAATGAATACCCAGAGCCACAAAAAGCCTATGCTACAGCTCTTGTTCCAGCTCGGCTGGAGGGAAAGCCAAAGGAGCAGGGGGAAACAGCCACTGAAGCGGAAATAGAGGAAGAAAAAAGAACCAGACTGATTTCAGAGGTATTAGGCGTGAAAAGAGAGTTAACTGATCGGACTTACCTCTATAGCCGCTCCCTCACAGACGAAACCCTGGACAGCCCAGCCTTTCAAGGACGGGTATTCACGACCGAGAAAAACGAACACGGGTTCCGGAATACAGCCTTTCCCCTTTACAATGAGCATGGGCTGGCCAGCGTGGAACAGAAGAACACCGGCTATAAAAATTTACTGGAACTGCCCAAGGACGGCATTTGGGTTTCCCACCCCACCCAAGGCAAAGGGACTCCTGTTGAAAGGCTGGTTTTGAATGAAAGCGCCATCGATTCCATGAGTTATCACCAACTGAAGAATGACGATAAGAACACCATGTACATTGCCACTGCCGGAACTGTAACAGAAAGGCAGACGGCATTAATCCAACGGGTCATCGATAAGCAAAATCCCCAGGAGGTAATACTGGCCGATGATAAGGATGCAGGAGGAAGAAGGTTCAATATCAATTATCTGAATGATTTACAGCCTGCCCGGCCATTTAAGGAATTGGCTAACCAGGAGGCTTACGCTGAGGCCAGCCGCCCGGTGCAATGGCACGCTACCGCCGGGAGGTACCATGCCAATTTGCGGGTGGAGTACCATCATGAAAACAGCCAGGAAGGGGCAGAACGTGTCAAATATTTAACTGGTCAGGTGGAACGTATCAATTCGGTACAGGATGAGCCGAGTATTGAAATGATGGTACAACGCTCTACCGAAAAGGACACGGTAATAAAACTTAGCGTAGCCAAGGCCGATACCGCCCAATTGGAAGTAATCAGCCAGGAACTCTACAGGCAGCGGGAGCAGTTGCGCCCTGAGCAGGAACGGCACCCGGTAAATTTCATCCGGGTGGAATATCCAATCGCGAAAGATTACAGCCGTGATTTGGAGTTAGCCAGCCAGGGATTAAGCACTTCACAAATCCAGGCACAGGCCATGCAAGATGAGCGGGAGCGTGAAGCGCAGCGACTACAGAAAGAACAGCTTCGAGCGGAAGCTCAACGCCTGGAACAAGCCCAGCACCTCCTGCAATTGCAGCAACCTAACGACACCCTGGAGAGACGGCAGCAGCATAAAGAAGGCCAACAGGGTAAAGCAACTCTGGGAATAACAAGTGTGGTTCCGGCCAAAACGGATGCTGGTCAGCGGCTACCGGCTACGGAGCAACTGGATGGAGCTGGTTCTGAAAAGGAGTTGATTATTAAAGTGGAGGAAAGAGATAAGGGGACGGGTTCGAAAGGCCAGGCAGAAGCTGTGAAAGATACGGTGGAACGGAGTGGGGCAAAGGTGGGCGATATTCAGAGTACGTCCACTAGTGGTCTGAGGCACTCAGAAATGAAAGTTGCCTACCGGACGGATGACCCAGAAATAGGCAGGATATCCAATACTTTAGACGCAATAGGTAACCAAAAAGGGAATGATGTGGTTGAGAATAATTCAGACCGTGCTGAAAGACGGGAGATAGCGGGGAAAGTTGAGAACCATAGGCTCTCTCAGCAAGAAATAACAAGGTAGTAAACCTGGTTAGATATTGAGGGTGTAAAATAGACCGTGTCACAGGTAAAACTGATACTTTTACCTAAAATCCTTCTCTTCCAACAGGAATTTAATGTAATTGTCTAATAGCCCCTGTATTTGCTGCGCCGCCACTGGATTTGCCGAATGAACGTAAAATTTGAGTTTGGATAAGTCTAATCCTGATTCATATACAAGCCATTTTACTGCGGCGTAACCGTCTGGCGCAATATTTCCTTCAGTATCTACTCCTAAATCATTATCGAAGCTTATAAATTCTGGAAGCCCTTCCTGAACAATCACTGTTTTAAAAGCTTCGAAACTCCTTACTATCTTGAAGTCTTTATTGGTCAGGTTTTTATATACCATATCCACATTTCTTATATCGTCAAGAAACAGTTTATATCCCATAAAAATAATGAACCTGTTTAGTGTTCCTAAGTCCATGAAATTGTCCAGGCCAGTCGGCAGCAAAAAAACAATAGATGCTTAGTTGGTTCAACTGGCTGTAATACCAGATATTAACAATATTACTTTCAATTTTCCATCCAATGAATCATCTATTCCGTGGCCAAATATTACTTCGGCTTCATTGCTGATATTATCCTGAATGTGGTCCGTGATAAAGGTTAACTCATTCATTTCCAACTCTACCTCGGGGCCTGATTGGATACTTATTAAAACTTTTTTAGCAGATTTGATATCATCTCCAATCATTAAGGGATTAGTAAACAAATCCTCCACAACCTGTGATGCTCTATTTGCTCCCTTAGCAGTAGCAACCCCGGCTACACCTATCGCGCCGTCTAAAATCATTTTAATATCCTCAAAATCAACATTAACTTCCTGATTGTTTTTATTTAAAATGATATTATTCAGATTTTCAACTATCTGAAAAATCGTCTCATATAAATCGCTTCTTTTATCTGAAGGATTATTAGTGTCTGAAATAAGTAGAACACTATCTGCATAACCGCAAATTTTTTGTTGTTCCATTATATCCTTAGAGGTCTTTGTAGTCCCCTGAGAACCTTCCATGCAAACTAAGGCAATAACAAATACACCTTTACTTCTTAAATTACCTAGATATGCATAGAGGCCAACCAGGCTTTCTGTATCGGTTGAAGATAAAACTAAATAGGCTACTGCTGGCTGTCCGGTAGTCTCCAGTTGCTCAACCTCTTTTTTTAGATTAGATGAAGACGGGTTAGACGCTTTCTGAAATTCAATAATACCAGTACTTCCGGCATAATAGGGCTTTATAGCAATCGCTTCTGTATCAGAGATATAACAAAGAAATGCCTCCAAATTCTTTCCTAGGGCAATTACTGGAGAAGGCTGAATAGAGCCTAGGATACTTTCAGTAGATTTATTGGAATTATTTTCCATGTTTTTGAGTAAGTAATCCTTGTCAATTCTTACTAAAAAATTGGCATGGATTAATAGGTTTTTTATTTGATAATTAAATCATCAGAATAATTCTCTATAGCTTGAGTGTAACTCTTTAAAAGCTCTTCTTTCAGAGAAATAGGGGATATGACTTTTAGCTCTGGTCCGAAAGACAGAAGCTCCATCACAAAATCGTGGGTTATAAAAAGCTTTAATTTTATTTGCAGCTCATCTTTATTATCAACTACTATTTGCTGGGTTCCATGTAGTGGCAGGGATTTTATATATTTACCCTGGGAAGCAGTAAATGCCAAAACAATTTCTTCCGGTTCGTGTCCGTTAGGGCCGACAATGCCGAAGCAGTAACAGTAACTTTGTTCCGGAGAATAATGCGGGGGAAGCTTAAATACTTCTGCCTGTATCTGAAGATTTGTTATCCTGTCCAAGGCAAAGCTTTTGATTTTCCTGTCTTTTTCATCATTGGCCATTATGTACCAGCGGTTCCGGAATTCTTTAAGTGCATATGGCTCAACGGTTCGGTAGGATATGTTATCCTCCCAGTATTTACAGTAGTTAAAGCTTATTTTCCGGCGGTTCTCAACGGCATGTAATAGCCCGAATAAATGTTCAGTGCCTTGCGGTCGGCGTTTCTCAAAATGGATATACGGTTTGGCATTTTGAGAGGCATTTACTGAATTAAACAGTTCAAAAGCTTCCAGCATCCGCTGGAAGTTTTCATTATTATTCTCTGTTTCCCTTATAAAGTAGCCGTTCTCCTTTTTAGAGTATTCAATTTCTATTCCAAAAATATTGCGCATTTCCCGGATGTCACGCTGTAAGGTTCTTTTGGAGAACCCTATTTCCAGGGTATCATCCTGTAGCTGTAAGTATTGCAGCTGGTCCTGCAAATATTCCTGTAACTCATCAAAGCTGCTGTATGGCCTGGCTTTCAGTTTCCGGATTATCAGGTTAAACCGAGATATGTACCCTTTTTTGGACATCTTAAGCTTCAGAAAAATTTATTGAATGGGTAAGATGTTCATTAATGCTTTCTAATAATACCTCTGAACCTTCTAAAAATGAAGTTTCAGCAATTAAAATTCCATCTTTGCTTTCCTCATTCAATTGATAAATTTTAACCTTATTCTGCCCAAATGATAATATTATTTTTTTATTTCTTAATTCAATTTTGTCTCCGGCATAGAAGTTTTCACATTTAATGATGTGAGGATTGACTAATTTATATTGTCCTTCTTTTAATAATTCTGTAATTACTTCATTTCTGTTATTCTCAATAAGGATGGCATTTACATTAGCATTAAATTTCTCCTGCTGATATAGGTTAATTCCACGCCAATCCTTTTTAATTCGACCATAATAGGTATACTCTTTAAATAACCTTGGATTGTTTACTAAATGCTCTTTCCAAGACTCAAGGCCGGCTACATTAAGATTTGCATTTAAAATATCAGAATAACTTTCATCATCCGCATCCAATAATAAATCAATTGCTTTTACTATAAACGGGATATAATGAGCGTTCTTTAAATGGCCTTTCCAATATTGCTGCTTTCCACCAAGCCAAAGTTCGTCATTTTGAAGCCCTAGACCCATAGCCAATAATAAACGGCCTAATAGATTTGAACTTCTTCCGAATTTTTCATTAACCCCGTCCTTGTTAAACAGTCGAAACGCCACATTCTTTCTGCTGATAAATTTAGTAAATTCGGATTCTCTATTTTCCGGCAGTAAAAAACCAATATTACCTCTAAACATCGGGTGGTTTTCTGCTTCAATTATGTAGGCCTCCCACTCGGTATTTTGACTGTTGTGGATTAAGAGTGCTTTTAATTTTTCTTCTTTAATTTGGTTTCCGTCAAATCCTGTTATTACAGTATTAACATCAGATAAATATTCATATAGGTTATTGAAAACATTCTTATTAGCCAATATTGAGGTTATAGAGTTAATTGCTCTACTAAAGGTTTCAGCTGAGTCAATAGTTGTGTTTTCAATTAAATTACGGATAAATCGCATCCATCTTTGGAGAGTAAGTGGGTTAGATTCAATAGAAATTTCATTCTTAATCAGAACTTGTGATAAGGCATAAAACCTTAGCCTATCTGGGTAAGTAATATCTCCCTGAATAAACGATTCGAAAATGGATTCTTCAGGAGTATAGAATTTTATACCTGATAATGAGGTATTTATGTCCTGGTTTTTATTGCCTTTTATAAACTCCAGCGTTTGAAAGATATCATTTACACTTGCTTCGGAGAAAGCTTGAATATCCAGGTATATGGAAATTGGGATGTAAACTTCCTGACCATTTTCTTTTTTAGCTGAAAGTGCCTGTACATTTTTTTTGTAGATTTCATCCTTATCAATATTCCCCTTGAACCCCGCGGCATATTGATTTAAAACCATTCCATTGAAAAAGCGCATGAATTCTTCATCAATCAAATGGTTATCACCATCTTTATAATTCCAAAATAAATCAGTCCAGTCTTTATCAAATTTTGTTTTCCAGTCTTCAACTTTAATTATGTAATTTTTTTCATCTATAAATTGCTCAACCCATGCTTTAAAATTTTCAAAGTCCGTTAATGCCTTTCCCCTGGCATTCATTTTAACATAAAGCTCATCGGTAAGCTGTAAGTTTTCATGATTCATATCAAGGAACTGAAAAGTGATTATCCTTTCCTCCGTAAGCGCCTGCCAATGTTTTGCTTTCACAACATGCTGTAACTTACTATGAATAGCATCAAGCATAACCAGCATCGCTTTAATGGTGGGGTCTTTACTCCAGGAAAGAAAGAACCAAGAACAGTCCTTTAATTGAGAGGACAAGGTTTCATTACCTATATTTAAGTTGCTATTTATTAAGGCATGGCAGAACTCCCGGGAACTGATACGGGTTTCATAACTAAAATTCAACAGTATCTGTTTGTTTGCCTGAAGATTGTCGGTTAAAGAAGCCACATACCAGTGCAAAAGGAAAAGGGTTGTTAGCCGTTGCTGGCCATCCAGTGGGATAAATTTGTTATCGGCAGCAGAACCATAAACGAAATCTAGGTCTAAGGATTTTTTCTCTAAAATAGAGTTTTCATCATCGATAGCAGCCAGAATCTTATCTAGGAAGTTATCCCGTATTTGTTTGGTTTTAACATTCTCCCTCCCCTGGGCATAATCCCGCTGAATGATTGGGATTTCAACCTTGAATTCACCCAGTAACTGCCAAAAAGTGTATTTTTTATCTATAGATTCCATTATTCGGATTTTATTGATTCATTGATTGGGTTGAAAGCAGTAAGTGTTCTTTTGATTTCTTTCAAATAACTTTTCCTGTCTCCATCCCCCCAGAAGTATAAATCCGAAGGGTTTTTAGTATAATATTTCAAAAATACATTTTTAGTGCAAATTGGGATAAACTTGCCTTTTTTGTCCCGGTCGATTATCAGATTCCGTTTGATAGGGAAAAGGTGATTGTTTAAACTGCTGTTTGTCCCGCTGTCTAAAAGAGCTAAATTTGAAATGTTGTCTATATCTTCTTGAGATTCGTTTTTATTGAAATGAACAAATATTTTGTATTGCAGCTCCTTAAACTGTTCTTGAGTAAGAGCTGAATCCTTTACTGCGGTTAAGGTTTGAAGACCTAAATCCGTACCATTGAGAAGTTCGGTATATTGTTCTAGCCAGGCGTGCCATTGCTCTTTTGTATTCAGCCCTTTAGATTGCTGGGCATGAATATGTTCAAGGCTCCATTTTTCAATTTTAAACCTGTCAAAAGGGAAACGATTGCTGATTTCAGTTTTTATTAGGGTTTGAATGTTAAATACTAATAAAATACTTTCAATCTTTTTGTTGGGATATTTTAAATTATCTATATCGAAACCCCTTAAGTATTTGCCTATACGGTCTTTCTGGGCCTTTTTAAATTTGTTTTTAGGATATTGATTGAATTCAGATTTTAACTCGTGCAGATTGGTAATTCCAGCTGTAATCAGAAATCCAATGTAATGGTATAGCTCATTATCTTCATACCACTCTTGCAAGGTTAAAAAGTAATTTTTAACTTCATTCCAAAGCTCCTCAACGGATTTGGATTTCAATTCCTTATAATAATAGTCAAATGAGAAAAAAGCATTCTTGTCGGAGTGTCTTCCGGCTATTTGGTCAAATATAAATTCAATCCTGGTTGGTTTTTCATTTATATTTTTGTTGATGAAGTACCAGAAATCATTTTTTTGCAATTCGTATTCAATTCTATCCCATTCCTGAGCTAACTCCATCTGATGGGAATGTTTCGCCGAATTATTGTTATTACTTTCTCTTTCTTTTACTAAAAAAAGTGCTTTGATAAGCTCAGCATTAGTTAATGGTATTTTACCACTGTTAATTCTGGAAAACAAGTCCTCTGATTTAGAAACCGTATCTTTTAATTCATACCAGATTACTTTTACTTTTTCCTTAAGTTTTAACTTAAACTCGGTTTTATCTACAAAGCTGTTATCTCCGAACCATTGTCTTATTGCATTATACCCTTGAAAGAAATGGTAATTATCAATATTATTTAGTTCATTATTTTGCTTTATAAAGGATTCCCAGCTGATATCGGGAATTTTATTTAATCCAATATAATTTTTCAGAAATTCTGAGCTTGTATTTCTGGTCTGATAATCAATATTAAATTTTGTGTCTTCCAAAAAAGAAAGTATTAGGTAAATGGTGGTAAATCGTTGCTGACCATCTATTAATTCCCATATATCTTGGCTCTTACGGACTACTACTGGTTGTAAACAATAAAAACTATTGCTGTTATCTTGAAAATCTTGAATATCATTCAGTAAATCTTTTACCTCTTTACAGGTCCATTTGTAACCCCTTTGGTAAGATTTAACTAAAAAATTAAATTCATTTTTTGTCAGAAAGTCTCCTATTGGTTTTAAACTGATACTGTTTTCCTCCATTACTTTTTTATTAATTTTCTTTCAGATATTTTAGGTACAAATCAGCACATGCCATTGCATCACTCAGGGCATCATGATGATTTAATTTAATTTTATACTCTTTACATAATTCAGCCAGCCCCTTGCCATACATTTTGTAAGTGCATTGCTGGTGATAAACGGGCTGGGGAGTTTGGTAATATTCAAGTGCTTGTTTCAGGCAGCTGAAATCGAAGGCTCCATTATGGGCTACCACTGTTTGATTTTCAATATAAGGTTTCAGGTCAATCCAAACTTCAGCAAATGAAGGTGCATTGAAAGTATGACCTGCTGTTAAACCATGGATTTCTGAGTTGCGATAATGATAATAGTTCTCGGGAGGGCAAACCAGTTTATTTATTTTCCTTTTTAAAACTCCGTTTTCATATCGAACAAGACCAACCTGACAGATGCTCCAGCGCTTACCATGAGCAGTTTCAAAATCAATTGCTGTAAATGTGCCCTTCATAATAACCAGTAGTCATTTACTGAGCAGGTTCGTGTTTGCCTTTATTACTACCATTTGGATGCCGGGAACATGAGCTTCCGGTTAAACTAGCAATACTGGAAGCCTTATTGCCGCAGTATTTACAGGTATATTGAGATTTCTCAGAACCTTCATACAAGGTATGCTTTCCTTTATTAGAACCTAATGGATGTCTGGAACAAGAGCTTCCTGTTAAACTAGAGACACTCGATGCTTTAGAACCGCAGTACTTACAGTAAAAACTTGCCATAATTTAAATTTTGCTTTAAGATAGTGTTTTATTTAGGAGGATAATTTTAACCATTGGGAAATTCGTCTAAGTAAGATATATTCTGCTTAATCATATTTAGAAGAAGTAGATAAATTGCTTTATCTTTCTTGTTTTTTCAAAGGTTATCTAACAACCAGATTTCAAATTCTATAGGTTAGAAAAGTCTTTTGTCTAACATCATACTACATGTTTATCTTTACATGATATCTTTAAACTATTAGTACAAATTAAATCCATGTCCACGCCAATGTGTGACGTTCTACTTTTGATTTTTCCCCCACCGCCCATTTTTTTATTTAATTCGTTCCGTTACAAGATTCTAAAAACTATAGCTTGGGCGTTACCTGGTGGCCGGGCTACTCCCCTACGGCGGCCACCTATAAAACTGGCTAAAAACCAGTTTTATGCGGACAAGTGGCCGGTATCCCTAACGCGGGTTCTTCCGGAAAACCGGGGAGCACCAAATAAGTCAGGGCTGCTGGCTCCGTTGCCCTTCACCTGCAGCCCTGACTTACACCGTACTCCCCTACCCTATACCCAGGAGCCTTTAAAATGGAGTATGGCCGGTTCGCGGAAAAGGCGAACCCACCATACAGATGGTACACCGCCTTAGGCCGGAAGGGGGCTATTGAGGAAGCCGGGTACGCCGTATGCAGCGGGATGCGGAACCATTCTGTTTTACTCCATGGACCCGCATCTCGCTGCATACCACGCCCCCTCCCCCACTTCGAGAAAGGAAGAAAAAGCAAATTGAGCGTTCGCAGAAAAAGCGAACCCACCATTTGCAAAGAATTGGGCGGTAGGGGGGAAAAGTTTGAAAAATTTTGCGATTGCAAAAGTGCCCTGTCTAATTAGGCAAAAAAATAGGTGAGGATTTCTTGGCCTCACCTATTTCTACGAAAATGTTCTTAGTTATATAGCCATTGCCGCAATGTTATTAAACGCCTTCTGGTCAGCTTTGAAGCGTTCGTTAATGGTCAAGGCAGATTTTCCGTTAAAAAGGGCAAAGTTCGCAGCATTATAAACCAACCACAGATTGGCTTCAGTTTCCAATTCCTTTTCCTCAAACCTTAACCGTTCCACGGCCAGGGTGGCCAGCTTCTTTGGTAAACCGGCTTCGGTAATAACTTTTTGAACGTCGGCATCGGTAGGCATTGCCACCCCTACCAGTTTATTGTATACCGTGCCGGTAACTGAATCTTTCTGCACAATGAATTTCCGGAGAATTTTAGTTAAATGTTCCTTGAATACTTCTAGGTTCAGCCCTTTGTGGTGGAATGTTTCCGCCAGGATTCTTTCCTCTTTTTTAATCCTCTCAATGTTTACGTGCTCTACTTTTTCCTTTAAAGCATCCAGGTATTTCTTAGGTTGACCATTGGCCAGCCAGTTAAAATATTCTTCATAGGACATAAATTCATCTGCCCAGCCCATCAGGCCGTTGGAACAGATTTGGCGATAATAGGAAACCTTTACTTTTTCTTCGTTTGTTGATTCAATGGATGAACCTTGGATATTGAAGGGGCTTTTGCCAGTATATGAATTGTTTATAATCAGGTTTTTATATATCCGCTCGTTGCCCACCTTCAAGCTGTCGGGAAGGATAACATTAATGCTGAAATCCCCACGGGTTGAATATCGGGCATCAATCGTGTAATCTTTTGCCACGCTGTCCACCACTGAGCGCAGAAGCTGATTAGGAATCAACGTGTATTCATCGCTTTGCAGGGCAAAGATATGCTGTGTACCGTCCGGCATAGTACCGACGATAGCCCGTTGCCTGTCCGACGGCAGCAGATTGTAGTTGTCAGGCAAAAGGCTTTGCAATTTTTCTTCTTTTACCGGAAAACAGATGTTGTCCCATGAAGTAGCTTTATCGAGGTTTGTGCTTTGAGTTGACATGGTTCCCTAGGTTTAAAGGTTAATGATGATTTGCAATTGTTATGTATATTATATTATACGTTAATGTATATTAATAGATACATAAATTCATAAAAAATCACACCTCCTCGAGTCTTTTTTTATCCTCAATAACTCCTGTGTTTTATTTAATCAGAAACGTTTCCTTATAATTTGAGGCTTTTAGTTTGCAATTGCAAAAAGTAGCTGAAATTGACCGCCCGAAGGGCGGGATGGTCAAAATTTATAATTCCTGTAACTTTGTTAATTCTGCTCCCTGGCCATTGCTAATTTACCAATGCGCATATTTTTTGACTGATGAAACCTAGCTTTTAGACCAAACCAGCAATTTTTAGGAATAATCCCCCGGGATTGGATGTGGCTTTAATTTTGTCAGTTTTCAATTTATAGTTGAACTGGAAAAGCTTGTTCAGTAAATTCTCGTCCTGCAAGATTCTATTAACCAGTTTCTCTTCGATAATATTTAAATCGTCCAAGATAGTCCGGGCATTCTGCTTCCTTACATCTTCGGTTGGTAAATCGAATGCTAACGGTAATTGCTGAATCGTCTGTTTGTTCACGTAGAACCGGATGTGCGTGAAAACCCGGCCTCTTTTCGTCAACACATAGCTTATTCTCAGGTCGGTGAATTTATTGATTTGCTCCACAGCAATATCCAGAACGTTCTTTTTGAATAAGGAGATGGATGAATATTGCTCCTTTTCCTTGTTTTTGGGGTCTTTTAGGTGCAAGATCACTTTTAAATCATCTATGGAGTATATCTTGGTTTCTCCGATGTCCTTCCATTGACTTGCAATCTGATAGATGCGTTTAGCCCACTTGCTGGGCAGCATAAAGGCCGCCTGGAGCTGAAAGCTGGTAAAGTTGTTCTTTAAGTCTATGAGGTACGGCCTTATGTTCTCAGAGATTTCAAGTTCAATCAACCCCTCCCCTTTTCTATGCAAGGCAGAAGCCAATAACCCCACCTGTAAAACGGTTTTATTATCCTCAAAGACATATTCCCGGCTCCTGAGTGCAGATGTCGCCTCCAGAAATTGGCCGTGGTGCCATTGTCTTCCAGTGACTTCCTGCAATTCCCTCACAGAAATTTGGTATTTTGTACCAGGTTTGTCATCGGCCCGCAGTTTGGAAAGAAGGAAAAACGAAATATCCATCTCTATAGCTGACATCTCATAACGTGCCGTTGTAATGGCGTTATGTTGCCTAATTTCCAATTTAAGCGGTTCTTTTGCCTCTGTTACCCCTTTTGCCATTGTCCACCAACTAGTAATTGCACAACTTTCGGCCAAATATAGAAAATTTATAAGATAAAGCAAGTTTCTAAAACTCTACTAGCTTTTGACTGATGAAACCTTGCTTTTCCGCTTATCAAACCTTGCTTCTCACCTATCAAACCTAGCTTTTGACTGATGAAACCTTGCTTTAAACGGATAAAACCTAGCTTTAAGCACGCTTAATAGGCAGGAAACCAATCTCTTATGGCTCCTGCAAATACTTAAACAAATAACATAAATACTACAAACTTGTAGTTAAAAAAATTAGGCTTTTAGAGGTTTGGTTTGGAGCGGATGTAAAAAAATGGGAAAAGAAAGCAACAAAAAATCCAATAAAGTAGGAGGTCTGGGCGCGAAAATTGCATTTTAATAATAAACAATGTAAATAATATTATCAAAAGCTAGGTTTCATCAGTAGAGGCCCCTTCTTTATACTGGATGCTAAAATTATTAGTATTAGAAAGGGGAAAGCCCAGTTTTACTGATAGAACCTAGCTTTTGGCTGATGAAACCTAGCTTTAACTTAATTAAGTTATAGAATAAATGCATTAATTGGATAAAATGCTGGTTCGGTAACTACTTATAATTGCAAATTATTTATCTGTTCGAGATTTGTTGATCTTACCTGTTTTAAGAAGGTGTTTTTCATACAATCTGAATGCCTCTTCAGCATAATCTGTCAAATTGGACGGGCCACCACTTCCATTCAACTGCACCAGGTTGAATTTTGCGTCCAACCAAAGAGAACTCAGCAACCTGACATTCTTGGTTTCCTCTGGCTGATTTTCAGCACTTGGGGCTGTTTTCCTTGCAGCGGCGCGAGCTTTCTTTCCTTCTGGAGCGGGAGAGGCAGACTTCCCCGCATCCACCGGCTCAGTAGCTGAATTATTTTCAGCCCGCTCTTCCCCCCTACTCACACCCTTAAAGTCAATGTCAACTAACGGGGTAATTTCCGGTGTCGGTGTTTCCGGTTCAGAAACTGGAGCCGTTTCCGTCTTAATACTTTTTACCATCGCTTCCCCGGCCATGTTTGAACGGGCTGCTTCGCGTGAAGCTTGGGGAACTACGATGCGTGCTTTCCCGAATTTTGGCGCACCTTGCTTTTTAATCTCTTTTTTCTCGCTTTGGCTATTGCCGTTATTTTCTTGTTCAGCCATTTCTCCTATTCCGTTACAGATTTTACGGGTAATTCCATCCGTTCAATTAATTCATTGCAGACCGCATGTATTTCTTCAGAGACATTTTTATCTCCACCTACATAGCGCAGATAAGCGGGTGTTGTCAGGCTATACAGAGTGGATGCGCGCTTGTAAGCTGCCCGGTAGCTAAGGGAGGATTTAAAACGTGCTAGTCCCAAGGCATCCACATAATCATCCATTTCCTGTTCCTCCTTATTGTTAGAGCGCTTCGTGGAAATACCGAAATACTCAAAGGGTATTTCCGCCTTATCCGCCTCTGTTTTAATCGTTTGCAGAATATGCATAAATTCAGCCGTGCTTGCCCTATCCAGATAATCAGCAACTAATGGAACTATGACCGCATCACAGGCAGTAAGCGCATTAAAAACATCATCGCCATCGGCCCGGCCCGGTACATCAATGAATACTAAATCGTAATCATTTTCCGGGTTATCCACAAAATCAAAAATTCCATTTAAGTCAATAGAAAAAATATCGAAGGGATAGGTAGCATCCGGGTTCGACTCTTTTAGCAATTGCAAACTTTCCTCATCTATCTGGACACGGGTTTTCACGATGCTTTGCTGATAGTCACAGTCCAGAACCGCCACTTTAAGTTTATAGTCTACTGCCAACGCTGCTGCCAAGACAAGCGTCAACGTGGATTTTCCTGACCCTCCTTTTTGGGTCGCAAAACTTATAATTTTCATAACTAACTTTTTTCTAAATAGCTCAGCTTTCCACAAAGTTATAATAATATAGGTTTATAAGGTTATCATACATCAATTTTATATCACAATAACCTTATAATATTATTGTTTTGGTTTATTATAAAATTATAATACAATTACATTATAATTTTATAAGAAAATAACTTTATAATTGTATAATGTTATAAACATATAATCCGTTATGGTTATAGCTTTATAATGTTATACGTATTATTTATTATAATATTATAAATTTATAGTATTTCGTTATTATAATATTATAATTATATAACATTATAATAATATATAGTTATAATATGATAAAACTATACTATTATAACAATTAATAGATTATCATTGGTGAACAGTTATAATGGTACAATATTATAAGTTTATAACCTTTTATTCAATTTTGTTAATCTGTATAGTTATAACATTATAACATTATAATATTATAACTATACATTAGGTAGTGGTAAGGCCTTCAATGCATCACTCTTTGGCACCCATCACTTTCTAGTTTACCTCACTAATCGACTAATTATGAATAACCTATGCCCAATGGGGTGTAGGTTATTCTTTTAGCAAGAAGAGCATTATAAATGCAATGCTAAGGCATTGATTTATAAATACTTGTTTTTAAGCAGAGCTTAAAAATGTAGAGAATGAAATATAAGTGCTTAGTAATCAGTAATATTTTGTAGATATATAGTAGAGATATTGGGATTTTCAATAGTATGAGCAAACTCGAAAAAACAAGCACTACCAGTGCACGCCTTCATGCTGCGACACACCACTTATTAGCCAAAGAAGCTAAACGTCTGGGCTTGTCTGCGATTGATTACCTAGATGCGGCCGTAAACTATTTCGGTACAAGAGGATTGAATCCAGTTGAAATTGAGGCAAGGGAAGGTGCTTTGATAATGCAGGATATTAAACGTTTAGGCGACCGGATATTTGGTTATATGCAAGAGCAAGAACGGGGATTGCTATCGATGATGTTGGAAGAGTTGATACGTTCACGGGTGACGATTGACCGTGTGTTACGCATGGAAGAGATTGTGTTGAGTATGTATAAAGACGAGGAGTTGAGAAATGGAAAAAGTAAACTTAAAGCCTTGAGAGAACAGAACGAAGGTGCTATTACTAATCAACTTAAGTTAATATTTGATTCAGCGAAAGAGATTGCGCCTGGCAAAAAGAAGAAACTGGAACAACCGAAAGTAGATACCTAAGAGGAAAATGGCATGTATATAAAACTGATAAACCCAAAATCACACGGTCTAGCAGCCTATGACAATACTGGCAGCAGTCTGCAAACGCTCAACTATTTGGTTCATGAGGCAAAGAGGGAGAGAGAGGATTTAGGGATTTTTTTTAATCAGGACAGCGATGGTTTAAAGCCTGAACGGGTACAACAGGATATTGATTCCAATGTGAAAGGACTTACTACGAAAGATTCTAAATTCTATTCCCTTATCATAAGTCCCAGTGCAGATGAGCTCGCGCACATCAAAAATGATGAACAACTATTGAAAGCCTATACCCGGCAAGTCATGGAGCTATACGCCCAAAATTTTAACCTAAAAGGGGACCAGCGCCTTGCCTCCAAAGACCTGGTATGGGCTGCTACTATCCACCAAGACCGGAGCTACCGGGGAACAGATAATGAAGTATTAGCTGGAGAGGCAAAGGTGGGTGATAAGCGTCCAGGCTTGCAGACGCATGTGCATATAATTGTCAGTGCGCGGGATAGGAACCAAAAGATAACCTTGAACCCCAATGGGCGCAAGAGCAGGTTTGACCTGATAGACTGGCAGCGGAAGTCAGGGCAGCAGTTTGAGCATCAATTCAGATATACCGCAAAAGAGAAGGAGAAAATAAAGGTCAAGCAACGCGATGCAAGCCGCGATGCTGCCAGGTCCATACGTATAGGGGAGCGGGTAGAAGATGTTAATAGAAATGTACCCAAAAGCCAGAGGCTTGATGGCGAACGCGTAAAGGAAATCGCCGTTAACAGAAATTTTGACAAGACTTTTTACCGCTCCTTAAAACGGATTGAAACGAAAGCGCAACAGGGAAAGCCGATTGATAATGCGTACTATCTACTGCAGACGGGAAGGGAGCAACCCACAACAAGCAAGGCACCGGTCAGAAATTTGCTGCACGCTTTTCAGCGCGCAGTAAACTCAGGTACAGGAAAGGATATTAAAACAGAAGAAATAGGAGAGCGGAAAAGCCGTAGGAATGGAGAAATGGAAATTGACTAGGGCCGCTATGTCTGTTTCATTTTGCAATTGTGAAAATATTTAAGCATTCAAGCCTAAAACGTGACAAGGGTAGGTGATGCCAGGTGAGCCATTTTAAAGAACCATTTCCGAAGCAGACGCAGCTTTATGCTGGACTGCCTAGGCAAAGCAGTTGGAGTCATATTTTATTTTATAAAAAGATAATTATGCAAGTACCTACACCGGGTAAGAATCAAAAGTTAGCCTTGGTTATTGGATTAGTGATTTTAGCAATAGCTTTTGGGGATTATTATGTATTACTCCATCAAGCAGAAATACGCCAGGCACATGCTTGGGTGAAAGCAAACCCCGAACTTACGCCGCAACAAAAGAGAATAGCCCGGCAGGTTGAGCTGAGGCGGCGGCAAGCAGACCGTATGAGGACAGGGGTTACTAAGAACACTGAATCAGTCAATGGGATGGCGGGTAGGGGAAGCATCAGTACCGTAGAGGGGGCAGGCGATGGATCGGGGAGTGCTGGAAGTGGCATTAAGCAAAAGTCTCTCTTGAAAGCAGACAGCATATACAAAAAGGCCGGTGTTTACTTCCGACTTTCCTTACTGGCTGCTTCGCTTGCATTTCTCTTCATTCAGAAAGCCCCGGAAAGGAAATTAGGTCAGCCCAAACTTAAACCGATACCTGGAAAAAGCAGGACGGTTATTTTCCTGCTTTGCGGTGGGTTTTTCCTGATAAGTGGGTATGTGCTTTTAACAATTGCACAATTTCCCTCGGATTTTATTCTGTATGGCTACCCCATGGCCAGCTTATTTGGAATTCTCAGCACCTTCGTCGCCGGGTTGGTCATTGCCCGCAGCAAAAGGCCAGAATTCGGATTAACCACTGAACGTAAAAAGATTACTACAGAAAACGGTTTCAGCTTGCCCACGCAGGACGGAGGTTTCATAAACGTTCCAAACGCTTTTCGGGGGAATCTGGTGTTAGGAGGTGCAGGAGCAGGGAAGTCATACAGTATTGGGGAGCCGGTAATTGAGCAATTTGCCGGTAAAAACTGGGCAGGCCTGATTTACGATTTTAAATTCCCCGTGCTAACAGAAGTCGCGCAGCGTGCCTTAACCCTTGCTGCCGAACAAGCGGAAGCCAAAGGCGAGCCTGAGCCCAGCGTACAACTCCATGTCATCAATTTCCGGGATTTATCACGCACGGAGCGACTTAACCCCTTGAGACCGGAGGAAATGCCGGTAGTTGCCTTTGCCGAAGAATACAGCCGGGCGATCATCAATAACCTGAATACAAATACAATTAAAAATTCAGGGGAGTTCTTCAGCACATCAGCGATTGCTTATTTAACAGGCATCATTTGGTTTTACCGCAAGAACTTCCCAGAATACTGCACTATCCCTCATGTAGTGGCAACGGCCCTGTATAAGGATTTTAGGCACGTTTTATCCATGCTGGATACAGACATAGAGTGCGGGGATATGGTCCGAAGCCTCATCACCGCAGTAGAACAGAAGGCCGAGAAACAAATTGCAGGGGTAGTGGCCACCTTGCAAATTATCCTGAGTCGCATAAACAGCCCGGAAATCGTCTGGGTGCTTACCCCGGATGAGAGTAGAGGAGAGGGGTTCTCATTGAACCTGAATGACCCCAATAGCCCCAAGTTACTGTGCATTGGCAATGATCCCACGCTGAAAGATTCCTTTTCACCGGTTATCAGCTGTATTATAACCGTGGCACTCAAACTAATGAACCAGCAGCGGAAGCACCCAAGCTATGTTTTCCTGGATGAGGCAGCGACCATCTACGTGCCTGGCCTGGAGGTAATCCCGGCAACGGCGAGAAGTAATAAAATTGCGACCATTTACATGAGCCAGGATCTAAGCCAGATGGTTGACTCCTATGGGCGGGACAAAATGCAGGTGATGATCAGTAACCTCAATAATTGGTTTATCGGGAAAGTAAACAACATGGAGACGGCGGAGCTCATTTCCAAAATCGTCGGTCGGGAAGATAAGTCAATGGTATCAACGAGCAGTGGCAGCAGTACCGGCGGTTCTGGCCACCGGAACCGGAGCCAGAACCAAAGTGTAAGCCTTCAGGAACGCAGTTTAGTCCGTATCCAAGATGCCGTAGGGTTGGAACAGGGCGAATTTATAGGTCAGACGGTTGAAACAGAATCTACCTTTTTCCAAGGGCGGATAGATCGCAGCGATGCACAAACGGAAGCACATGAACTGGAGCCATTCGCGCTCTTTGCAGACGAGGGTGAAACTAATTCACAGGAAGCGCAAAGAATAATAGTCCAGGCGAATTACCAAAAAGTGCGCGACGAGGTAAAGGAAACAGTCGAAATGTATCCTAACACGCTGGCTCCCGGAGAGGAGTAACAGCAGAGTTCTTACCCCTGTTCACACTGGCTTTTTTGACCATTTTTGCGTATATTGTATAGTTGATTGAGTGAAAAACAAAGCATGGAAAATAGCAATTGGAAGCCCGGAGGGACTTTTTTCAAGCCTGCCCCAGCAGGATTGAGCCTTGAGGATCTGGCAAAGAGAGCGGAGCGTGAAAACATCGCAAATCATGGCTTTGCCTTAGTTATGAGCAATGGCCCGATGCCTGATGGGGAAGCTTTGGAATTTATGCAGAAGTATGTTGATGGAGAATTGACCCTGCGACAAGCATTGGATGAGCTGACGAAGTACCACGGACTGGATTCGCCAAGCCCGGAACCTGAACCAACAAGCATGACATTGGCCGTTCCTGAGGAAACGGCCAATTCTGTTTCAGATGTACCTGATCCCGAGGAAGAGTATTGGAACACAAAAATGTCTGTTGACCATGATTTCAATAGGAAGAAATCATCAAAGGAAAATTCCGAGGTATCCTTACCCGACCTTTTCAAAGATAGGGCAGAGGGGGAAAAGAATCATTAACTTCTACAATTGTAGCCATGGCAAAGTATGACGGCTTCAGCGATGAGAACGGGATTCTACTTAACCATAAGGGTATCCGGAATAGAGAATCCCTGGCGCGTCTGGAGAATAAGTTTGCCGGTTTCGGGGCGGCCATCTTAAAGGAGGAGGGAGGCATACCCGGGAGGTTTGACCAGGAGCATTTGCAGAAGATCCATAAGGAGCTTTTCCAAAAAGTATATCCATGGGCTGGGGAGACGAGAGCGAATAGGGGAGGCTTCCAAGGTGTAAAAGATACCGTAGTCAATCTAGTGCCCCAGGAAATGAGGTACGCCCCTTTCAAGGAGATTGAAACGCGGCTGGGGGCCATCAGCAAGCAACTCCAGCAGGAAAACAACTTGAAAGGATTGAGTACAGACAAATTCATTGAGCGCGCCGCTTATTATCTGGACCAGTACAATCATGTTCACCCCTTTCGGGAAGGTAACGGTAGGACCCTTCAAGCCGCTCTTACTCAATTAGGAAAGGAAGCTGGGTATGACATTGACTTTA
Source organism: Rufibacter sp. LB8 (assembly GCF_014876185.1). NCBI lineage: Bacteria > Pseudomonadati > Bacteroidota > Cytophagia > Cytophagales > Hymenobacteraceae > Rufibacter > Rufibacter sp. LB8. The sequence goes on along the minus strand of NZ_JADALJ010000002.1, from coordinate 130,842 downwards.
ACCGAGCAGACCCTGCCAAATATAATGAAGCCAGGAATTTTGCAATTGTAAAACCATATGCGCTTCAAGAAGCGCATAAAAACTTAGTCCCCTTAAAGGAGTTCCTGCACAAAATCACCACTCCGTTGCCCGGTATTGAAGCCGAGAAAGCCAGGGTAGAAGGAATTGCAAGAACTCCGGAGCCCTCGGCCGCCATGAAACGTATTGAAGCGTTGCGGGAATTGGAGGTGACCGGCAACCGGATAGCGGACCGATGGGACATTGCGGTGAAGCAGCAAGTGAAAAGCATAGTGGAAGAACCCAGGAGCCTGAAGAACTACGAAAAGGGTTTACGCACGATTGGTACCTCTATCTTAGAAGGTGGGGCGAAACCTGAGCATTACCTCTATCAGGATGCCGAGCGATTTACAAAAGCAATTGACCAGGTGAAATATGTTGCCGCCGGAAAGGAGATTCCTGCTTCAAAGGTGCCTTCACCAGCGCAACTACTCCAAAGTGATCTGCCGAAGAACCACACGGAAGCAAAAGACCTTTTTATGAAAGCTTCGGCCATCTTAAGCTTGGAGTTGAAAGCCCATGGGAAAGAGACGGAAGGGGAAAGGTTGCAAGATGTGGCGAAATTCGTTTCCAAAGTGCCTTATGTTGGAGGGGTGAACAAAGCGCACGTCAATAATGCCTTAACGGCCTCAACTGCAATTCCAGGTTTAAGGGGAGAAGGACCTGTGAGTGATATTATAAAGGCCGTAAGTATTTTAGAAAAGCCAGAGCGGGGCAGGAGCTACGTGTCCAAAGAACTAACCCAAGAAAGGGAAATGGGCGGGTAGTAATCCAAATTTAAAAAAAGTATATATCAGTTGTTCAAAGAGAGCCCAGACAGCTTTTGCATTACCTGGGCGTTGTAGAATAGGTCAGCTATTACCCTTTGAAGGGCCTTTAATAAGCTTAAATTCAGAATGTCCTGGAGCTTCTGCATGGTGGTTGCTACTGTTCTTTCCCAATGGTTAAAAACCCATGATATTCTGCTAAATCCTCCGCATCCAACTGTTGCACAATATACTCTTCTAACCCCACATCGTTTTTCTCATTCACATACCGTGTAAAAGAGAGAACGCTTTTGCAGCTTTCAAAGCCTTTCTCCTGCATTCCTTTTCTAACGTTTTCTGGTAACCCTTCCAGCCATTCATGATAGTCCTGTAGGCTGGGGGAGAAGTCTTTGGCGCTCTGATGGTACCGGTAGGTAATGTTGCCAACTGTGAAAAGCAGTTCATGGAACCGGCGCTGGTCTTCGGGACAATTAGCTAAAAATGCTTCTTGGCTAACATTACAATCTTCTTCTGGGTGTTTTATTTTAATCATTTATAAATACTGTCATCTTCTGGCAGGTTAGTTTTAATGTGAGAGGTAAATGTATTTAATAATAATTTAATCAGTTTTACAATTGCAAATAGTTAGAAGCAGAATTGAAGTTACGACGCGTGTTGCTCCATCAACTCAATAAATTTATTAGCGTCAACTCCTTTCTTATCCAATCCAACTCTTGAAAGTCCCCGACTTAAAGCATTCCCAAGCTCTTTTGTTTCTTTTGAAATGTTCAAGATTCTGTTGGAAATCTGCGAGTAATGACCCTGATTGTAGAGTTCTCTTAACTCTGCGTGACAATTCTGTTCCGCCGCTGACATCTCGGCTTTCAACTGTTCTAGCAGTTGAAGCTCGTAATTCTCTATATCTTGCTTCAAGATCCTCTCCCTCTCGTCCAAATGTAGCCGGAAGGTCTCTGCCTGACTCCTTAATTCTCTCAATTTCTCTTCCTTCAGCGTTTTCAAGCTGAGCAAACTGTTCTCTAGCAAGCTCTTCAAGTTTTTCAAATTCGCTTGATAGACCTCTTGCCTTTCCCTCAATCTGGTAGATGCTGATTCCTGCTGCTTCAATCTCTCTTCTTTCAGCGTCTGCAGCTGCGTTAAGTTCGTTTTCTCTTTCTCTAAGAGTAAGTCTATCTGCTCCAAGGCTTGCTTCCGCTTCTGCGATTGTTCGTTCAAGAATCTCCGCCTCTGCATCAAGTCCTGCGATTTTGACTTTAAAGTCAGATTCCAATGTTGCTGCGTCTGCTCTACATCTTTCTTCTTCTCTTCTAAGCTGCTCTTTTGCGTAGTCAACTTTTGCTGTTTCCTCTGAATATCTGCTGACAAGCTCTGCTCGGTGCTTTTCTTGAAGTCCGCGCAGTCGCTCTTGATTAGCTGCTGTATTTCCCTCAACTCTTGATATTTCGTCTCTAAAACTTGATTCAATGTCACGGTATGGTTTCGCTGCCAGGCATTTGTTAATTCCCCGTACAAAGCTTCTAATTTGCGCTGCTCGGCACTCGAAAGATTCTTCAAAAAGCTTTCTTTGGAGTTCATCAATTGGTGGTACTCCCTTTGCATCTGGGTTGGAAACTGAAATGTAATCAGCGCGTTCTTGCTCATGGTTATATACCCACTTGGTTTTTTCTGATTTGTAAAAGGTGCCTTCTATTTCCTGTGGAGAGTCTTTGGGGATGCGGACTAGCACAGTGTCAATCCCTAGACGCTTAATTTTCACCCGTTTCTCCAACGTTAAGCTGTGGGTGGCCACTAGTTCAATGAAAAGGATAGGCTGGTAGTCTTTATCAAAGAATGTAACGTCCGGTTGTATGAGCAGGAATCGTTCATCTACGTCTTTTTTCTTTCCCCACTTAATCTCTCCGTCTTCATTTTCAAAGAAGCAGGTTTCATTTTCTACCGTGTGTGCTTCAATGAATCTGTCCTCTAGCAATAGGTTGGCTAACCCGTCATGCCCTTTTGGGGGATATTTGTAAACCGGCGGGACTTTAATTCTCTTGATTTGCTGGAGAATATTTTTGGCCAGAATATGCCGGTGGGTTTCATCTGAGTAGGTACACTTTCTGTTTGGCTCTACTCCTTTGGGGTCATGCCGGAAGTAAGACTGATAATTCTCAATCTTGAATTTAACGGCTTGCAACTCCCTACCGCAGCCCAGGCAGAAATATCCTTGCTTTCCGCTGCGTGCCTCGGAGATATGGATAATCTTATCCTCAACGTTGTAGGCATAAACGTTGCCCTCATCTTTTTCTACTTCCATGCTAAAAGATACCACTTTTCCAACGTAGCTGAAAAGTTCAAAATGAAAATATTTTTATAAGTTGTCTGCCCACGATGTAACTTTTAATAGAGAAGTGGTTTTGTAATTTGCCTGAATCCGTTGCGCTATAAATATTATATTTACCAATTGCAAAGCAGGCGTTCCTTGCCATTTCGCCTAAAAATAACTCCTGTTTGTGTGTAAATGCCACTCAATTACAGGTTTACAGGTGGAAGGAGATTAATCATAGCCCAGAATGAGTTTTCAGAAAATACTAAATAAATACCGGAGAGTAGCCTTTTCAGAACGAGATAAAGGTGAGCGCTTTGAGCGGTTGATGCAGGCCTATCTCAAAACAGACCCAAAATATGCTTACCTGTTCCAAAAAGTATGGCTCTGGAATGAGTTTCCGGGGCGACATGATTTGGGCGGGGGTGATACCGGAATAGATTTAGTGGCGTTGACGCTGGATGGCGACTATTGGGCTATTCAATGCAAATGCTATCAGGAGAACGCCCTGATAGATAAACCGGCGGTTGATTCTTTTCTTTCTACCTCCAGCCGGGAATTCAAAGGGGAAGACCTAAAATCCATTCGGTTTACGCAACGCCTATGGATTGATACCATTGGTAAGAAATGGGGAAGCAATGCCGAAGAGGCCATCAGAAATCAAAATCCGCCGGTAACCAGGTTAAACCTGCATGATTTAAGGGAAGCACCTGTTGACTGGGAAAAACTGGAGCAGGGAATACACGGGGAAGCGGCCAGAGCCCCTAAGAAGGAGTTGCGTGCGCACCAGAAAGAGGCTTTGGGCAAAACGCACGAGCATTTTAAAGAGGCGGAACGGGGCAAACTAATCATGGCCTGCGGCACGGGCAAGACCTTTAACTCGCTGCGCATTGCTGAAAATGAAACGGACGGCAGAGGCTTGATCCTGTTTCTGGTGCCTTCTATCTCTTTGTTGGGGCAAACGCTGCGCGAATGGTCAGCTGATGCGCTGGAGCCCATCAACCCCATCTGTATTTGCTCAGACCCGGAAATAACCCGGAAGAAGACCAAAAACGAAGATACGGATAGTTTCAGCGTAGTGGATTTGGCCTTGCCTGCCTCTACCAATGTAAAAGATATTCTACAGCAGTTCCGGCACATAAAAGAAAACCGGAAGCCTGGCATGACAGTGGTTTTCTCCACGTATCAATCCATTGAGGTGATTGCCCAGGCGCAGAAGCAGTTACTGCAGACCGATATTGGTTTTGGCGTTTTTGACTTAATCATCTGCGATGAGGCTCACCGTACCACAGGGGTAGCATTGGCTGGTGAAGATGAATCGGCTTTTACCAAAGTGCATGACCCTGGTTTTCTGCAGGCCAAAAAGCGGTTATACATGACCGCTACCCCCAGGCTTTACAGCGACGACACCAAAAGCAAGGCTGCCCAGGCCGATGCCATTTTGTGCTCCATGGATGACCCAAAACTGTTTGGCGAGGAAATCTACCGTATTGGTTTTGGCGAAGCGGTTTCCAGAGATTTACTCACTGATTACAAGGTGCTGATTCTTACGTTGAGTGACCAGGACGTGCCACCGGCAGTACAGAAAATGATTGTCGGCCAGGAAAGTGAAATCAACACCGATGATGCTTCTAAGCTTATAGGGTGCGTAAACGCGCTTTCTAAAAAAGTGTTGGGCGATGCCGGCATCATAAAGGAGAGTGACCCGGAGCCCATGCGCCGGGCCTTGGCTTTTTGCCGGAACATAGAAGAATCTAAAAAGATAACGGCCAATTTTATGACCGCTACCGATTCTTACATCAACTCCCTGCCCGACGAGAAGAAAGAACAGATGGTGTCTGTAGCATCGCAGCACATAGACGGTACCATGAACGCGCCCCAGCGCGATGAACTGTTGGGCTGGCTCAAAGCGGAAACCGAGAACAACGAATGCCGGGTACTTACCAATGTGCGCTGTTTGAGCGAAGGGGTAGACGTACCTTCGCTAGATGCTGTCATGTTCCTTTCGGCCCGCAACTCGCAGGTAGATGTGGTACAGTCGGTTGGGCGGGTGATGCGGAAAGCACCGGGTAAAAAGTATTTGTACATTATTATACCGGTGGTAGTGCCCAGCAATGTAGAGGCAGACAAAGCCCTGGACGATAACGACCGCTACAAGGTAGTATGGACGGTATTGAACGCTTTACGGGCCCACGATGATAGATTTAACGCTACGGTTAATAAGATTGAGCTGAACAAACATAGGCCGGAGCAAATCATAGTAGGGCGCCCGGAATATGCCTTCACGCCAGATGGCCTGCCTACGGTGGCCGAAGACCCGGCTCCTTACGGAACAAACCAACAGCTGGCTAACCAGCTGATGCTGCAATTTGAGCAATTGCAAAACGTGGTGTTTGCCCGGATGGTGCAAAAAGTAGGCGACCGCCGCTATTGGGAGCAGTGGGCTAAAAACGTAGCCGAAATTGCCGAGCGCCAGGCGGAGCGCATCCATAAACTGATAAACGAAGACACGGCGCACAGGGAAGCGTTTGCCGGGTTCTTGAACGGGCTGAAGAAGAACATCAACCCCAGCATTACCCAGCATGAGGCGGTAGAGATGCTGAGCCAGCATATTATTACCAAACCGGTTTTTGAGGCCTTGTTTGAGGGATACTCCTTTGTGAACAACAACCCCATCTCGGTGAGCATGCAAACCATGCTGGATTTACTGGAAGGCGGGGCCTTGGAGAAGGATACCGAAACGCTCCAGAAGTTCTATGAATCGGTGAAGATGCGGGCCAGCAACATTGACAACGCCGAAGGCAAGCAGCGCATTATCATTGAGCTGTATGACAAGTTCTTTAAAACGGCCTTCCCTAAAATGGTGGAAAGGCTAGGCATTGTCTATACGCCCGTGGAGGTAGTGGATTTTATCATCCATTCAGTGAATGATGTACTGAAGAAAGAATTTGGCCGCAGTGTCTCTGATGAAAACGTGCACGTGTTAGACCCTTTTACCGGTACCGGCACCTTTATTACTCGCCTGTTGCAGAGCGGCCTGATTGATAAGAAGGATTTGGAGCGCAAGTTTAAGCAGGAGCTGCACGCCAATGAGATTGTATTGCTGGCGTACTACATTGCGGCCGTAAACATTGAAAACGCCTTTCATGACCAATTAGAGGAAAACCAGGAATACCAATCTTTTGAAGGCATTGTGCTCACCGATACCTTTCAGTTAGACGAAGTAAAAACCACGCAGTACGGCACGGAAACCACTTTCTCCCGGAACTTTGAACGGATTATGTCGCAGAAGAATGCCCCGCTGCGGGTGATTATGGGCAATCCGCCGTACTCTGTGGGGCAAAAGTCTGCCAATGACAATGCCCAGAACCAGGCTTATCCTAAACTAGATGCGCGCATAGCGGCTACGTATGCCAAGGCAACCGATGCTACGAACAAAAACTCTTTATACGATTCCTATATAAAGGCTTTCCGGTGGAGCACAGACCGCTTAGATAAGAATGGCGGCATTGTCTGTTTTGTTTCTAATGGGGCTTGGCTTGATGGAAATAGTGCCGACGGCTTTCGGAAATCATTGGAAAATGAGTTTTCCGCGATTTACGTTTTCAACTTACGAGGTAATGCGCGCACCAGCGGGGAGTTAAGGCAAAAAGAAGCCGGAAACGTCTTTGGAGGAGGTTCCAGAACCCCCATTTCAATTACGTTGCTGGTCAAAAATCCAGCTCATACAGGTAAGAAGGCTATCATTCATTACCATGACATTGGCGACTATTTAAACCGCGAAGAAAAGCTCGCTTTGGTTAAAAAGTTTAAATCTGTTGGTAATGCTGAAATGCCCTGGAAACAACTTACCCCCAATGACCACGGCGACTGGGTGAACGAACGGAATGACGCCTTCGGAACATTTATCCCAATTCAATCAGAAAAGAAATTTGATTTAAAGGCAAAAGTGTTTTTTGTGGTTAATTCTAGAGGAAATGAATCATCAAGGGACACATGGGTTTATAATTCTTCATTGAGCCTACTTAAATCAAATATGGAGAAAATGGTTAGTTTCTATAATCAGCAAGTAGATGATTTTAATGGAGCTAAGCCATTAAATCCTAAAGTTAATGACTTCATTAATGTAGACCCAAGGAACATCAGTTGGACCAGTAGTTTGATATTGCAATTAGAGAAAGGGAATAGGGCTGTTTTTGAACAAAAAAAGACAGCCAAAGGCCTGTATAGACCTTTTTTTAAGCAAAATGTATATTTAGGGGAGAAAATGATTCATAGACGGGGTCAAATGAACGAGTTCTTCCCAACTCCTTCAAATAAAAATTTCGTCATCTGTATTTCTGGTATAGGAGATTCAAAAAACTTCACTGTTATTATAACTGATATTATTCCAGATGTCCAGCTTCAATTTAATGGACAGGTTTTTCCGCTGTATTATTACGAAGAGCGGCAAAAGCAAACCCCTGGTTTGTTTGATGCTTCAGGGGAAAGTGAATACACCCGCCGCGATGGGCTAAGTGACTTTATCTTAGACCGGGCCAAAAAGCAATACGGCAAAAACGTGAGCAAAGAAGATATCTTCTACTACGTTTACGGGTTCCTGCACAGCCCCACTTACCGCACCCTCTTTGCCAATGACCTAAAGAAAATGCTGCCCCGCCTGCCCCTGGTAGAAGATGTGCGTGATTTCTGGAAGTTTAGCAAAGCGGGCCGCGCCCTGGCAGACCTGCACCTTAACTATGAGAGCGTGCCGGCATACCCAGGGGTTACCGTAACCGGAGCAGAGAGCGGGTTCTATAAAGTAGAGAAAATGCGCTTCCCTAAGAAAGGCCAGAAAGACTGCATTCTCTACAACAGCAAGATTACCCTTGAGAACATTCCTGCCAAAGCTTATGATTACACAGTTAACGGCAAAAGCGCCATTGATTGGGTAATGGAGCGGTACCAGGTAACCACCCACAAAGACAGCGGTATTAAAAATGACCCCAATGACTGGGCAGACGAAGTAGGCAACCCCCGCTATATCCTAGACTTGCTGTTGAGTGTTATCAACGTAAGCGTACAAACCGCAGACATAGTAGAAGAATTGCCACAGCTGGAGTTTTAAAGCGGTAGTAAGAAAGAGATGCGTTTCTGGCCTCATTTTGGGAAAACAGGCCAAAAACGCATCCTTTACTTATAGCTAGGGTTTTGCCTTAGTCGTTAGTTAAAGACAATCAGCGGAGTTTAGGTAGCCCAACGTTTTGGGAAGGGTATGATATGCGTATTCTCCTTTTATTACGTTCCAGCTTATACAGTTCAACAATCCGCCATGGATTGCCACGTCATTGATGTTTATTGGCTCTACGGTTCTATCTGCAAACACTTCTGTAAGAATTCCAACGGCTTCCTCGTCTTTGTTTCCCTCCACCTCAAAAATGGGGGCTAGGATTAAGTTTGCCACTTCCAGATAGTTCACATAGCAACCTATTGCCGATTCAGGGTAGCCTTTGACTTTATACTCCAGAAACGGCATATCAATATAGCTAAGGCTGTAATCAGAAAGCACTTTCTTCATGCCTTTTTTCCAATAGTCATACTCCTCTTCCAGGCAATTGCCGATGAGCGTAGTCCTGTCATAAAACCTCACCAACCCATCTGCGTGGCCAGTCATGTCTGATTTTATTTGCGGTATAACAATTACCTCGGCTTCAAAGAGTTTTTCTAATTCATCTACCAACTTAGACTTGTTGGTGTAAGCTGGGTTCTCCTGGAATATCCTGTCTGTAATAATCACCCTGTCTTCCCACCTTAACACGTTTCCGCCGTCTACATTTATACTGGAGAAAGTAGCCTGAATCTGGTTTAGCTCAAGGGTTGTTTTTGGGTCTGTCTGTAAATCCAGATCTTCTGCTAAATAAGAAGGCTCGTACCTGAACTGGATAAATTTAGATGCCGCTTTCTGGATGGGCATGTAGTCTCTGCACCAGATATCTTTTGTCGAGTTAATGATACCATGCTCTATTTGGTGTTTTTCCAGAACAGAGCAAATCCTGTCAAAGGTGTCGCCATAACGGCTGTCAGCAAACAATTGGTCTGAGAAAAAGACTTTGTTTGTTTCTTTATCTATTACCATTCAGAAGGGAGTCTTGGTATTTAAGCAGTCTAAAATCATAGGGAGAGGAGACTTCCTTCCTATTCAATAAGTCTTTATATTCAGGTAAACCAGCTATATACACATTGGCAGCCGGGGAAGGGGAGAGTAGGACGGAGCTGGGGATTTTTACCTCCGGAAAATTCCTTGAAAAATGCCTCTCAACAAACTTACTTGTGAAATAGATGACCTTGATATTTGCTTTCAAGCAACTGTTGATGCCAGCCGTATTTACCTCAACTATTTTCAGGTTAGAATCTGAGCAGTTACCTTTTGTCCTTTCTATCTTTGAAGCTATGTCTGTGATGGCTATTCCATGCTTCAGACATATTTCGGTTTTATTGTCTTTGGTAAAGCAGGGCATACCAAAGACATCAGACATTAATTTCCAAAAATCGCTTTTGCCGCTCCCGCTATAAAACCAATCTCCATAGTCTTTGCCGTTGTGGCAAGGAAAGCTCCCTATCAATAACTTATCAGCGTTTTCAGGTAGGTAGTAGCCAAAAGGATGTTCTTCTATCATTGGTTAGTTTTTACTTCTTTCAATGCACTGGCACAGTTAATCCATCTGTTTTTGGCCTGATTTTCAGAAATAAGGCCAAAAACAGAAAAAGTGTCTCCATTAGCAAGGCCAATGGTTTGCGTCTGGGTTAGACTTCAAACAAAGCCAGGCCTACTCCTACGGCAAGTAGAGAAAACACAACACTTACTCCAACATACGTGAGGGCTATAAGGTAATTGCCTTGCTGCAAGAGGTGTAAGCTCTCGGCAGAGAAAGCCGAAAAAGTGGTATAGCCGCCACAGAAGCCGGTTGCTAGCAGAAGGCGCAAATCAGCATCTGCCTGGTAGTAACGGTTAAGGAATCCAATGAATAGGCCAATGAGCAGGCAACCCACCACATTGGCCGTAAAAGTGGCAAGCGGGAAAATGTTGGCGTAGTATTTTGAAACGAACAAAGCCGTTAGGTAACGCAGAATGCTGCCAACTGCCCCGCCAATCCCCACCAATAGTATATGTTTTATCATTCAGGATTTCCGGTTTTAGGTTAATTGTAAAATGAGTCAGATTCTCCTTCACTAGGATTAAGTAACCCTAGTGTTACAACTCATTCTAACATGGCTTAAACTTTTCAATTGATTAGATAGCGATAGTAGGTCCTACTGATATAGGTTGCTGTTTTTATAATTATTAGCTTTAAATTCCATAATTCTAAAATTCATAAAGCCAGATAAGTTTGCAGCAGGTCTTCAATCAGCCATTTATCAAGACATGATATTATTTCAAAATCACTTAATCATTCTTGACTACAACCCAAGCACAGATATTCTGTCCGTTGATTGGCCCAACGTCAATAGCTACGATCTTCTGGAGATAGAGCGCTCCTTAAGCATTTTGGTTGATTACATCAGGTCTTATGATGTGAAGAGACTACTTATTGATAGCAGCAAAACGGTCATACACCCAGACATTGACCGCACCACTTATCTGGATATAGTGACGCGGTTCGCAAAGAACCTACAGAACACTAGGCTCCAGAAATCAGCGAGTATTCTCCATACTGATACAATTAGACAGCAAGAGTCCGAGCAGATTTCGGAGGAGGTTACCAGCAAGGTTGAGTTAAAGATTCAAAGCCAGACATTCGCTACCAAAAAAGCTGCATTGGAATGGCTGAAACAGGAAGGCTAAGAGTGGGTATTGCTTTCTAATTTTATTAGAATAAGTGAAAAAGTAAAAGTCCTTTAGTGCCTTTATATGCTTCTAGCGGATAATCTTAAGCTTTGGCCGTGCTACCTCGTTTTCCTGGTATCGGGTTTTAAAATCTTCCAATTGTAAAGACAGCAGCTGCGCCAACTCTTCTTCTGAATACCCTAAATCATTTAAATGGGCATCCACCAGTTCTTGCAACAGAATAGGGGGCTCCGGTGCGGGATCCAGTTCTTTGGGTTCCTTTGTCCGGTATCCCAAAGCGCTCATTTGCTGCCATAGGTACCGGTACTGGTTTTCGGTAATCAGGCGCAGTGTTTTAGCCCGGATAATAAGGGCTGCCATGGACACTTTCCAGTATCTTTTCAAATCTGCCAACCTGGCAATATCCACCTTTCCCAAGTGGGATTTAATTTCCGCAGCGGGCATCAGGAACTCAGCCGCAAAAGCATATGCTTCCGCTTCCACGTCCCGGTTTTCTGCAATGGGTTGCCCCAGGTGCAGCAGAATGTGGCCTAATTCATGGGCAATTGTCAAGCGCTGCCGGTCAGTTGGTATGTTGCGGTTGTAGAATATGATAGGATGGTTAGTATCGGTAAAGATGTTCAGACCATCCATCTTAGGTGAGTCAAAATCAATAGGTACCACCAGAATTCCCTTGTCTTCCACCAGCTTCGTTATATTTTCTATCCTCCCTTTCGGTAGCCGCCAGTATTCCCGCAAGTATGTAGCGCACTTTTCCGGAGAGCCATGTTCCTCTACTTCCCATTTTGGCAATTGTAAATCAGGTATATCAACTGAGTTCAGCAGTTTCTCCAGGTTGATTTTGCTGATATTCATAGTGGCATCAGCCTTGGCCAAGTCCTTCTTGGTAAACACAGTTCGTTTCCGATAATGCACCAGACTCGGGTTATACAGCTGATTCTGCTGGAAGAAGAAACTTGCCGGATACGCCAATTCAGCACTTAATATATTCAGCAGTTCTTCTGATACGTTCTGAAGCCCATTTTCAATCTTAGACAGGGTGCCCTGTTTGATGCACATTTTCTCAGCCAGCTCTTTTTGGGTTACCCCACGCGATTCACGAGCTAAAATGACCATGTTAGGGTTCACCTTACCTAGGAAAAGCATATTCGTTTCCATCATTTAACCTATCCTTCTATTGTCTTGTCTGCTTGTGGTTTCTTCTTTACAGTCACCCTTCTTTCTGCAATAGGAACTACTGTTGCGCCGGTCTCGGTGTAGAATGGTATTTCCGGTTGTTCCTGACCTAATCGGGTCCGTAAATCTATATTCCATATAACGGAATTGAAGGGACGGTAAACCAGATTGATGGAGCCAATGCTGTCAATGGCTTCGCGGTTAGAGGTGTACCCCGCATAAATGCAGGGGATGTTCTCAAATCCCTCAAAACTGTTCTGGTAGTTCAAATCCTCCGTCCGCTTCGTCGCATTATTGGTGCTGGGTGACAGATCAGCGTTAAGCTTGTTGAACCGGATGAAGAGTTTACCCCTTAGTAAGATGCCGAAAGGGTCATTGCGCAAAGGATTTATGATAACTTCCGGGTCACCTGAAAAAGCTTCCTCGGCATAGATGCACATAAAGTTGTTGACCATCACGGATTTCGCTAATGGTGACCAGCTTGTGTATTTCTCCCGGATCTCTGAGTGAGTTGCCTCCAGCCGTTTCACATCAGCCATCGCCTTCTCAACAATAGAAACAAATTTTTCAAAATAAGGGAGCAGATATCCAGTTGCTTCTTCCTGAGGTAAAAGTTTCTTCATAGTCTTCCATCTTTAAAACAAAGATAAAGATGAATTTGTAAAATAAAAGAAAAATATTCCTGTAAATTTAATAGATGCTGTAAAATATTCCTATGATGAGAGATGTGCTGATACTAATTAAAATAGAAGTGGCATACAAAGTCCCTAATTGCCCTTGTGCACTATCAAAATATCTTCTATGTGCGTGGTATAGCAAGACGTGCAAGCCCCTGTTCTGTTAATCCTGCCTCCGCATAGCTACTTTCAACGTACTGGCCAAATACCTATTCGGTAGAGGGAGCGGGCTCTGTCAGGCTTTTAACCTGCCCTGGTCCAGAACCTTGTGTTTCTGTATCAAAGGTGGTAGTATTCTGTAAGTGTCCGAAGCCCGTGCAGAAGGCGAACATCAAAGAAATCAGAAGAATTGTAAAGTATTTAACTCTAAATTGTTCTGCCATGACAGGTTATTCTTATTATATATAGCCTTGTATCACGCAATGATTGTTTCATTACAGTAATCATTTTCAGTTCTAAGATATCGCGCTTTGAATCAACCCTGTTAAAGTTAGGTTGATGAAGCCTTTCCATTATGAGTTGATGGTCTTATACTTATAAGAGAAGAGAATAATTCGTTCGGCGATTTATGTAGGGGTAAATATATGGAATATAACTAGCTAGTGAGGCAAAAACAGCACTGCGATTAATCCTGCCCATAGAATACATTCAACAATAGACAGCGAACAATAGCCTAAAAGCCATTTTTATGCAATTTTTTGTAGGTGAAATACATAAAAAAGGGGATGAACTATCACTAACTGCCAACGTATATTTGGTTTAATTTAAATCTACTTATCTGAGAAAACTATGGAAAACCACAGCTATCAACAACTCATCGAAAAACTGATAGTCTGCATTAACACCTGTGAGTTGTGCTTCTCCCACTGCCCCTCAGAGGTTGGGATTCTTCATAGATGGCAACCTAACAAATAGAATCTTTAACCGCATATGTCGAAAGGCCACACTATCTCCCCAGGAAGCCAGAATAAATCCCGCCTGAAGTGGGTCCTGGGCCTTACCCTGCTCTACCTAGTGGCGGAAGTCATCGGCGGCATCTGGACCGGAAGCCTGGCTCTCCTGGCGGACGCCGGCCACATGCTGACAGACGTGGGGGGGCTGGCTTTCGCCCTAATCGCCATCAACCTGGCCGAGCGGAAAGCGACACCGGAGAAGACGTTCGGCTACTACCGGGCAGAAATCCTGGCGGCGCTGGCCAATGCGGTGATATTGATAGGTGTCTCCCTATACATCCTGTACGAGGCATACCTGCGTTTCAGAACCCCGCCCGAAGTGGAAAGCAAACCCATGTTGGTGATCGCTGGAATCGGTCTGTTGGTCAACCTGGCTGGGATGTACATTCTACGCAAAGGCTCCAATGACAGCCTCAATATGAAGGGTGCTTACTTTGAGGTGCTTTCCGACATGCTGACCTCCATCGGCGTAATTGTAGCGGGGGTGATCATGTGGACCACGGGGTGGTACTACGCCGACCCTATCCTGTCTGCGGGCATTGGTCTTTTTATACTGCCCCGCACATGGATTCTACTGAAGGACGCAGTCAGCGTCTTACTGGAGGGAACACCGGCGGATGTCAACCTAGGCTCCCTGCGGGAAGCCATGGTGAAGTTGCCGGGGGTGGCCGATGTGCATGACCTGCATGTCTGGTCACTGACTACCGGTGTCAATGCCATGAGTGCCCATGTGGTGCTGCATGAAAAGGCGGCGCCCAGTGAAGTGTTGAAGCGGGTGAATGATCAGGTAAAGGAATCTTTCAAGATCAGCCACACTACCATCCAACTAGAGTCTCCCGGCTTCCAGGAGCAGGAAACTCACCTTTAAACCTATCACTGGAATAGACGGAGCTAGGTTAGCAGTGGGTAAATTATTTCCCACTCCAGATGCCCGACCGGGTTCATGAGGTCTCTCCCTAGTTTTATATCCCAGTACCGTTGTAGGGGCGCCTGGATCCTTCTTATGGCCCCAAGCTAAGCTCTTCCTAGCTAATTATACCTTACGGTCGTTAGAAAAGGATACCGTAATCATAGGTAGGACGAAGCATTAAAAACCAAATGGATGCCAAGAAGGTATAAGATAAGATACGCCAACTTAAACTACAATGCTATGGAAAACGAACATCCGGGAGAACACCAAAAAAGCGCAGAGAGCCACAGAAAAGCGGCGCAGTATTATCAGCAGGCGGCCGAACAGCACCGGGCGGCGGCTGAGCATTTAAACTCGGGCGACCATGAAAAAGCCGCCCACCATGGCTATACCGCCTATGGACTGAGTGAGCATGCGAGACATCACGCCAAGGAGGCAGCCCTGCACCACTCCCACGAGCATAAGTCCAATGAGCCGTTACACGCTCATGAGCAAGGTGGACAGCAAAACAGGCAATAATACAGGATATTTAACCTTTTAAGTCAATAAAGTGCAACGGATGAACCTTATCTATGATAGACTAGGCTCATCCGTTGCACTTTATATCAATACCCATCTTAACTCTCAGGCAACCTTTTGCTATTTTATACCTAGCGTCTTTGGGAGGAGAAGTTAAAGAATACTATTGTGACTTAGACCGAAGTAAACGGTTGCCACAAATACTTTGGGGAGTGCACCCTTAACAAAATGGTTGAATATGGCAAATTCACGATACATATACGCTTTTTGCCTTCCGCTTTTTCCATCATATAAAGTGCCACCAAAGATTCTATTCCCGCCACCTCTAACGACCCCTAATGCCCCTTAAAGGACAGCGTGCGCCGCTCTTTTTTGTTGCCCGGGTCGAGTTGCGGTTCTTTTTCTTCTTGTTCCTCCATTTCTGCTCTTTCAAGGGAACAGCTCACCTGGGTTTTCCGATTGGTGACTGCTCCGACGGTTCATCGGCTCATCCAAAGACTCTAAAGATTAAACCATTCATCTATACCACCGGCTTTACGATTACCTCTGTTAAGACCGAATTGGAGATAAAGCAGTCGTTATGAGCCCTGTGATGCAGGGCGGCTATCTGGTCAGGAGTGGGCAGATTCTCTCCGCTAAAAGTCACCTTGGGGTTTAAAGTAACCTGTAAAACCGCCATCTTCCCTTGGGCATTTTTACCCACCGAAGCAACCGCCTCGTCTTCGTAGCGCCCTACGGTAAATTTCTGAAAGGCAGCAAGGGCCAGAAAGGTGAGCAGGTGGCAGCTGGCTAGGGAGGCGGCAAAGGCTTCTTCCGGATTGACCAGTTCGGCCTTGCCTAAGTACTCCGGCGCAGCAGAGGCTTCTACGGCACTGCCCCCGCCAAAGGTCCAGGTATGGGTGCGGCTGTACGTTTTATACGTGAAATCGGTATTGGGACCCGACCATAGCAGGTTTGCTCTGTATTCGCTCATTTCTTTGTTAATTATAGGTTTTTATCAAATATGGATGGCCTGGTTGTTTACCGCCAGGCAAGCCTCTTTCAATGTCTCGTAAAAGGTAGGGTGCCCATGGGACATCCGGGCGATATCCTCAGCAGAGGCACGGTAGCTCATCGCGGCGACGGCCTCCCCGATGATGTCGCTGACCCGGGGGCCGATCATATGGATACCCAGGATTTCATCCGTTTTAGCATCGGCTAGTACTTTAATCTGGCCATCCAAATCGTCATTCATCCGGGCGCGGGCATTGGCCCGGAACGGGAATACCCCGGTCCGGTAGGCGCGCCCGTTAGCCTTCAACTGTTCTTCTGTATAGCCCACGGTGGCTACTTCCGGCCAGGTGTACACGATACCAGGGATAAGCAGGTAATCCAGGTGCGGCTTCTGGCCGGCCAGGCGTTCGGCCACATAGACGCCCTCCTCTGAGGCCTTGTGTGCCAGCATCGCCCCTTTCACCACATCGCCGATGGCATAGATGCCCGGCACATTCGTTTCCAGGTATTCATTTACCTCGATGCGCCCCCCTTTGTCGGTTGTGATGCCAACGTTTTCCAGTCCCAGTCCCTCCGTGTAGGGTTTTCGGCCCACGGCCATCAGGCAATAATCCCCCTCCAGGTTCAGGGTATTGCCCGCGGTATCCTCCGCCGTGACGGTTACCCCAGTTTCGGTGCTTTGGGCGCCGGTTACCTTGTGGCTGAGGTAGAAGTCCATCCCCAGCTTTTGTAGTGACTTTTTCAGTTCCTTACCCATGGTCAGGTCCATGCTGGGGATGATGGCATCGGTATATTCCAGCACACTGACTGTGGAGCCAACGCGCGCATACACTGACCCCAGCTCCATGCCAATGACCCCGCCTCCGATTACCAGCAGGTGCCGGGGGATTTCCGGTAAAGTCAGTGCCTCTGTGGAGGAGATAATCCTTTTCTTATCGATGGTGATACCAGGCAAGGAGCTGGGCTTGGAGCCCGTCGCCAGAACAATGTGCTTAGATTCAATTACTGAAGGAGGCCCTTCCGCTCCCTGAATGCTCACCGTCCGGGGTGTCAGCAAGGTTGCTTTGCCGCGTAAGACCTCTACCTTGTTCTTTTTCATCAGGTAGTCTACCCCCGCCACTGTTTTCTGGACCACGTCCGCTTTGTGGGCGAGCATCTGGGGGAAATCCAGTTGCAGGTTCTCCAGTCGGATGCCATGGTTTTTGAATTTGTGCTGGGCATTGTGAAAATGCTCGGAGCTATCCAATACAGCTTTGGAGGGGATGCACCCTACATTCAGGCAAGTGCCGCCCAAGGTGTCATATTTCTCTATGATAACTGTCTTGAAACCTAGTTGGG
Source organism: Rufibacter sp. LB8 (assembly GCF_014876185.1). NCBI lineage: Bacteria > Pseudomonadati > Bacteroidota > Cytophagia > Cytophagales > Hymenobacteraceae > Rufibacter > Rufibacter sp. LB8. Next base: position 113,325 of record NZ_JADALJ010000002.1, on the reverse strand, counting down.
CGCAACGTATGGCTGCGACGTAGCCGCCCGGGCCAGAACCTATGATTGCAACATCGTACATAAGCAATTGAATTTAGAGGTTAATAGATTTTTGAAAACCACAGCGCGCGGATTAATCAAAGCGGTATAAAGCGCAAACATGAGTAGTTGCACTGCCATTTTGAAACGTGCAAAACCGTGCAACAATTTTTAAAGAGGTTAAATAACCCACATGGTTGTCCCTTGTCACCCGTCGTAGACCTGAATAAGCCTAAACCTTCCTATACTTTCATTCGCTGAATCCGCACCGCATTTAAGATGGCCAACAGAGCGACGCCCACATCGGCGATAACAGCCTCCCACAGGGTGGCCACACCCCCAGCACCCAAGGCCAGCACGATTACCTTGACGGTCATCGCCAAAATGATGTTCTGCCAGACGATGCTGCGGGTTATCTTCCCCACCTTGATGGCGGACACGATCTTAGACGGTTGGTCGTTCTGGATCACCACATCAGCGGTCTCTATGGTGGCGTCGCTGCCCAGGCCCCCCATGGCGATCCCGGCATCGGCCAGGGCCACCACCGGCGCGTCATTCACACCGTCACCCACAAAGGCGATGTGCCTGCCCTGGTCCTTCAACGCCTGCACCTTGGCCACTTTGTCCTCCGGGAGGAGGTTCCCGAACGCGGTGTCAATGCCCAGTTTTTTGGCCACTTCATCGACCACCGTCTGTTTGTCACCGGAGAGCATCACGGTCTGGATGTTCAAGGCGTGCATATCCCTGATAGCCTGGGCCGCATCCTCCTTTATCTCGTCTGCAATGGTGATATACCCGGCGTACAGCCCGTTCACCGCCACCACCACTATGGTGTTGACGATGCCCTCGATCTCCGCAGGGTAGGGTATGTTGAATTTCTTAAGGAGTTTGGTGTTGCCCGCCAGCACCTGCTTCCCATCAATCGTGCCTTTGAGCCCGTGGCCCGATATCTCCTCTACCTGCTCTATTCTGGAAGCCTGGGTGGCCTGGGCCCCGGCGAATTCCGCAATGGCCTTGGCGATCGGGTGGGTGGATTGCGTCTCGATGGCGGCGGTCAGGCTGATAAGCTCTTTTTCCTCCAGGCCATGGGCCACCACCTGCTGCACTTTGAAGACGCCGTGCGTCAAAGTGCCGGTCTTGTCCATCACCACCGCATTTACCCTGGTCATCACATCCAAGAAGTTTGATCCCTTGAAAAGGATCCCGTTCCGGGAAGCCAGCCCGATCCCACCGAAATAACCCAGGGGAATGGACACCACCAGCGCACAAGGGCAGCTTATCACCAGGAAAACCAGCGCGCGGTAAAACCAGACATTGAAGTCATAGTCGTCCATTATGAAATAGGGCACCGCGCATACGGCCAAGGCCAGAAAGAAGACGATGGGCGTGTAGACTTTAGCGAAACGGGAGATGAAGAGCTGGGTCTGCGACTTTCTGGCCGTCGCATCCTGCACCATTTCCAAAATCCTGCTCAGCTTGCTGTCCCGAAACAAGGAGGTGACCTGGACCTCGGCCACGGTATTGAGGTTGATCATCCCGGCGTACACTTTCTCTCCCTTCGCCTTTGTGTCGGGTTTGCTCTCCCCGGTCAGGGCGGCGGTGTTGAAGGATGCCTTCTCTGAGAGCAGCTCGCCGTCCAGGGCCACTTTCTCCCCGGATTTCATCTGGATGGTCTCCCCAATCTGTACTTCCTTTGGGTCCACTACCATAGCTGTTCCGCCCCTGATGACAGAGACCTCATCGGGGCGTATATCCAGCAACGCCTTTATGCTGCGCTTCGCGCGGTTGACGGCCGCGTCCTGGAACCACTCCCCTATGGAGTAGAAGACCATGACGGCCACACCCTCGCTGTAGGAGCCGATGGCGAAGGCACCGAGCGTGGCGACGCTCATCAGGAAGAACTCATTGAAGAAGTCGAGGCGCATGGCCTTGCGGAAGGCGAGGTCCAGCACTTTATAGCCAGCAAGCAGGTAGGCAGCGCCGTAAATGGCAAGGCCCAGTGGAGCGGGTGGGACGTAGCCGAAGCCATACTCCAAAGTGAGCATGACCACTAGGACTGCCAGGGACAGTAGAAGCGCCCAGTGGCTTTTCCACCCTGAGGACTCCCCGGCTCCATGGTCATGGCCGTCATGGTCACCGTTCTTCTCCACGTCGGCGTGGTTGACCGCATGCGGGTCTTTGTCTTCGTCCATCATCTTCTGGGCCGTTAGGAATGCTGTATTATAAGTTGGTTTGCGCTCTTCGCCGCCGTGAGATTCCTGTATCATATAAGTGGAATTAAAGATTGACTATTCATAAAAAAAGGTGGCCAGTCCCAAGACGATCAGCACGCCACCCATGATGGCGTGCCCGTGCCTCTCCAGCACCACTCCTCTGAAGCGGCCGATGCCCCGGTACCCCAAAGCGACAAGCCCCAGCATTAACGGCAGCGTCACAAAAACGAAAACCGTCGCCACCAGCAGGATTCCCTGCCACCCATGGGTGGCGGCTGTCAGGAAATAGGAACTTATCTCCAAACAGGGCGAGAAAAACAGGGCCACCGTCATGGTGGTGAACCAGCTCCGGACGGAAGGCGCCTTCCTGAGCGAGGATAGGTCCTTGGGAGCCTTGTCTGGGTGGGAGTAGGCGGTACCCAGTACAAACATGCCCATTACGACCAAGGCCAAGGGGGTAGCGTTACGGGCAAAGGAGGTAAACTCCTCAGACAGCCTGATACCCAGGTACCCGATCAGCCCGCCCAATAGGAGCGTGCCTCCAATGTGGGCGAGGCCCGCCAACAGGGTGGCCCGCAGCGTGGTGGCTAGTGGCCAGCCCTCTGAGCGCCCAATAGCCACCAAAGCCATCCAGTGGCTGGGGATCAGGGCATGGATCAGGCTGATCAGGAAACTATCCAGCAGGACATGCAGCATGGCGATTGACTAAAACTGAAAATTCTCCCTAAATCGTTTAATGGCCACCGCTCTCGCCTTTGTTGCCCTGCGCCGCGACATAGTAGGCGCCTTTGGTGACGAGTTGAGAGCCAGCCGGTATAGGGTTCAAAAGCTTTACCTCCGTGTATCCGGCATCCATGGCGCCCGTCTGAACCCCGATCTTGGTAAAGACCCAGTCCGGGGCGAGTTCCCCCTCATGTTCTTCTTCTGAGCTTTCAGCCTTAGGCTCAGGAGAGTGGGTGGCACGCGTAGCGGCGAACACGAATTTCAGCTCTCCTTCTGTTATGATGGCCTCATCCGGGAGCGCCGGCACGGTCGCCTCAGAGGTAAGGATACGGCCGCTCACGAACATGCCGGGAAGCAGGGTCGCCTCCTGGTTGTCGTTGATCTGGGCGTGTACCACCACCGTCTTGGTATCGTTCTCAAAGGATTTCCCCACCGAGAAGATGGTGGCCTCATATGTCTTGGAAGGGTTGGAGGTCAGGGAGAAGAGAACCTTCTGGCCGTTCTTGACCTGGGCGATGTCCTTCTCAAAGACCTGAAGGTCAATCTGGATGTGGTGGTTGTCCACTACCTGGAAAAGCTCCTTGGCTGGCTCAACCAAGGCGCCGATGTTTACCTTTATCTGATGTACATAGCCGTGCATGGGTGAAACCACCGATACCGAACGGATCAGGGAGCCTACCCTGATGCGGCTGGCGGATATGCCAATTTGGCCCAAGCGGCTGGCCAAAGAGGAAACCTCCGCCTGACGCGCCCTGTACTCGGCCTCGGCCAACTGGTACTTTTTGGCCGCAATCACATTCTCCTTCAATAATTCCCGTTGGCGCTCATAATCGATCTTGGCATAGTTAAGGGCGCTTTGGGCTTTCAGGTACTCCTCCTGGAGCTGGATGATGCTGGGGTGTTCGATGCTGACCAACCGTTGTCCCTTTTTCACGAACTGCCCCTGGGTGACGAAGATCTCCCGCACGATTCCCTCCGTCAGGCTGGAAATGGTGGCTTTGTTCTGAGGGGGGAGGTCCAGCATCCCGTTAGCCTGTATTCCGCTTTTAAGGGGCCGGTTCTCAATGCCTCCCAATTTTATCCCCACCGCATCCATTTGGGCCTGGGTCAGCCCGATGGACTCTTCTTCCCCGGCTTCACCCTCGGCATGGGTTTCATCGGTTTTTTCTTCGGCCTTCGGCCCATCCTGGCAAGAACTAAATGCTAGGATCACGCCAAACAGAAGGGGGAAAACACTTGATTTTATATGTTTCATCATCTTAATTGCTCTTTAAATAAAACTCTAATTGAATAACGGACTGGTTGAACTGGGACAGAACGTCAAGGTACTGCAACCGGATACGATGGGCCTGGTTTATGTTTTGGATGTACTCGGTGTACTCAGTTTCCCCTAGCCTGAAGCCCTTGCTGGCATATTCAATAATCAAGTTTGCCTGCGGCAATGCCTTGTCCTCATAGTACCGCAGGGCCTGCCTGCTCCTTTCGTAATCCTGGGTGAACCGCAACAGCTCTGTCTGCAAGGCCAGCCGCCGACTCTCGTACTGAGCGGTGGCTACCTGCTCCGCAAGGGAGGCGGCCCTCACCCGGGCGCGTTGGGCCCTGGAGAAGATGGGAATGCCTACCCCGAGTTCCACGGACTGGAATCGCCTGCCGGCCCCAAAGTACTCTTCCTCCCCAGAGACATTCTGGAAACCTTGGATGGTCTGGCTCCTCAGCCCAACCGAGAGCTCGGGCAGGAGCCGGCTTCTTTCCACTTGGGTCTGGGCCTGGCTGACCGCCATCTGGTTCCTGAAAATGGCAACCTCTGGATGGCTACTGAGCCAGGAGGTGTCTGCAGGCAAGATCAGCTCCCCTGACCGTGGCTCTGGCTGGAAGCTGACCGTGTCGGGGATGAAGAGCGAGCGAAGCAGGCGCTGCTGGACGGCAGTAACCTCTGAGCGGGTGGATTCCAAGGCGGTTCGGGCCTCCATGGCCTGGGCCTCGGCCGCGATCTTCTCCAGGTAGTTGGTCTCCCCCGCTTTGAAGCGGAAACCGGCGGCGCGCTCAAATTCCTGAGCCAGACTGTCTTGGATGCTCAGCATTTTGAACCTCTGGGAAAGGATAATCCATTCATTGTAGGCAAGCTTCACATCCCGGACCACGGTCCGCCTAGTCAGCAGCAGTTGCTGCTCCATGCCGCCGACCTGCTGTAAGGCCAGCCGAGCCTGGCTCCGGTACACGCCCGGCAAAGAGAAGCCTTGGGACAAAGTCAGTGCGTTGTCATTGGCCGCACTGTTTATTTGCCCGTACTCCCCCGTCAGAACCGTCTTTGGCAGATCGAAGCTTGCCCGGCGCAGCGCCTGCTGTTGCTCCACGGCCAGGGTGCCGGCGCGAACAGCAGGGCTGTTCTTCAGGGCCAGGTCTATTGCTTGGTTAAGAGTGACAGTGCCACTCACAGGATTAGGGCTAGTCTGGGCGCTCACCGGCAGGGCCAAACCGAAAACAACCAGAACAAGCACCAGAAAGCCAACTATTCCTCCCTGGCTACTGTCACCTTCCGTCTTTTTCATTTTTTCCACATAACTGTACATGATAGGAAGAAGGAAAAGGGTGAGCAGCGTGGAAGTGATAAGGCCCCCGATCACCACCGTGGCCAGCGGTTTCTGCACCTCTGCCCCGGCCGAGCCGGAAAGCGCCATGGGAAGGAAGCCTAGTGAGGCCACCGCCGCTGTCATGATCACCGGGCGCAGCCGGACCTTAGTGCCTTCCATGATTCGAGTGTACGGATCTTTCCATCCTTCCTTTTTCAATTGGTTGAAATACCCTATCAGAACGATTCCGTTCAATACCGCCACGCCGAAGAGGGCGATGAACCCGATACCGGCGGAGATACTAAAGGGCATGCCCCGCAACAGCAAGGCGAACACACCGCCGATGGCCGCCAAGGGAATGGCCGTGAAGATGAGCAGGCTCTGCTTGAAGGAACCGAAGGTGAGAAAGAGCAGCAGCAGGATAATCGCCAGGGAAAGTGGCACGGCCACCGAGAGTCGGGCCTTGGCGGCCTGCAGGTTCTCAAACTGTCCGCCATAGGTGACGTAGTAGCCCACCGGCAATTTGAATTTGGCTTCCAGGGTCTCCTGTATTTCCTTTACCAGGTTCTCCACGTCACGCTCCCGGGCATTGATGCCTATGGTGATACGACGCTTGGTGTCATCCCGCGATATCTGGCTGGGTCCTTCCTCCAACGTCACCTGAGCCACCTGTCGAAGGGGTACCTGGGTACCGTTTGGTAGGGCAATCAGCAAGTCTTCCACGTTTGAGAGCGTCTGACGGTTGGTCTGCGCCAGACGAACCACGAGATCAAATCGTCTCTCCCCCTCATAAATGACCCCGGCCTCCCCACCAGCGAACCCAGTGCGCAAGGCTCGGTTCACATCCTCTACGCTAAGTCCCATCTGTGCCATCTGGGCACGGTTGTATTTCACAAGCACTTGGGGCAAACCGGTGGTCTGCTCTACTTTCAAATCCCCCACCCCTGCAATAGGGCGGATAAGGTTGGCTGCCTCCTCGGCTTTCTGGGCCAATACATCCAAGTCCTCACCGTAGATCTTCACCGCGATGTCCTGTTTCACCCCGGTCATCAGCTCGTTGCTTCTCAATTGGATAGGCTGGGAGAACTCGGCGTTCAAGCCCGGAATGACCGACAGCGCCTGCTCCATTTTCTCCATGAGCTCCTCCCTGGTGTCGGCGGACTCCCATTCGTCCCGGTCCTTCAGGATAACGGTCATGTCGGCGGCCTCGATGGGCATGGGGTCGGTGGGTATTTCCGAAGCACCGATCTTGCTGATCACCTCCTTTACCTCCGGGAACTGCTTGAGCAGTATCCTTTCCGCCTGGGAGAAGGTCTTGACGCTCTGGGTCAGCGAGGAGCCTGGGCTAATGGAGGATTCGATGGCGAAGTCGCCCTCGTCCAGGGTTGGGATGAATTCTCCGCCCATGCGGCTAAAAAGGAAAAGGGTGAATAGAAACAAACCAAGCGTCAATGCCAACAGCACAACCCTTATTTTCAACGCCTTCTGTAAAAGTCTCCCATAGGAAGCTTCCAATCGGGCCATTACTTTGTCTGCGAAATTGGGCTTGTGCTTGGTCTTCTTACTCAGGAACAAAGCCGAGGCCATAGGCACGTAGGTCAGGGAAAGGATCAGGGCGCCCAGGATGGCAAACCCCACGGTCTGGGCCATAGGGCGGAACATCTTGCCCTCGATTCCCACCAGCGCCAGTATGGGCAGGTAGACGATGAGGATAATGATTTCCCCAAAGGCGGCCGATTGGCGGATCTTGACGGTGGCATCCAGGACGGTGTCATCCATCTGCCGTTGGTTCAGCCGGTCTATTCCCTCAAACTGTTTGTTTACTGATATCCGGTGCACTATACTCTCCACGATGATTACCGCGCCGTCCACGATCAACCCGAAGTCAATAGCCCCCAGGCTCATCAGGTTTCCGGACACGCCGAAGAGCTGCATCATGGAGATGGCGAAAAGCATGGCTAGGGGGATGACCGAAGCCACCACCAGGCCGGCGCGCAGGTTGCCCAACAAGAGCACCAGCACGAAAACCACGATAAGCCCCCCTTCTATGAGGTTTTTGCTGACGGTGCCGATGGCTCGGTCCACCAGTCGTGTTCGGTCCAGGAACGGCTCCAGCACCACCCCAGGCGGTAGGGTCTTCTGAATTCCCTCGATCTTCGCCTTCACGTTTTCTATTACCTGCGCGGAGTTTTCACCCTTGAGCATCATGACGATGCCTCCTACCACCTCTCCCTCCCCGTTTCGGGTCAAGGCGCCGTAGCGCACAGAACTTCCTTCTTCCACGGTGGCGACGTCCCGTATCAAAAGAGGCAGGCCTGCTGTATTCTTCACAACGGTCTGCTCAATATCCTCAAAACTCGTCAGAAGGCCGATACCCCGGATAAAGTAGGCATTAGGGCCCTTTTCAATGAAGGCCCCCCCGGTGTTCTCATTATTCCTCTCCAGCGCATCAAAGATGTCGGAGATCGTCACATCGAATGCCCGAAGCCTTTCCGGGTCCACGGAAACCTGGTACTGTTTAACCATCCCGCCGAAGCTGCTGACCTCGGCCACCCCGGGCGTGCCGGCCAACTGCCGTTTCACGATCCAGTCCTGGATCGTCCTTAGTTCCGTGGGTGAGTATTCCTTAGGCGAGTCGGGGGTGGTATGCAGCACATACTGGTAAATCTCGCCTAGGCCGGTTGAGACAGGGCCCATCTCAGGGGATGCCAACCCCACTGGAAGTTGTTCCTGGGCACTCCTGAGCTTCTCGCCCACGATCTGGCGGGCGAGGTAGACGTCCACGTCATCCTCAAAGACCACGGTGACCACGGAAAGGCCGAAGCGGGAGATGGATCGGACCTCCACCAGGTCCGGCACGTTGGCCATCTCAATCTCTATGGGGGAAGTGATGAACTGCTCGACTTCCTGCGCCGCCAGGGTGGGGGAAGTCGTGATGATCTGTACTTGGTTGTTGGTGATGTCCGGAACGGCATCGATGGGAAGCCGGCTCAGGGAGAAAAGCCCCCAGACCACCAGGGCAAGGGTGAATAGCCCGATAATCAGCTTGTTCCGGATGGAAAAAGCTATCAGATTGTCAATCATGAAACTATGGTTTAAGCCAAAAAATAGACAGCCTGGGGGACCCATAGGAATCCAGGCAAAATGGCTAAGAGAAGGAGTCTACCCAATCCCAGCGGTCAATAAATAAGGCTTAAACTTTGGGGGGTTGCCAGATGGAGGCATGGACGGCCAAGTGACGTTCCCGGTAGAAGGCAAGAAGGGGCGTCCGATTAAAGAAAGCTTTCGCCTCAATTTGAAGTGAAGCTGAGGTTGGCTGTGAGAAACCTGCGCAGCAGCTGCAGATGCAGAGCGGCGTGCACATATCCCTGGCCTCTTGGTGGTTCTCGGTGACAGGGGAAGGGGTCACAGAAGTGCCTGGTGTCGTTTCGGCATAACCATAGACGTCGCTGCAGGGCATACAAGCCATGAAGGTCATGAAAACAGCGAGGATAAGGTTAAACCACTTCATCAGGGCAAAAATACGGGATGCTAACTCAAATACAAAGAATCCGGTGGGATGATTCTTAACCGAAACATTTCCTTATACCGGGTTTGCTTCCAAAACGTTGTTACAATGATTGCTTGGTCATTCCTTCTTGGTGGATTCCCTGCTGACGTCCATCTTAGGAAAGCTGAGGTGATATCGGAATATAAGGGATAAAGATACCTGTTATCTAGCGTCCGCATGGCCTAGGATCAGATGAATTCCTAGCATGTTCCTGATTCCCCTAGGTAAAGAGCTTTATTTGGCGTGGGAGGAGTAAAAATGCCAGATGCGTAGACAGGCAACGGTCAAAAGCAAAGCTGCCAGAATAAAGTAGAAGATTATTAGCACGATCTTTGGCCTGGAATTTTTAGTTCTTTTGTTTTTCGTCATTGTTGTAGAATATCTTATATTCCTATTATAGTCAATTTAAACATCGGAAATTCGATCTTAAGTTAGCATTACAGGAGAAAATGTAGCTAGGAAAGATCGCCCTTTTTACCAACCTGTTTAGTGAAGGAGGGCCTATCTTATATATTAACCAACCTTTTCTTCTTTCTTTTGCGTTCTCCGTGACGAATAGGTAAATTTAGTGGGGAAGCTGGCCTTTTTAAAACCCAAGCTACTACCATTGGGGAAAACCAGCCAAATCGTTTGATTGTTACTTCAGTTACAATTGTTTGAAACTAGGTGGAACTGATAATGCTTAGCCGGGTAACCCGAGGGATCCGTATAAGCATTATCATTTATGGCCTTTTACGGAAGTACCACCAAACCAGCAGTTCCAAAGGCAAAGTTGGCAGAATGCCAGGCTCTTGCTCTTGCACCCCGCAACATGTTAGTCAAAAAACTCATCAAGAGTTTCTCTGTTTTACCATTAGTATGGCTGTTTTCCTTGGCTAGCTATGGACAGAGCAATGTGAACCTTAAATTTTTTGGCGTCAGCCTTCATCCCAAAGGAGAGATTAATGCACCATTGATGCCTTTGAATCCAGACAAAAAAGGGTATTTGGTGTTCAATTTGGGTGGGGCGCTAGGCTATGAACATTTCCTCAGACGGGACAAGTTCTCCGTCAAAGCTATCCAGGCGTTGTATGCTGATTGCGCACTGCAGGTGGGGGGCTTTTCCCATGTGGGGGTTCGATGGGTCGTCTTCAAAAAAGGCCGGCATTCCCTCAACGGGGGGATAGGTCCTACCCTGGTGTTTCGGCGCAACTGGTATCGTTTGAAAGGATACCAGTATTCCGGTTTTTTCAGGGGGGACAAGAACGACCGGTGGCAGTACAGGCTTATTCCCCTGGCGGGAGAATTGGAGTATAATCTGATGGTCAGTGAGAGGTATGAACTGTCTACAGGCCTTATCCCTGGATACCCAAGCCTGATAAGTATTTCGTTCGGGCTCCGGCGGTGGATTAATCCCTAGCCCAAGAGAATATGCTTAAAGGCGGGGCAACAGGAATACCGCGCTCATGGGCGCGGCGCGGCAAACCGCTTATTCCCAATGAAGGACTGATCCGTCAGGGATTGCAGGAAAGCGAGCAGCTGCCTTTTCTCCGCCTGGGAAAGTTGGATGCCCGGGGTTGGCCCATCCAAGGCAGGGTCCAGAGTGGCGGACCGCCTTACCCCGGTATCATAATGCTCCAACACCTGCTGCAACGTCCCAAAACGGCCGTCATGCATATAGGGGGAGGTAAGGGCCACGTTGCGTAGGCTCGGGACTTTGAACCGGCCGACGTCCGTCGGAGACTCGGTAACCAGATGCCTGCCGGTATCCTGGGGAGTGTCAGCGTCCAGCCCGTTGTTCCGAAAGGAATGGTCGGTGAACAGGCCCGGTTGGTGGCATGTGCCGCACTTTCCCTTGAAAACCACCAGGCCTTTTTTCTGCTCCGGCGTAAGGGCCTCGGCTTTCCCATTCTGGAACTGGTCATAAGGGGAGCCGGCAGACACCAACTCCCCCATGAACTGGGCCAAGGCCCTGAACAGCTGCTGGCTGTTCACCGTGTCCCGGTGCTGGAAGGCCTTCCTGAAAGCCTGGACATATTCCGGGTCGCGGTTCAGTTTCCTGATCACGCTGGAGAGGTTCTCCCCCATCTCCAAAGGATTGGTGATGGGGGCAAGGGGCACCAACTCCAGGTGGTTTCCCCCACCGTCCCAGAAAAAGGCTCGGCTCCAGCGCAGGTTGGCCAGCGCAGGAGTGTTCCTGGACCCTTCCTTTCCCCCCACGCCCTGAGTCACGGGGCTCCCCGGGTCGGCGAAGGCGGCCTCCTGCCGGTGGCAGCTCCCGCAGGAAACGGAGCCGTCCTTTGAGAGAATAGGGTCGTAGAAGAGGGCCCGCCCCAGCTCGAACCCCTCCTCTGTCACCGGGTTGTTCCGGTAGCTATAGATAGGCTCCGGAAAACCGGCCGGGAATGACGGGCTTTCCGCGGGGGTAATATCCTGCTCAGAGCCGCACGCGGCTATCCCTAAGGCAGCGCACAGGAGCACATATCTACGGCCCAGACGAAAGCTACTCAACGACATCCCGCTTATTCCCGCATGTGACCAACGGTGAACATCCGGGTGTAGTTGTCAGCCACTTTCACCGAGTTCGCGCCTCCCATGGTTGAGCTCAGTTCCGAGAACCGGATCGTGTTCACCCCTTGGAATAATCGTAGCACGTCCGCTGACAGGGAGACCCGTGGTGTTCTGGAGGCTTCCACCCGCAGTTTCTGACCCGCCAGGAAAGGGAGGGATACTGTCCGGAGGGAATTGTGCGGGGCCTGGAAGCCCCCTGTGTGGAAGACCAGGCCTCCGTTTTTGGACTGAGGGGACGTGCCCTCCAGCTTGAGGAACACGTACCCGGTGTTCCAGGACCAGAACATACCGTTGGCTGGGTCCAGGGCCCCAGTCTGCGCGCCGGCCACGTTCCGGGCACTGTCCACCCCGATGGTGAAGGAGAGGCCGCTGTAGTCCCCTGGGGGGACGTCCTTCACCGATACCAGCTTGGAGGAAGGGATGCTTTCGTCCACTAGGTAATAACTCTCCGGCTGGTGGTACTCAGTGCCGTCTGCTTTTCTGAAAACGAGGTTACTGATGTAATACTGGAATTTGGAGACCCTGAATCCGTCCCCGTTGGCGTTGGTGTACTCCAGGTCCTCCAGAGAAAGCGGGAAGTTGCCTACTACATGGTCAAATACCAAAGTGACTTCCCCGGATTGGGGCACCGCCTCCGGATCTTCGCTGCAGGAAAAAGACAGCATTAACGTCAAGATAATGGATAAGAGAGCAGCCTGTCTTGGCATAAGGGACTTCATGATAAATTTAAAGGGAAAATAAGAAATATAAAGTCTTCACAAGTTGACTCAAGTGGGTTGCATACCCATGAAATCTTTATTGGCTATCTTCCGATTTACAAACAGTATCCAGTCAAAAAAGGGGAAGCATGGTCGTTGGAATAGACACATATTCTGAGAAGACGCTGGTGGAGATTAGCGGTCCAAGGAGTAAGCTTTATCATGCGCAGTAACTTGGCCCCTTTATTCTCCACAAGTGCCGTGCATGTCTTATTTCAATTATCCAGGGTTCACTTTCTTCTCAGAGAAACGCTTCTCTTGGATGAAAGTGCTGTCCGTAAGGGTATGGAGGAACCTTATTATTTTCCCTTTCTCCTCCGCGGTTAAACCCAAGGAACGGCCATCATAATCATTGGAGGCTTCCATAATAAGGGGATCCAGATTAGGGCTGCCACTCCGGATATGCTCGTTGTAATGGTCCAATACTTCCTCCAGGGTCTTGAAACGCCCATCATGCATGTAGGGGGCCGTAAGGGCGATGTTGCGCAGGGTCGGGGCTTTGAATTTGCCTTGGTCTGTCGTCTTGCCGGTCACCAAGCCCCTGCCCAAGTCGGTAAAGGAAAGGTCCAGTCCGTTGTTATGGAACTGCTGCAAGGTGGTGAGGTCACTGCCATGGCAATCCCCGCAGTTGCCACCCCGTATCCTCCCATCGGGGTTCGGGTGGGTCAGAAACAAGACGTAACCCTCCAGCGCTTCGGCTGGAAGGCCCTTCTTCCCTTCCCGGTATAGGTCAAAGGGCGAGTTGGAGGAAACTAAAATACGTTGGAATTGCCCCAGGGCTTTGAAAACCAGGTCAGCCGTGATAGTGGAGGTGCCGAACGCTTTCCTGAACATGGGGGGGTAGGCGGGGATACTCTGCAGCTCCCTGACGGCCTCCCCCATGTCTTGGTTCATCTCCAAAGGGTTCTCAATCGGAAAACGGGCCTGCTCCTCCAAGGAAGCGAAGGCGCCGTCCCAGTTGAAGGACCGGTTATAGGCCAGGTTCGCCAGCGACATGGCATTGCGGTGGGAGATTTCCCCCCCAACGCCCACGCTCAGAGACTTTCCATCGGTGAACGCGCGCTTCTGCTGGTGGCAACTTCCGCAGGACAGGGTATTGTCCCCCGAGAGTCTTTTCTCATAGAAAAGCGCCCGGCCGAGGCCAACACCTTCCTGGGTCAGCTTGTTCTGATCCGGTATGCTGGGGGAGCCGAAACGGCTCGGGAACGTCAGGTCGTAGACAACATCTTCGACGGGCTCCTGTGTTTCCGGGATGGGGAGCTCGTCACTATCCCGGCAAGCGGTGAAGCTTGAAAAGATAGTGAGCCAGAAGCACAGCATTGCCTTTTTATCCATCAGATTATGTGTGACACTTAATAAATAACTGAGGATATTTAATAAAAATTATGCCCTTTTACAAAAAAGCTGTTTTAGAGTTTCCAAAAAGAGTTCATCCCGCATGTAGCGGATAGTTTTCACTTCTGATTTTGGTCTTATTTTCAAAAAAGAGGCAGAAGACAGAAATATTGACAAACAAATACTTTAAACAGTGGACTGTGCTCAGCATTTTAAAAACCTTTAATCAGCTTTAAGATCTTAGTTAAGAAATTAGAGAGAAAAATGCCTAACGAAAAAGAGATGTCATTCTAAATAGTAGATTGAGTCAATCGTTGAGAATCGAACCATTGTGCAGCAACAAACGAAAGGTAACCCATGGTTTATATCAGTTCAAGGTGTACCTAAGTAAGTCAGGACGGTTTTTCCTTTTCTTGTAGTCATCCAAGTTCAGTGAAAATGCGAATCCGGGCACACCGTAAATATAAGTGGGTGACGCAACAATAGACGGTTTCCTTCCCCAGCGGTTACGGTGCGACAGGTAGGCCAGATGGGAAGAGAGCATGCCTATGCCGGCACCTACGAAGACGTCTGATTGCCAGTGTTTATTGTTCAGCATCCGGAAAACCCCTACGCTGGTTGCAATAGTGTATGCCCCGACACCGTACCAGGGGCTTTTGTGCTTGAGCTCCGTATTGAGGATAGATGCCGCAAGGAATGCCTGGGCCGCATGGCCAGAGGGCATGGATTCCCGGTTCTCCCCATTGGGACGCTCCTGGTCGGTAACCTGCTTCAATCCATAGACAGTGACGGCGAAAATGGCCTCCGCCTTCAGAATCACGATGCCAGTGTTCAGAAAGTCATTTTTTGATTTGACGTTCAACAGGTTGGCCAAGGCAAGCTCCACATAGGGCGCAATAAGCAAGGGGTTGTCTATTGTGGTTTTAAAATTGGGGAAATGCCTTTGGATATCCCGTTTGGCGTCATAACTGCTGTAGAGGCCGTTGTCCTTGACCGTGCTCAGCCCGTACCCAATCAGAAGGGCCGGAATGATAGTCGCTTTGAAAGCCTTGGACTTGAAAAAGGGTGCCTTGGCGGAAGGGGCCGAAACTGAATCCTGATATTTCTTCAGCGTGTCTGCCGCCACCGTCTCTTGGGATACTTTGAGAGAGTCAATTTCTTGTGCTTTCAGCTCAGGGCTGATAGCCCCAATAGAAATAGACAACACAAACCATAGGCGTAAAATTTTTTTCATAAGCGATGGTAAAGTGAGAATGGAATCAATCACTTTACCACAAGCTGTTCAAAAGGTTGCGTCATAACTTTCCCTTGTTTAGCCACTCAACCTTTAATACAAGCGAAGCTGAATATTTGCAATGCCAAAATCAAGAAAAGAAAGACGAGCCAACCTTTCATTATTAACAGCTTAATGACGCTTCATCGATTTTACTGGTAGTAAGGGAAACGGATTTAAGGGTTGGATCTTATCTTTCAAAAAACATTAGCTGGGGTAAGCAAATTTATTATAAGACATAGCCAATGGAAGGCTAATCAGATTACAGCTTAACTAAAATAGTTGTCCCTAAATAGCCAGTGCCTCCATTCCGCACCACATGCCATCCCATTTTTTCCAAATTTTCTTGGATATAACGGTTTAGCAACCCATGTGCCACAAGGGCGACATTAGTCTTTTCTTCTGACGCATCGGCTAGAGTTCTAGCCGCCGCCTTTGCCCGTTTGCGGGCTTCAGCGAAACTTTCCGCGCCTTGCCGGTCTATGCCTAGTACCCACTTTACACGTGCGGCGGAGGTCCATAGATTAATCGGTAATCTTATATTGGGGCTATGGTGACCCATGGATGATTCAAATTCCCTGAAGATTGGGGATATTATCGTCTCACGGTTTATTCCAAAGATATACTGAGCGGTAGCTTTTGCCCTGTTGATAGAACTGGAGAAAACTTTAAGCTGATTAGGGTTCTGAATGTTGAAAAAGGAAGTATCAGGCACTATTATCCCTACGCTATCATAATCGGCGGCAAACTGGTTTGCCTCACGGTATGAAAATTTACCCACTTTCCGCAGATCCGGTTCTCCATGGCGAATAAGGGCAATCTGTCGTACCTTACTGCCGACAGGAAGTGCTAGATCCTCCTCATTGAAGAAGGAGATGCGTTGCGCAACAGGTTTTCCATTGGCGGTCACGTAAGAGGCATTCCTGCTTAATTCCGTAAGCCTTGCCTCGATGCTTTGGATTGTCTGATGAAGTAGCTTTGTGCCTTCCGCTTGCACCGACAATAGGGTTATAAGAACTAAGGTGGGTACTAAAAACAATCTTTTAAGCATAAGGTCTACTAGATTATTGTATATAAGTATAACCTCAGGCGGAAGGAGGTAGTTCCCGTTGTCCCTTTGACTCTGTATCTATTGGTCAATTACCTGATCAATAATCAGCTAATCATAGAATGTATTGTACTGCCCTCACCTAAACTGGTATGTAGTGTAGTAGCGGATGCTAAAGTTAGTAATATTAAAAAAGGCTTTTCCCAGAATTCACTTTCATAATACTGGAATTTATTGGAGGGCTTATTTCAGGCAGCGTTGCCATTCTTTCTGACTCCATTCGTGATTTTTCCGATAGCATTTCCTTAGGTTGATATTCCCAATAGAATCGAGACAAGGCAGCAATTCAGATATATGTACGGATATAGGCATTCCCCTCCTTAGGGTTATAATCAATATGGTCATATTGTTGTCAGGCTCCATTTATTATAGATCCTGTTCTGGGGATTGTTGCTACCCGCATCATCTTGGTTGTTGCCATGAAAATGAAAGAGCTTAAGGGACTCTGAAACTATCTCTGCATTGTGTACTTGAGAAAGTAAATACAGCACTTTTTAACAACTTATACTTTACATTAAGAGTGTTCATCCAATATGAAATATAATACATTGAAAAAACTTATTGATATATCTCCTATTTCAATAGGCTTGCTATGACAGCTTTTTGTTTATATAGGCAGAAATACAATGTGATATATGAATGTTTTTACAGGATTGAATAAGTAACTACCATGAATTTCTGCTGGTCTGTCCTTACTTTCTAGGCATATACAGTATTAAGCAAACCCCAAATAGGGCTATTAATGCGCCAATAATATCATAGCGGTCTGGCTTAAAGCCGTCCACTTTCCAAGCCCATACCAAGGCCATCACTATGAAAACGCCGCCATAGGCAGCATACACCCTCCCGAAGCTGGCTGTCTGCCAGGTAGCCACTACCCCGTACATAGCCAGAATAATACTACCCAGTATGCCATACCACAAGGGTTTCTCTTCCTTCAGCCAAAGCCAAACCAGATAACCCCCACCGATTTTACAAAGCCCGGCTAGGAAAAAAATACATAGTGATTTGATTATTTCCATAGTGGGTGAAGGTAGTCATTTCGAATATTTCTTTTGATTACTAGATTTGAATACATAGCCTTCAAATCTAGTAATCAGAAGAAAGAGGTTGTTTTATCGTACTTTCGGTTTAAAAACATTTCGCTGATGAATATTGATTTAATCAACCAAATTAAGCGGTTGGCCATCATCGCCCTTGCTTCTGACGATGAACTCATCGAGAACATTGTTCTGAAAGGTGGCAATGCCATTGATATTGTTTACCATGATAGCAGTTCAATCTCCAGAACTTCCTATGACCTGGACTTCTCCATAGATCATGGTGATTTTAAAGAGGAAGAGGGAATCATCAGCAAGCGGATAGAAAGCACCTTGGTGAAGACCTTCGCGGAAAATGGAATGGTTGTTTTTGATTATACTTTCCTCCCCAGGCCCAAAGTCGTGAAGGAAGCAGTGGCGGATTTTTGGGGAGGTTACCAAGTTACGTTCAAGGTGCTGGACCAGAAAACCTACGATACCCATCAGGGGAATTTAGAGCACCAGCGTCGAATCGCTGTTCCGTTAAGCGCAGGGCGCTCCACTACTTTTGAGTTGGAGTTCAGCAAGTTCGAGTATGTCGCAAAAAAGGCTCAGACGAAGGTGGACGGTTATACAATTTATGTCTACACACCGGAAATGATTGTTTTTGAGAAGTTACGGGCCATTTGCCAGCAATTACCGCAGTACTCTGAAATTATTAAATCGCGTACCGCCCGCGCCAGGGCACGTGACTTCTATGATATTCACCTGATTATGGAATCGCATGGCATTGATGCGACCACCGAGGAAAATAAAGAACTGATTGCGAATATTTTCGAGGCCAAGCGTGTGCCTCTTTCTTTTATACAGGAGATAGCCAATCACAAAGCCATCCATAAAGATAACTGGGAAAGCGTGAAAGATACGGTGGCCCGTTCGAAAGAGTTGGAGAGCTTCGATTTTTACTTTGACTACGTGGTCAGCACGTTCCAAGGGGTCACATTCCCTTAGGGAAATATAGCTGCCAGTCTTCCGAGAAATCCTTTTCCTCCATATCATAGGTGAGATAGAATCGGAACTCTTTCTTCCGGCTGCGCAGCTCGTCCAGTTTTCTGCCGGTATAGCCTGCCCGTTCCAGGTAGAACCCAACAGCTTGGTGATAAGGGTAGATAAAATCGAGGTTGTCTAACGTTGCCACCAGTTTATTCAGGGAAATACTGGCTAGGGCGTACTGGTAAGCTTCTAATACCGAATACACCCCGCCAGCATAGCTTGGTCGCACCGTAATATCAATCAGAGTTCGCTCCAGGCTGGTTACTGGTATGTTTTCTATCAAATGAACCCCGGTTCTGCCCGTGTACATGCCATTAAGAATAAGAAAGGAGTAATCACCATACATGGCTTCGGTGACTGCTTTCCGCTGTGGCTTGGAGAAAGCCGCATCAATGCCTTCTTGTTTCAGTTGGCGGTTACCGTCCGGTTTCTTGCTTTGCTCAAAGGTGACATAAATGGTTTTGGGTACTTGGGTGGTCAGGCTATTCAGAAACATGGCGCTGTAATGGGACAGGTAAGATTTGTTAATCAAAGACACCGCTATCTCCAGTTCATTGGCATCCTGGGTGATATACCGCTCCTTCTTGTTGATGTAGCCGTCAAACAGGATTTCAATCTTGGTGAGGATTCCCCTTTTCTGCAGCTGCTCAATAAACCTGAGGTCTGTGGTGGTAACCGGCAGGTTCCAAGCAGCTTTCCTTTCCTCGAAAATCCCACTAAGTTGCTGGCGGGAGAAGACGTTGCGGGGATTCTGTTTGAAGTAAGACTTAATACTGCTTTCAGCAATAACAAAGCGGGACTTACTTGGCATGGCCGTATTGTAGGTTTGTCAGACGGAAAGTATATATACTTTCCGTAAAGTTAATCCTTTAGAAGGATACATGCAATAGGTAACCATCTAATGTTGAAGGAAAGAACAGGCAATTAATAAAAACAAGCAGTATATAAAGTATATAAAGTATATATACTTTATATACTGCTTGTTAAACGTTCTGTTTGATATAAACAAGTAAAAAATATAAGATATATACCAAATTGGATGGGCAGTTGGAGAAACATAAAACAATGTATTATCAAATGCGTAAAGTATATATACTTTACGCAAAGTTATATTTGTTTTTGCCTAAAGTCAAGTTTTTAGCGTAAACCTTGTAAAGTGGGTTTATTATTTTGTCAATAATTAAAAGGGAATACCTTAAAATCAAAGTAATGCAAATAAAGTAATGGTTATCAATCCATTACTATCAAACATATGACCCTCAAAGAAAAAAGCCAACTGGTTGAAGTGATAGGTACTCATCTACAGGGAAAGTTCACAGCTGCCCAAATCAACAGCTTGCTTAAGCGATACAGAATATCCTTTGATAAGCAAACCATGGTCAGAAACAAAAAGCTCTATGCTACTGGGATAATTGGTCCACAATCAGATGACGTGATTATTAAAATTGCCAAATACCTAAAGCTGGATATACCAGAGGAATACAAAACCAAGCCAAAACAGCCTAAGGCGCCTACAAAAAGCCCAGTAAAGAGCGCTAGGCTGCAAAAGTCAGTGTTCCGTCAAATAACTGGCAAGAAGGTTTTCATAAGCCACACCAGTGCTGACAAAGACATAGTAGAGAAGGTGATTGACCTGTTGAAAGGGGCCTACACAGCGGAACGCCGGGGCGTTAAGTAGACTATGAGGTGGTCGGGTAGAAATGGACACGGAGAAAGCAGCTTTCCCCTGTCATGGAAGCAACAAAACCAGCCGGAAAACGGCAGCGAACTAAATATGATGCGGCCCTTCGGACCAAGGCAGTCCGCCTTACGCGTCATCCTATCCATCGTTGCTGGCCTGGTCTTGGTCGGTTGCCGGTCATCCATTGTAGTTCCTCAGTTTCCAGCCGCCGCCGGGTACCGCCCCCCGCTGTCAGCACAGCGCTTCGATACAGCGACGGCCATCGCCACCCACGATTATTCCACCACCCTGCCGAGGCGGGTAAGTATGGAAGTGCGGCCCCAGGTTATGAGCACGCGTAACCACGCACCTAGGGAGAAACGAGAGCCAGCAGGCAAACTAGGCAGCAGGTATGCAGAAGCTACGAACGAAGATACCGCTAGCAGTTCAACCCGACCGATGGCACTGCGCGAGTCACGTCAGTACTCCTCGCCCAAGCTATTAAGTGCCCAAACGCTGGTGCACTATGGCCTACATTTTGTTTTCCCAGTTGTGTTGGCGCTGGTGTTTTTTTCCTTGATGTGGCAAACCGCTTACCTGACTATGTTGGCCACGATGCTCATTGACTTGGACCACCTGCTGGCCAAACCCATCTTTGACCCGCTACGTTGCAGCGTGGGTTATCACCCGCTGCACTCCTTTTACGCCATACCGGTATATGCGCTGCTGCTCCTGCTGCCAGCGACGCAAACTATCGCCGTGGGCCTGCTTTTCCACATGTTCACGGATACGGTGGACTGCTTGTGGAGCTTCAGCCACTGCCGCGAGTGCTACCTCAACTCCCGTATTTACGCATTGCGCAACTGGGTGCGGAAGCTATCGGGCCGCGAGGTAGTCAAGTAAGTTAGGAAAGCAATACGTATTGAATTGCAGTTGGACTTCGACAGGCATCCTTTTTCGTGGCGATGAACAGACTTGGTTTTCCTGACCGATGACATTACCTAACTCTACACGCGCGCAGCGCACTTTTTAAAAGCGGTGCGCACCAGCTCTCCCTACCCGAGGCCATCAACCAACGGATTGACGAAGGTTACCAGGGGAAAAGGCCATCCGGAAAGATGCCGTCAAGTACCTGTCGCTTGTTTTAACTGGCAGCCATGAGGACATGGTGAAGCTGACCAGTGAGCCGGCACGCTTCAAAGACTGGCAGCAGGCCAACTTTGATTTCGTGGCCCAGGAGTACGGCAAAGCCAATATGGTGCGGTTTACGCTCTGTATGTACGAGAAAACGCCCCACATTCACGCAGTCGTGGTGCCCTTGACTGAAGACGGGCGCCTGTCAGCTAAAGACCATTAGTTAAAAAAAATAAATTATTCTTTTACCAGCTCTTCTACAATAGCTTGGTGATCTGCTTTCCATTGCTCGAACAAGGGGCCTGTGCTTGGTCCGTTAAAACCTGAATGTACTTTGCGTAGTTGGCCGTTTTTATCAATGTATAAGGTAGTTGGGAAGTATATGGGGCCATCGATGGTAGGAAAGGCTTTGCTGACATCTTTTTCATGCCCGGCAATGAGAAAGGTATAATCGGCATTCAGCCTGTTTTTAGACTTTTCTACCCTGGTTTTAGCGTATTGAAAATCATCTTTTTTCTCAAATGCCAGTGCTACAACTTCTATCCGTTCTTTGTTATCGTTATACCATTGCCCTAGATACTTGGTTTCGTCCATACAACTTGGGCACCAGGAACCGAAAATTTGCACAATAAGAGGTTTGCCCATAAACTTCTGATCGGATAAAGAAACTATATTGCCTTGTAGGTCTGGAAAGCTGAAGTTAATGGTTTGAGTAGATACATTTCTTTCTTTACTGGCCAGCCGGAAATTTTCATTCGGTTTTGCGGTAAAAGAATAGTTGCCCGTAAGACCATTTAAGTATTTTCCTATGAGCTCACCTGAATCGTTTAGCCGCCCGATAAAAAGTTTAGCCTCTTCACCATTAAAGGTGCTTAAATAAAAAGTACTATCACTTACATTGCCTTCCAAGTACCTGAAATCTCCTGAGGCCAATGCAAAACTCCCGGAAATATGGTTACCCTCCTGGCGGAAATTGCCTACCGCTGGCCTTGGCTCACTAGAGCCAAGGCTAAAATATGTTTCCCATTTCCCTGTAAAATTATGAGCAGGCTTGCCCTCAAGCTCAAACCTTTGCTGTCCGTTGATCGGTACAGCTTTAAAGGGAGCCCTGTAATTCTTTGCATAATGCTTTACCCACTCGCCCGTAAGGATAGTATCAGTATATTTTGCACGCAAGCTTGCATCAAACACGTTTATATCCATAATAATGGAATCTTCTTTTATTAATACATCTGTTTCCAGGCGTTCATCACTGTTAAGTATGTAGGCCTTTAAATTGGCTCCTTCTCCCTCAAACTCAACAAAGAAAGGGACTTCATTCCCCTGTAGTTGAATGGCCGCCCGGTACTTTCCTTGGGGGGGACTTTGTTTTGAGGTAGATGTAGAAGTGCTTTGGCAACTAGCCAGTAAAAGCATAAAAGATGCGTAGGTTAAAAGTTTTTGCCACATGAGCGAGTAAGTTATTTCTATAACAAATATATTAAATTATGGTAGTGGTTTAGAAAGTATGATGGGATAAAAGCTGACAGTGAGTTGTTTAAGATGATGGAATGTTCGAAGTCCTCATCAAAATAAACTGTCCCCACTGCCAGAGCAGTAAGGTAGTAAAAAACGGAAAGAAAAAGAACGGTGCCCAGAACCTGCTATGCCACAGCTGCAGAAAGCAGTTCCAGGCCACGTACCAGTACAAAGGCGCCGATCCGGCCACAAAGCAGCTAATGGTGCGGCTTTTGGAGCGCAACAACGGCATCCGCGACATAGAGGCGCTGCTGGGGGTGAGCCGCAAGTGCATACTGGACAACCTGTGCCGGCAAGGCAGCCGACTCAGCATCGCACCGGCGCGGCGCTGCTACGAGTCGGTGCAGATAGACGAGGTCTGGAGCTACGTGGGCAGGCGCAGGAAAGGGAAGTACTGGCTTTTGTATGCCTACTGCCCCGAGACGGATGAGGTTTTGGCTTACAGTTGCGGCCCCAGGAGCGCAGCAACTGTGAGGAAGCTGCTCAAGAAGCTGGAGAAAGCACACATTGGAGAATACTGCACCGACCATTGGAGAGCCTTCGCCCAGGTGATACCTACAGAGAAACACAAGGTGGGCAAGGCTTACACAAAAAATATAGAAGGGGTAAATACCTGCCTCAGGGCCAGGAACAGGAGGCTGGTCAGGAAAACGACCTGCTTCTCCAAGAAAAAGGAGAACCATGATGCGAGCTTAAACCTAATGTTCAACTACCGAAACAACCAAAAATCAAAGCATCATACATTGTAAACCACTACCAAAATTATAATTTATGTTAGTTTATCAACTAAAAACTTAGTTTGTTTTGCCTAGGATAAAATATTGCCCGTGCATTTGACGATTACCTCCCTGCGAAAGTACCAAAACCGGCACCCTCTCTAGCTGGCTGGAAAGGCATTTTCTCTCATAACCGTTACTATGTTCAATACTCATCATAAATTTTTGAATAAAATTTAGAATAGGGAAGGAAAAATCTTTATACTTAACATAATGTAATTTATAAGACAAATTTAAAACTATGGATATCAATAATTTATAAATTACATTATGTTAAACACGTATTAAAGTATAGGTAAGCCTGATTGTAGTTTCAGGTAAACTTGGATAACCAAATTTTTCAACTTAGCCGGCATTCTTTATCATGAAGAACACCTACCCTCAGCCTCATTCTTTCCTCTCTCTCCTTCTTTTATGGTTGAGTGAAAGAAGGAGTGGTTATTATATCCAAGTATATGGTGGGTCTCAATTATCCTTCTCAAAAACAAGAAATATATTTGATTTACGAGACAGCAATAAGAGACGATCTAAAGCAATCAGGGCAAATATCTTCTTAACTACTGCCTGTTTCAAGAACCGGCCGTTTCATGAGACGGTTTGCCTAGGCACTTACTGAGAAACTAGAAGCGTTTTGTAGGCCACACAAACAGCTTCCATTTATTTTGTGGGTAAGGATTACATGGTCAGCGTTGTGGTCAGCGCTACTGCTAATCATTTCGAAATAAGTACCATTATGCTATGTCTCCAAATAACTCTTTTTAATTTATCTGTTTTAGGTTGATAAAGCTCCTTAGCTCAAAATCAAACCCTCTTAAAAATAAATAGTATATTTAGGGCACATGAATAAAAAACTGGCATCAGTCTTTTTACTCTTATTTGCCTTCACCATAATGTTGGCCCATAATGTGGTGCCTCACCATCACCATGATGGTGCTCATCCAAAAGCCAACAGCGATAATACTGAACATGCCCATGAGCACGATCACCAAAAGGGGCATAATGAACATTCTCCAGTAGAGTCTGGCCAAGATGACCATCCGGTTCCAGATGCAAACCATCTTCTGAGCAACCACCAGCATAGTTTTGCTGACAATACTTCCCACTATTCCTCTGACCAATCCAACAGCTCTTTCAATAAAAAGCAGCTACAGGTTGCCTTGATTACAAGTTCCTATTATTCTCCCCCCCAGAAATGGCGACCGGAGAAAATGGCCTTTCCTCCTAGCGGCGTAGAGCCCGGCCTTCGGCATTACAGCGAACCAGGGGGCCTGCGAGGCCCCCCTGTAGCCTAAATTCCCTTATTCCCTTGTTGATGACTGGTCCTTCCGAGGCCCGGGCTTTGGTATTTCACGCCTTTTGGTTTGAGACACTGTCCCCTTTTCACTAAAACCAATCTTTAAACTTCAATTTCATATGAAAAAGCAAATCCTATCCATGGCCGTATTGGCACTGTTAAGTTTTGGATGCTCTCAGAACTCGACAAAAGAAACAGACCATGACGAGTCCGTGCCGCATGAGCACGCAGAGGAGGCTCATGATGAGTCTGTTCCCCATGAGCATGCCGAAGACAAGGAGGCACCATCACCCCAACAGGAGGAATTCAATGTGGCGACGGATTCTGCCAGCTCAAAGAAAACATCTAAGACCCACTCCCATGACGGTGAGGCTGAGCACGGTCACTAGTTGAGATTAATGCCTTATTAGGAAGGCAGAAGACATTCTCTGCTTCCCTGATAAGGCTATTTCACTAGACCTTCTACCCTTTACGGAATCTGTTTTCCACAAACAAAAATACTTCTTGAGACCTCGGCTAACCCTATTGAACTGCTATCGGGAAACCTGATTTTATGAAAGCTAACATCATAGCGTCTGCAGGTGAAAACTAAAAATTCTTTTTAAATGACCTTATCAAAACTATATACCTCCATTTTCACAGCCTGCCTAGCGCTTTCAATAGCCGGTTGCAGTGATCCTAAAGGGAATGAGGGGAAAGTCTCAGAGGAACAGGCCAACAGCGTTGATGATGCAGAGGCGCTGGAAGACTTGTCCTACACCCTTTACACTGGCCAGACAGAACTGTTTGTGGAGTTCACCCCCTTGATAGTGGGCCAAACATCCAAATTTGCGGCTCATCTCACTAAGTTGGGCCCAGCCTTCAAGCCCTTCACCGAGGGACAGTTGACTGTTAGCCTGGTGAAAGGGAATAAAGGAATCAGGCATACCGTAGATACCCCGCGCTCTCCAGGGATATTTGGCCCCAAACTGCAACCTACTACCGCAGGAGAAGGATATAGGCTCATCTTTGATGTGAAAGCCGGGGCCTTGACAGACCAATTCGTGATTGAGAATGTGACGGTTTACCCAGACTTGAAAACCGCCATCGCCCAGCAACCTAAACCAGAGGAGAAAGGGAATGAAATCAGTTATCTGAAAGAGCAGGCCTGGAAAGTAGAGTTCGCCAACCAAGAGGTTAAAAAAGGCCCCTTTTATGAGGTCATCAAAACCTCAGGTCAGGTTATGCCCGCACAAGGCGATGAGGTTGTCCTGACAGCCAAAGCTGATGGAATTGTGGAATTTGTAGGCTCAGGTCTGTTGGCCGGTAAGACTGTTACCAAAGGACAGCCCTTGTTCACCGTGAAAGGCGGCGGACTAGCAGACGACAACCTGAATGTAAAGCTGGCGCAACTGAGGGCAAACTACCAGAAAGCTCAGGTGGACTACAACAGAGCCTCTGAACTGGTGAAGGACCAGATAATTCCCCGAAAGGAGTATGAGTCCATCAAACTCCAGTATGAAACCGCCCGAAGGGAGTATCAGGCGCTGGCAGGGGCCTTCAAAGGAGGGGGCTTACGCATAGGTGCCCCTCAGAGCGGATTTATAAAAGAAGTAGCCATCACCTCAGGGCAGTTTGTGGAGGCGGGACAACCCATTGCCACCATTTCCCGGAACAGAGGCCTGGTTATCAGGGCAGACGTCCCGCAGCAGTACTTCTCCCAGTTGAGCTCTATCTCCTCGGCCAACTTCCGGGCCTCAACCGGCAAGGAGGTGTTCAGCCTGGAGGACCTAAATGGAAAGCTGGTCTCCTATGCTAAAAGCACCGCCCCTGATTCCTACTACACCCCTGTGTTTTTCCAGATAGACCCAAACAAGCAACTCCTGCCGGGGGCTTACTTAGAGGTGTACCTGAAGTCGAAATCCGCCGGAGAGGCCATTGTAGTACCGGAAAGTGCTTTACTGGAAGAGCAAGGCGTCTATTACGTGTATGTGCAGACGGCGGGTGAGTCTTTCGAGAAAAGGGAAGTAAAATTGGGGACCAGTGACGCTTCCCAGGTGCAGGTCCTGTCGGGCGTACGGGAAGGCGAGCGCGTTGTCACCAAAGGGGCCTATCAAATCAAACTGGCTACCTTGTCCGGTGCCATGCCGGCGCATGGCCATGAGCATTAACAGGAACTAGCACTATGTTAAATAAAATCATTCAATTCTCGCTCCATAACCGCCTGTTGGTGATGGTAGCGACCACGTTACTGCTCTTGTTTGGCTCCATCACAGCCGCTAGAATGGACGTGGACGTGTTTCCTGACCTGACCGCGCCCACGGTGGTGATTCTGACGGAGGCACACGGCATGGCCCCAGAAGAAACTGAGCGGCTGGTCACCTTCCCTATCGAAACTGCTGTGAATGGGGCAACGGACGTGAGGCGCGTGCGCTCCTCTTCCTCTGCCGGTATCTCCATTGTCTGGGTGGAGTTCAACTGGGGTACAGACATTTTCAAAGCACGGCAGATTGTCAGCGAGAAGATGATTAGTGTGGCTGAGAGACTGCCACAGGGTGTTGGTAACCCAACTTTGGCTCCTAACTCCTCCATTATGGGAGAGATAATGCTCATCAGCGTCACAGCAGACAAAACCAGCTTGATGGACCTGAGGTCTCTATCGGATTGGAACATAAGACCCCGCCTACTGGCGATCGGTGGCGTGTCCCAGGTGGTAGTCATCGGGGGAGAGTACAAGCAATACCAAGTCCTCGCCTCGCCTCAGCGCATGGAATTCTATGATGTCTCCCTTGCCGAATTACTGCATGCCACCCAGCAGGCCAATACCAATGCCGCCGGAGGGTTTATGAACCAGTATGGAAACGAGTACATCATAAGGGGCATGGGCCGAACGAATGACTTGGCCGAGCTGGGCAACTCCGTCATAAAGATGAGAGGCGATATGCCGGTTAAGATTTCTGACGTGGCTGATATGAAGATTGGGGCCGCCGTCAAAATTGGGGATGCCTCCATGAAAGGAAACCCGGCGGTGATACTCACCGTCATGAAGCAACCTAACACCAATACGCTTCAATTAACGGAACAGATTGACCAAGCCATTCTGGAATTGGACAAAAGCCTGCCAGAGGACATTCACCTGAACACCCAGGTTTTCCGGCAGTCTGACTTCATCAATGCGTCTATCAGTAATATCCAGAAGGTACTGATAGAGGGCTCCATTTTCGTGGTCATTGTTCTGTTCCTGTTCCTGATGAACTGGCGGGCTACGGCTATTTCACTGGTGGCCATTCCTATTTCCTTGGTGACAGCCATGCTAACCCTCAAGTGGCTTGGCTTCACCATCAATACCATGAGTCTGGGCGGAATGGCCATTGCTATTGGCGATTTGGTGGATGACGCCATCATAGACGTGGAAAATGTGTTCAGGCGATTGAAGGAGAACGCCCACAAGCCTGAGGCAGAGCGACAGAACAAACTGAGGATTGTCTATGACGCCTCTGTTGAGATAAGGTCGTCGGTCATCAACGCCACTTTTATCATTATAGTAGCGTTTCTTCCACTGTTTTTCCTTTCCGGCATGGAAGGAAGGCTATTGGCTCCGCTGGGAATCGCATTTATCGTGTCGCTCTTCGCCTCTTTGATTGTGGCCATCACCGTCACCCCGGTGCTTTGCAGTTTCCTGCTTACCAAGGACAGCATGCTTTTGCAACAGCACCATGAGAGTTGGCTGGTCAGAAAACTGAACCACGGCTATGAGAAGGCATTGGTGCGGGCCCTGCACTATAAGAAACTAATCCTAGGCGCCACCGCCGCTCTTTTTCTGGTGGCGATGCTTTTGTTCTTTGGGTTGGGGAGGTCCTTCCTGCCTGAGTTCAATGAGGGTTCATTGGTGGTGAGCGCGGTCAGCTTACCGGGCATCTCCCTAAAGGAATCCAACCAGATTGGCTCAAATATAGAAAGAGCGCTCTTGCGCGTACCTGAGATTAAGATGACCACGCGCCGTACAGGCCGGGCTGAGTTAGACGAGCATGCGCAGGGCGTGAACGCCTCTGAAATTGACGCGCCTTTTACCTTAGATGAAAGAAGCCGGGAAGAATTCATGACCGATGTGCGGGATAAGATAGCCATGGTGGGCGGAGCCAACATCACCATCGGGCAGCCCATTGGGCACCGCATTGACCATATGCTGTCCGGCACGCGCGCTAATATCGCCATCAAGATTTTCGGCCCTGACCTCAACCAGTTGTATGCTCTCTCCAAACAGGTTCAGACAAGCATCGCCGGCACAGAGGGCCTAGTGGATTTGAGCATTGAGCAACAGGTGGAAATTCCCCAGATTCAGATAAAGGCCAAAAGGGAGATGCTGGCCAGATACGGCATTCCCATAGGGGCTTTCACTGAGTTTGTGGACGTGGCCTTCGCCGGGGAGAAAGTGTCAGAGGTGTATGAGGGAAACCGCACATTCGATTTGGTGTTGCGCTACAATGATGAGAACAGAGGCAGGATAGAAAGCCTGCGAAACAGCCTGATTGACACTCACTCAGGCGAGAAAGTCCCTCTGCACGTGGTGGCGGATGTGGTTTCCGCCACTGGCCCCAACACTGTGAACCGTGAGAATGTTCAGCGGAAGACGGTGGTATCTGCCAACGTGTCTGGGCGGGACCAGAAAAGCGTGGTAGCTGAAATCCAACAGAAGATAGGCGAAACTGTCAAGCTCCCTGAGGGGTACCGGATTGAGTACAGCGGTCAGTTTGAGAGTGAGGCGGAAGCCTCCCAGACACTGCTATATGCGTCGCTTATCTCCCTACTGGTGATTTTCCTGTTGCTTTATGGGGAGTTCAAGGAGGTAAAGCTTTCCTCTATCATCCTACTGAACCTGCCCCTGGCCTTGATAGGCGGCGTATTCAGCATTTACCTGACGTCCGGGATTCTAAGCATCCCTGCCATTATCGGGTTTATAACCCTTTTTGGCATCGCTACCAGAAACGGAATCCTTCTGGTCTCGCACTACCAGACCCTGCAGAAGGAAGGCTATTCTTTGGAAGACACCATCATCATTGGTTCAAGGGACAGGCTCAGCCCCATCCTTATGACGGCTTTGACGGCGGGTCTGGCGCTGATTCCATTGGCTATGGCCGGAGACCTGCCGGGCAATGAGATACAGAGCCCAATGGCTAAAGTCATTTTGGGCGGACTGCTCACCTCTACCCTGCTCAATGTGTTTATCGTACCGATTGTCTATGCCATGACCCACCCTAAAAAAGAAAGAAATGCAGATACTGTTTAAGGTAATCATCACAGCGCTACTGATAACGGGCATCTCTGAGCTGGGGAGGCGATACAGCACCGCGGCTGCGGTTCTGGCGGCCCTGCCCATCACGTCCATCCTGGCCATGGTCTGGCTCTACGTGGACACCAAGGACACCGGCAAGATAAGCGACCTTTCCTACGGTATATTCTGGGCGGTCCTGCCTTCGCTCCTGTTCTTTATCGCCCTGCCTCTGCTACTGAAGGCGGGCTTGAAGTTCCCATTGGCCATGCTACTGTCCTGTGTTTTGATGGCGGGCTTTTACTATATCTATGTACTGTTTCTGAGGAAGCTGGGCATTCAAGCATTATAACCGAAGCTGAAAGAGAATGAAGAGGAAAATAAATCTATTGTGTCTGCTGGGGTGCCTGGCTTTCACCAACGTGATAGCCCAGCAGACTATGCCTGAGGTGTTGAAAGCGGTGGAGCAGAACAACAAAACGCTGGCTACCCAGCAGCAGTACCTGGAGACACAGAAAAAGCAATTCAGAACCGGGTTGAATCCGACCAACCCAGTGATTGACTATGATTACCTGAAAGGAAGCCCGGCCAACGCGGGGAACCAGACGGACATAACCTTGACGCAGGCGTTTGACTTCCCCACGGCGTACGGCAGGAAAAGGAAACTGGCGAATGAACAGACCCTTCAGGCTGAAACTGAGCTGACTGTTCAGCGGCAACAGATTCTCCTGGAGGCCCAACTCACTGCCTTGGATTTGATTTACCACAACAGGGCCCGACAAGAATTGAGCAGGCGGATTCAACGGGTAGAGAAACTGGCAAACAATTATCAGAAACAGTTGGACAAGGGAAACATCAGCATTCTGGATGTGAACAAGGCCAGGTTGCAACTTATCCAAATTCAACAGAGGGACCGACAGCTGGCCGGAGAGCAGTTGCGCCTTGCCCAGAAACTGACGGAATTGACCGGGGGGCAACCTATTGCGGTCGCAGATACAATTTACCCAGTTGCCCAAGTTCCTCCAAACTTTGAGGTTTTGGACAGCCTGATAGAGGCAAATGACCCGATTGTGAAACTGTATGAGCAACAAAAGAAGGTCAGTGAGCGTCAGGTCTCGGTGACCAAGGCATTAACCCTGCCCAAGTTGGAGACCGGTTACCACTACCAGTCCATTCTAGGGCAGACGTACAAAGGCTTGCATCTGGGGGTAAGCATCCCGCTCTGGGAAAACAGGAACATGGTGGCTGCCCAACAGGCAGTGGTCGGTTGGAGGGAAAGCCAACTTCAGGAGCACCGGTTGGAGCACCGGTCCCTCAATAGGCAGCAGTACTCCCAATATGAAAACTATCAGGCTAGCCTGGAGGCGTATAGGAGGGTGTTTACCTCCGCTAACAATACGCCGCTATTGGAAAAAGCGCTTCGGCTGGGGGAGATTTCAACGGCCACCTTCTTTCTAGAGCTTACTTACTTGTATGACAGTGTGGACGATTTCTTGATAACTGAAAGAGATTACCATTTAACTCTAGCCAGATTATACAAGTTTAGGTTGTAGAAACTAGGTTGCGGAGTTAGTATTAAATTAACCATTGACCAAAGAAATATGCTAATATGCTACATTCTTATTTAATGTTCAATACGTGTTGCTGACTTCCCTTATTTTTCAAGCTCTTTCATGCCACCCTAAAACCTTGTGCTAGCTCAGAAGACGGCCCTCTACCTTAACAGTCAAACAATTGATCACCATTGGGCTATGCTAGCCGTCACAACCCTCGCCCATGGGAACGGGTACTCTGCAGGCGAAGAAGCTTTTCCCTTGCCAAGTCAAGAGTTTCCAAGGAGCATCCGCTTATTAACAACTCCTGGGAGAATTTATCACTGAAGTACTGCCTCTTAAGCTCCTCATATTCCGTATCAAGCACCTTGGCCATCTTGACAAGGTCAACCTCCCTAGTCAGAATCTCACCAGCCTCCAACCTGCTCAACTGGCCGGCTGTTAGCCCCACCTCCTTTGCGAACCTTGCCTGGGTCAATTTCTGGCCTTTACGCAAGTGCCGTATTAGTTTACTGAATGAGTCTATTTTATTTAACCTTGTTGACTAAGGAAAAATCAAAAATAATGGATACTCTCAGATCTAAGATACTCTACTGATTAAAATTAGGAGTCCTTGGCCGTTCCCGAATTGGTAAAGCCAAGGACTCTTGATTTTAAAGGAAGACAATGAAGACCTAGAACCTAAAGGAGGCGGTCGTCACGAACTGGCGGGGTGGAATAGGGTTTACGCTGTAATTTTCATGCACCAGGTAATTCAACTCGTTGGTAATGTTAGAAAGCTTGCCTAAGATGGAGAACTTGTTGATTGAGTACCCTAATGACAGATCAAAGCTAGCAAATCCACCTACTGGGATAAGGCGGTTAAACTGTTGCACTTGGCCTACCTGGTTGTTCCAGCCAGCATTGCGCTCTCCAGTGTAGAATCCAGAGGCCCCTACTTTCAAGCCTTTTAGAGCAGACGTCTGCAGTGTATAGAAGATAGAGGCATTGGCTGTGTGCGATGGGTTACTCACCAAGCGCTCTCCTTCAATGTAGCTTCCCTTAGAACCTGGAGTGTCTGTGTAGCGCATGTGGTTGTAGCTGTAGCCGGCCAAGAAAGTTAAGCCTGGAGAAAGCGTTCCTGACAAGTCTACCTCTGCCCCGTCACTGGTTGTCTGACCAGTGAACTCCTTGATGGTGGCATCTGTGTTCACAGAACCGTCTGCTAAGAATTGAGCCTGTAGCGCCAGGTCATTGTTGATGATGCGATAGAATGTGACGTTGATAGACAGCATGTCTTTTACCAGGTCATTCTTCACGCCTACCTCATACTGATCTACAATAGAAGGCTTTAGGTTTTGTTGGTATATGTCCTTACCGGTATTTGGAACAAAGTTGTTAGAATAGCTGGCAAACAACGAGGTGGTAGTAGTGGGTTGGTATACCAATCCTACACGAGGTGAGAACGCCTTATCTACTTTGGTAATGGCAGTAGGGCTGTTTTTTACCTCATTATTGGCCAGGTCATACAGTTTGGCAACTTCTACTTTCTGGTAAGACCATCTAAGACCAGCCAACACTTTAAATTTCTCAGAAACACTAATCAAGTCTTGGAAGTAGGTACCAAAGCGGTAGGTGGGCGTTTCGGTGCGGATGGTAGCCTTAGCCAATGGCTCATCTGTTCTAGCCTGGAACTTGGCCGGATTCAAGAGGTTGATAGAGTCATACACATCACCTTTCCATAGAGAAGAGATTTTGAAAGTATGTGAAGTGTTTAGATAACGCTCCGCGTCAGCGCCCACCAATAGCGTGTGGCCAATGCCCAAGGTCTTGAACTCACCATTCAGGTTTACCTGACCGGTGTAGTAGTTCTCAGAAATATCAGAACGGGTTAGTTTGCGGCCCCAGTCACCGTCTGCATCAGCCTGGATGCGTTCTGTTGAGAAATAGTCTCTGTTGAACTGTTGCTGAGACCCAATGAAGTTTACTTTCCAGATGTCATTTAGCTGGTGCTCCACGCTGGCAGATGCTGTATTCTGGCGCACCTCATTGTAGGCCCAAGGGGTGTTGAAGAAAGCGGAACGGTCAATATTCGTCGGGATTTTTCCATCCAAGGACCCAATCCCAAAGTCTGGCGTGAAATCATGGCTTAGGTAATCACCTTGTACCAAAACGGTGGTTCTAGACCCTAGCTTGTACAACAGGGAGGGGTTCACATAGTATTTCTTTGACTCTACGCTGTTGCGGTAGCTTTCTGCGGCCTCAAAAGTACCTACCACCCTGAACGCCAGGTTCTGCGTGATTGGTCCGTACACGTCTGCTATGGGCTTGTAAAAATCATAGCTACCTGCACGCATGGCCACTTCACCGCCGTACTCAAATTTAGGCTGTTTGGTCACCATGTTGATGACCGCCCCACCAGATACGTTGCCAAACAACAAGGCGGCACTACCTTTTAATACTTCTACTCTTTCTAGGGTGCTTGCCTCTGGAAGAACGGCTGAATTGGAGCGTGCTCCATTCTTGAAAATGTTGTTGGCGCCCAGGTTGTACCCGCGGGCAAAGAAGGTTTCTGAGGTACTTCCGCGGGAAGTGCCCAAAGACACCCCGTTCACATTTTTAATAACGTCGCTCAGCTTAGAAGCCTGCTGATTGGCAATCACCTCACTGTTGACGATGGTCATGCTCTGGGGCATGTCCAGCGGCGAGATGGCAATCTTGCCTATGGCCAAGGGCTTTTTGTTGACGGTCCTGCCGGCAGTCACCACTACCTCAGAGATGCGAGCGGCGTCTTCTGTCAGCGTCAGGTCAACTTTGGTATTCTTCCCTGCTTCTATAGTAACCGCTAACTCCTGGCTTTGCAGTCCTACAAAGGAGCATCTCAAGGTATAGGTGCCCGGCTGTATGCCTTGGATGGAGAATGAACCGTTCTCAGCAGAAACAGCACCTTTATTCACTTCAGGAAGCGCTACATTCACATAAGCGGCTGGCTTGCCGTCACTTGATTTGATAACGCCACTTAATCTACCTGTTGTTTGCGCGTAGCCAGAAAGCGCTAATATTGAAAAGCTTAATAGAAGGAGGAAGTACTGTTTTCTCATGTCTCTTTATTTAGACCAATTCTAATTTGATGCAAATATAGAGACAGAAGCATTGCCCGCAAATATTATTAAGATTTAATCTAAATAGATAGCTATAAACATAGATATAGCCTAAATAAAGCCAAGGGAAGGATATTTTAATAAGAGTTATAAGGTAGATTTACTATCATTATCTATAAGCCTAGAAATAATCTG
Organism: Rufibacter sp. LB8; assembly: GCF_014876185.1. NCBI lineage: Bacteria > Pseudomonadati > Bacteroidota > Cytophagia > Cytophagales > Hymenobacteraceae > Rufibacter > Rufibacter sp. LB8. The sequence goes on along the minus strand of NZ_JADALJ010000002.1, from coordinate 78,697 downwards.
CATCACCTTCCATTTCAATAGGTATCATAATTGTCTGTTGCCATAACATGCTATGGGTCTTGTACAAGCTCATTGGTGATGATTGCGGGCAGTGGGCCCTACCTACTACTGCTGGATTTTATTAGGGCAACTGATTGCCGTGGCATAAAAGTCGTTGAGCTCCGTTTCGAAGTGGGCAACAATTTGAAGCTAAGAGTTTAGGAGGCTGATAGAATAGAAAATTGACCCTTAGTTCCTATTCTTTCCTAACTGACAGAATGCCGCGATAGGGCTTTTTTCAAAGCACGGTTGAATAAGTAATATAATCCGAAAACGGAAACAGCAATAAGAGCAATCAAAAGGAATTTGCCACTGGTTCCGGTATCTGAATTTTGAAGTAAGAGGAGGATATCCTGGGCTTGGTTGCCTAACCAGAAGAAAAATAACGTTCGGGGCAGCATCCCGGCAATACTGGCCAGTAAAAACTTGCGTTTATCGACTTTTATCATGGCCAGGATAAAAGTCATTAGGGCAAAAGGAAGGACCGGTGAAATTCGGGTTAGTATTATCAAGCCCCAGCTTTGGTGCTTAAGTTCTTCCATCACAATGGCAGCTTTTTCAAAATGGTTTACAAACTTCAAGAGCTTGCCCTGATCGATAGCCTTGGCTAGAAAGTACCCGATCAAGGAAACCGCGGCATATGATATTACCACCCCAGGGAACCCGGGCCATCCAAGATAGAAGCCCGAAAGTATGGCAACAAAGGTGGTAGGGGTCAAGGCAAAAGCCATGGTTAGGGAAACCGCCAGAAAATACAGTATTGTTTGAGGTATGGCTAAATTCAATAATAGGTCCTGGTATTGGTACAACAGAACAGCCAAGGATGAACTTACCGAAACCGGTACGATCACCAGCATAGCCATGGAAACTAAAGCCCCGATATTTTTCTGCAAAAGCTGTTTTAGCATGGGTCCAACCTCAATGGTTTAGTTTAGGCATAACCGGTCGTAGCTGCCTTTTAATACCATTGGAAATAAAAGTTAAAAGGGGTAGGCTGGGAAGTCTTTAGAAAATTCATCTTACTTAAAGGTCAGATTGACCTGTACATCGTGGTATTCGTACCGCTCGAAGAAGCCTAATTCATCATAGACTATCTGGACTAGAGGGAGATATGATTTTTTGTCTATATAAAGAATCGTATTCCTAGCATAAGCGTTGGAGAGAACCAACACCTGGCCAGCTTTCAGCCCGGTGTAACCGTCCAGCTTGTTTAGTTCTTTTATTTTAAATTCATTCAGGAAAAGTCTCTTAGCAATACTAAATACATCTTCCCCGGATTTTACTTTGTAATTATATAGTTTATAGGGAGTATAATCCACTACAACCTTGTAGCAAGACTTGCCGTCAAACAGGACATCCCCCTCATGTTTAAAGATTGACGGAAAGTCCTTCCCCGCTTTTTGGTAAGTATCTCTAATGATATCAGCGGTATAATTTGGATTTGCGGCAAATAGATTATGATGGCTGCCACTGCGCACCAGATTACCGTTGTAATCAAGGTTCAAACTGACATAAGGAAAGCGGGGTATACTAAAACCTTGTTGTTGTTCTCTCCCTGCCAGTATAGAGTCTCTACCCCTTTGCTGGGTTTGCAATATAGGCATACAGCCAAAAAGGCGATATGTTTATTTTAATATGCTGTTCCCCTCCCGGTTTCGGTTCTCCCGGCGTTCCCAATCCCGCATGACAAACTTGATTGTCCGCACTTGCCGGATGGCCGAGAACATATTATCGATAATCTCCTTACTGGAGATTTTACCCATCGGCTTCGTTTGGGGAAAGCTTGTTAAAAAGGTTGGTGAGAAGAGAAGTAAGAGAGGACAAAAAAAACGATAAATTTCCCCCTATGCCAAGGCTTGCCCATATTATCCGTTTAATGGTGGTTGTTTGCAATACGAAAATATAGTTAAAGCGGCTTAGCTACTGCTTCCAATAATGCAGCAAAAGAAAAATTCTATATCATAAAAACTTCTGCCTTATCAGGGGGCTTAACTTCCTTCCCTAAAAAGGTTATATTATACTGTTATTATGCCCCACTCACCCCAATTACAAGTCAATAGATGATCATCGAGGCTTCAATCTCTATCTATTTACCCCTTCACTTTCAGCATACTTGCATTAATGGCCACTACCACTGTGCTCACAGTCATTAAAACTGCACCTACAGCAGGAGTTAGCAGAATCCCCTGATTGTATAAGACGCCTGCTGCCAACGGAAGCGCCACTAGGTTGTAACCTGTTGCCCAAATCAGGTTTTGAATCATTTTTTTGTAAGTGGCTTTGCCAAATAAAATCAGGTTCACCACATCTTGTGGGTTGCTGTTTACTAATATTATACCAGCGGTTTCTGCCGCTATGTCGCTGCCGCTGCCTACCGCAATACCAATATCAGCAATCGCTAAAGCGGGGGCATCATTTACCCCATCACCAGTCATGGCAACAAATTCTCCTTTGCTTTGCAACTCCTTTACCTTATCTAATTTCTGATGCGGTAATACTTCGGCAAAATAACTCTCCATGCCTAAAGCATCACTTACACTTTTTGCTACTTTAGCGTTATCGCCAGTAAGCAATATTGATTTGATGCCGTTTTCTTTTAAGGTTTTGATCGCATCTGCCGATTCAGGACGAATTTCATCTGATAAAGCTATGTAACCTGCCAGGGCCTTATTGATAATCACAAACACAACCGTTTCCGTATCATTGGCCGTGAAGCCTTCTGGAATGGCAATATTATTCTCCTTCAAATAGCCCGGGCTAACAACCAATATTGTTTTGCCTTCTACTGTGGCTTCAACGCCCTTGCCTGTGATGGCATTAAAGTTTTCTGTTGCCGGAATTGGGATAGACAAGTCTTTTACTTTTTGTAGGATACCAGTGGCAATGGGATGCTCAGATTGTTGCTCCAAGGCTGAAGCCAAACGAATAACCTCGTTTTCAGGTAAATCTTTTTGCAGCGAAACGATTTTGGATACAAGGAATTTCCCGATGGTAAGCGTACCCGTTTTATCAAATACGATGGTCGTGATTTTCCTTGCATTTTCAAATGCTGTTCTGTTCTTGATAAGCAGGCCGTTCTTTGCTGAGATGGCAGTTGATTTTGCTACCACCAATGGCACAGCCAGCCCTAATGCATGCGGGCAGCAGATTACAATTACCGTAACCATTCTTTCCATTGCAAAAGCTAAAGATTGCCCCGTCAAATACCAGAACAGAAATGTGCCAATGCCTGCCACTATGGCAATGGCCGTTAACCATTTAGCGGCCGTATCTGCCAGCAACTGGGTCTTGGATTTTGACTTTTGGGCATCGCTAACCAGCTTAACCACCTGCGATAGATAGGAGTCTTGTGTGGCATGGGATACGGTAACTTTAATAGAGCCGTTCCCATTGATAGCCCCGGCAATGACTTTGTCACCTTTTGTTTTTTGTACGGGCTTCGATTCGCCTGTAAGCATACTTTCGTTCAGGTAGCTTTCACCATCTACTATTATTCCATCGGCAGCCACTTTTTCGCCGGGCTTGACAAGTACTACATCAGCCGCTTTAAGCGTTGCTGTTTTCACGTCGGTAATCGTTTCACCCTGAACCAGATGAGCGTCATCGGGCATTAACTGGACAAGCAGTTCCAGCTCTCTTGAGGCGCCAGCCACTGATTTCATTTCTATCCAATGCCCTAATAGCATGATGAGAATAAGGGTTGCGAGTTCCCAAAAGAAATCCATGCCCTGTAACCCAAATACAGTTGCCACGCTGTAGATATAAGCAACCGAGATGGCAAATCCAATCAGGAACATCATACCCGGGTTCTTCACCCTTGCTTCATCTACCAGGCCTTTTAAGAACGGCCAGCCGCCGTAGAAGAAAACCACAGAGGACATAGCAAGTAATACATATTTTGAACCTGGGAAATCTATAGAGAGATTTAGCCATTGCTGTATCATTTCTGATAACAGCATTATTGGGATGGTGAGCGCCAGTACTACATAAAACCGTTTCTTGAAATCAGCTATTATTCCGGTGTGCATTCCCTTCCCATGTGAATCAGACGCAACCGGCTCTAAGGTCATTCCGCATAGAGGGCATTTGCCCGGCGCATCCTGCATGATATGCGGATGCATAGGGCAGGTATATTTCTGTGCACTAAGTGCGGGTTTGTCCAACTCAACATTCACCATTTTGTCATGCTCGTTGGTACCGGCAGACGTGCTAATTCCTGCTGCGGTGAGGGGTGATTTGCTTTCCTCATGTTGGCCGTGCGAAGGGGATGCCTTTGCCTCGTCCTTTGCAGGTACCATGTTCATTCCGCATTTTGGGCACCTGCCTGGTGTATCCTGAACAATTTCAGGATGCATAGGGCAGGTGTATTTTTGTTGAGGCTGAAGTTCCATTATTAATTATTGAAGTAATTTATGTTTGAAGCTTATATAAACTAGATTTTTTAATCTTTTAACTCTGCAATTATTACCCTGCCATTCTTCTTTAATTCGTTTTCCCGAACCAGTGCGTACATGGCGGGTAGGACAATCAAAACAAAAAAGGAGGAGGTGACCAAGCCAAATATAAAAGGGATGGCAATGGGCTTCATGACATCGCTTCCGGTTCCAGTTGCCAGCAAGAGTGGCAATAAACCAAAGATATCTACCATTACGGTCATCAGCTTGGGGCGTAGCCGGAGGGCGGCCCCTTCGTAAACAGCCTCCTCAATGTCCTGGTTATTCAAAGGCTCGCCGGATTCCTTTTTTCTGGCGACCTTGTTGAATAGAGAGTTGTTAAGGTACACCAGCATCAGCACCCCCGTTTCTACCGCTATACCAAACAAAGCAATAAAACCCACCGCCACCGCTACCGAAAAATTGACATCGAAAAAGAAAAGAGAATAAGCACCACCCACCAGGGCAACGGGGATGCTGGAGAGGACAATCAATACCTCGCGGTAAGTATGGAAGGTAAAATATAAGATGACTGTAATAATGACCAGAACAATGGGTATCAGAATTTTTAGCCGCTTCTCGGCCCTCACCTGGTTTTCGTACTGGCCGCTCCATTGTATGTAATACCCTTTCGGTAACGTTTGCACAAGGCTTTCCAGTTTCTCTTTAGCGTCATTGACCGTGCTTCCTATGTCCCTATCCCTTACATTAAAGAGCAAGGTGCCCCGAAGCATGGCATTTTCCGAGTTAATCATGGGAGGGCCTTCAGTTATGTACACTTCAGCGACGGCAGACAAGGGAATGGAACCTGCCGGACTGGAAACCAATAATGACTTTAAATGCGATAGATTATTACGGAAATCCTGGGCAAAACGGGCATTTACCGAAAAGCGTTGCCGGCCTTCCACCGTTGTGGTAATATTCATGCCCCCGATGGAGGATTCAACCACCAGATTAACATCATCCACACTTAGACCGTAACGACCAATTTCCTCCCTTTTGATTTTTATCTCCACATACTTCCCGCCCACCATGGGTTCCACATTCAAATCTTTAATACCCTCAATACCCGCTAACGCTACTTTGAATTGCTGGGCCAGTACATTGATCGAATCGAGGCTTTGCCCATAGATCTTAACGCCAACATCCGTACGGATACCGGTTGAAAGCATGTTGATGCGGTTGATAATGGGCTGGGTCCAACCATTAATTACGCCGGGAATCTGGAGCTTTTCATTTAATTCCTCGATGATTTTATTCTTTGTCATGCCCTCCCGCCACTCAGATTGCGGTTTTAACAGAATAATGGTTTCTACCATGCTGAGCGGGGAATTGTCGGTGGCCGTACTGGCTCGCCCGGCTTTCCCCAATACATTGAGCACCTCAGGTACTGTTTTAATCAGTTTATCCTGTATCTGCAAAATGCGTTTTATCTCAGAATTGGAAATATCCGGCAAGGTTACCGGCATAAATAAGAGGGAGCCCTCGTCCAAGGGAGGCATAAACTCCGAACCTAACCGCATCACAAAGGGGATGCTTGCGGCTACAAGCACAAAAGCTAGGGCTATGGTTACTTTCTTCCAGCGGAGACACCAACGGATGATGGGATTGTAAAGCCAAAGAAAAAACCGAGACACCGGATGCGTTTTCTCGGAGCGTATTTTGCCTTTCAGTAAAAAAACCATCAGTACAGGCACTAGGAAAATAGCCACCAAAGCCGACCCCATCATGGCAAAGGACTTGGTAAGGACCAAAGGCGTAAACATTTTTTTTTCCTGACCCTCCAGAAAGAGTATCGGGGCAAACGAAACTAAGGTGATCAATATGGAGTTGAACACCGCCTTCCCTACCAAAACAGAAGACTTTTCAATCCGCTTTACTCTTTCCGCTTCTTCAATCATGGTGAATGCTTATTCTGTATCTTCCGCAATAGACTTTAAGGCATTTTCGACCATCACAATTCCGGCATCTACCAAGTCGCCTACTGCCAGGGCCACCCCGGCAAGCGACATAATATTGGAGCTCACATTAAACCAACTCATCATAATAAAGGAGATCAACACACTCATGATAATGGTTATTACTACTATCAAGGCGCTTCTTACATGCAGCAGGAATATGAACAGCACGATGGCCACCACAACAACCTCCTCAATTACCGCCTCTTTTAAAGTTGCTATAGTGGCTTCAATCAAATCTGAGCGGTCATATGCCACATGGAATTTTACCCCAGGAGGCAAGCCGCCTTCGATGCTTTTTAATTTTTCCTTGACCTGGTCAATTACCTCTTTGGCATTCTCTCCGTAGCGCATCACCACTATCCCCCCTACTTTTTCCCCTTCACCGTTTTCTTCCACTATTCCCAGGCGCAGTTCCCCGCCCATCTGCACCGTGGCAATATCTTTTACCCGCACTGGAATAGTGCCTTGGGTCTTCAATGAGATTTCTTCAATGTCTTTTATCTGGGCAATGTAGCCAACCCCTTTAATGATGTATCCCATGCCGGCCAGCTCAAATTTCCTACCGCCCACATCATTATTATTGGCTCTCACCTTCTGGATAACCTCATCTGCAGAAATATTAAAATAGCTAAGCTTAAGTGGGTTAATGATAATCTGATACTGTTTTTGAAAGCCCCCAAAAGAGGCCACCTCACTGACACCCGGCACTGTTTGCAATGCAAATTTGATGTACCAGTCTTGCAGGGCCCGCAGTTCTCCTAAATCATAAGACGGAGCGTCTAAGGTATACCAGAAAATATGTCCTAAACCGGTGCCGTCGGGGCCCAGGGTAGGGACGACGCCTTCGGGGATGAGCCGCTGCGCATAATTAAGCCGTTCCAATACTCGTGTCCGGGCCCAGTAGATGTCAACGTCGTCTTCAAATACTACAAAGACAAAGCTCATCCCGAACATTGAATTAGCCCGGATATTTTTAATTTTAGGGATGCCCTGAAGGTTACTTACCAAGGGGTAAGTAACTTGGTCTTCCATAATCTGGGGGCTCCTCCCCATCCACTCGGTAAAAATGATCACCTGATTTTCCGATAGGTCAGGTATGGCATCTACTTTGGTATTATTTACAGAATGAAAACCGTAGGCGGCTACGGCCACCGCTATTACCAATACCACCAACCGGTTATTTAGAGCCCATTTAATCAAATGTCCAATCATAATTTTCCATTTAAAAGGGATGGCTCGCGTAAATAGGGTTGCTTTCTTTTGATTAAAACTACCCTATCGTTTTTTCGGATGAGTCGGGGAAGCCTTTTATTAACTGTTGTAAAGATAAGCTACCTGGAAAGTTTCAAAAATGACCTTCATCAATTTAATATATGATATAAACTTGAGCTTCTTATTAATGGTGATAAATTGATATATTATATAGTTGACATTATAGCGATGCGATTCTGATTAATTCTTAAATATGACATCTAGGTAGAGGTTTATTTCAAACCCCGCTTATTTAAAAATTAATTACCTGTTTATTTTTTTTGTCAAATGCCCTATCACCGGTTTTTTATACAACGACTTCACTTAAGGAATTTCTATTTATAAGATATAGTCGAAATTCATCCTAGATGAAACGGCCTTGACCTATGGACAATAAAAGCTCAACTTAACTGGGCAAATGGTTATGCAGTCCTACCACTTGTTAGAGCATTTTGCCATGAACACGTTAGCGGAAGAAACTGACCAATAACAGAAGACTACTTCAGCATGTTTCGACTACTGGCAGTTTCTGTAGTAAAATGATGATCCTCATGGTGAGAATATGCCGGACATACGAGTAGGAAAATGAAAAAGGGTATAACAAAAGTATGCCCTGATAATGGCTATACAACACAATGGAGACCTTTCCATGGCTCAGGAAGAACTGACACCGGGCACAAATTATGCTAGTGGATAAGAAAAGGATGCCATAATCAGCTCAAGAGAAAGAACATGACATACTGCATAAGGTTGTGGGTAGCCAAACCAGTACGCCATACGAGACATGCCCTTTCTTTGAAGCTGATGCGCACATAAGGGGTGGCTTTAAGCCAGATACTAACAAGAAATCGTAAATCAATAAGTTACGGAGTGTTGTTACAAGTGCCTATTGATCTATGATCAAAGTAAGCAGTGTTTATAAAGAGTTGGTACCATGCCACTCTCATAGAAGTATAAAAATACTGGTCGTTCCTATGCCAGCTTTAATTAAATTAAACACAGTTGTATTGAACGATATAGGTGAAGGGACCATCACGGCATCAATTCAATCTGATGCCAATGAAGCCAGATATACTGGGGCGGAGGATCCTTTATAAGCCATCCTTCACCTTGTTAATGTCTTTATAAAATATACCCGCAACAAGGAACTTTGAAAATCACTGCTTAAGTCTGTACGCTGTCCGATAAACGACTTTCCGCTTTCTAATTAAGTAGGCGCCTTAAAGTTCTCTTATTTGGTATTACGGGAAGAACTGTGGGTAATAAGTATCTGCCATTTACCATTCACTTTTTTGAGGGTGGAGGTAGCAACCCCTTTCTTCTTGATGGTGCTCCCGTCCTTTGCCAGAACAAGGGTATAGACATAAGTCTCAGTCGCGAAGGCATAGTTCCCGTCTACTGTTACCTCTGGCTTGTAGTCACTGTATTTGAATGATTTGAATGCTTTGAACTCTGGTCCCAAATGGTGTTCCAGATAATGAGCATAGGTGCCTTCCACCCCTCCGGATTCATATACTTGGGAGTTAGCGGCAAAAAGAGCCGTAGCCTTTGTGCCGTCCAGTGCCTCCACAGCTTCCTTGTAGGCACGCAATACTTTCTTCACCTCTTCAGCCTCACGGCTGTCCGTTGACTGAGCGAACAGTGGGTTACCAGAGGCAAACAGGAAAAACACGAATACGATGCGGTAAAAATTCGATTTCATTTTATTGGTTTTAGGGATTAATTTGTTTGGTCAGAGAATGAAACAATAGCCTAGGCTGTGTTTTTTTCTCATCTGAACCTTCATTAAAGGCAAATTACAATTTATATGGATTTTATCTCTGATTATTTACAGTACATGACTAGCAGGGATGCCAGAAAGAGTCAATAGTGCAGGGTGAAACCGGCCCCCCACTTATAGTCGCTGTCATAGTTGGTGCTTAGCGAGATGTATTTGCTCACCATGTAGCGGAAGCCCACACTGTATTCTTTTTCAGTATTAGCCCTCAAATCCATGAAAAAGTTGTTGCTGAGCGGCAAATCCCTTCTCTCCAATTGTAGCCGCAGTTGTCCTGTGAGGTCCGTGCGGAATTCTGCCCGCACCAGCATGGGCAGCATATAATATGCACCCACCTCTAATTGCTCCCTCTTGTTTTTAGTGTTCTTCTCCGTCTCCCCCTCCGGAATTAAGTTTCTATTATTGCGGTAATCAAACCCGACGAAAGCGGCAAGGAACTGGCGGTTATCCAGATAGCGGAGCAGGTGAGTCTCGGTTTCAAAATCGCCTTTATAGTTGACCCGCCCCTCAAACTCCAGCGCATTGTAATTGTTAGAGACAGTGCCTTCCAAATATACCCCTTGGGAGTGTACTGACAAATCAAACCAAGGGTACAGAACGTTATCCTCTTTCTTGAGCGTCTTGTAATCATTTTTGGCAAACTCGTTCTGCGGGCTGCCCTCGTAGCTGATAATGCGGGCCATACCCGCCATCATGTGGTAGAGGATATGGCAGTGAAAAAACCAGTCCTGCTCCTCATTCGCCTCAAACTCAATTGTTACGGTGCCCATTGACTGAACATCAAAGGTATGCTTCAGGGGCGAGTACTCACCCTGGGCATTCACTAGGCGGAAGAAGTGCCCGTGCAGATGCAACGGATGACGCATCATGGTTTGGTTCTGGAAAACCATGCGCACGTTTTCGCCCTTTCGGATTGGGATTTTATCCGCCTTAGAAAGTGGTTTATTGTCAAAGGACCAGACGTAGCGCAACATGTTCCCGGTGAGGGTGAGCTTAATCTCCCGCCATTGGTTGGTCGAGTCCAAGGTAGTAGGGTTAAGGGCCCGCAGCTGGTTGTAGTTGAAGTCACCCCCCATGCCGCCCATATCCATGCCTGGCATGCCGCCCATATCTTGCATGGTGCCTATGCTTTTGCCGTTCTTTTCCTGCATGTTCACAGGGCGGTCCTTAGGCGAGGGAGCAGTAACGGCTGGCATGGTGCCATGCTGCATATCCATTCCTTTCATCTGGCCGTCCGTCTTCCCATTCATGCCGTTCCCTTGCTCTACCATACCGGCGCCCCCCATATCCATGCCGCTCATGTTCTCCATGCTGCCCATCTCGCGCATCATCTGGAAATAGTTTAGCCTGGGCAGGTCAGGGGCCTTCATGACATCACCGTTCCCGAAATAACCGGAAGTGAACCCTGTAATGTCTGAGGAGGTGGCCCGAAGCTCAGCAGCCCCCATTTGCGGCACCGTAATTAGCACATCGTATGTTTCAGCGGTGGCAATTTCCAGTTTATTGACCGGGAAGGGCTCTACATTAATCCCATCGGCGGATATGACCTGCATAGGCCCGCCTGCATACTGTAACTGAAAATAAGAGGAGGCACTTCCGTTTATGATGCGCAGTCTGACAACCTCGCCAGGCTTGGCATCTTTAAAGTAGCTCTTCTCCTGCCCGTTCAGCAGGAATTTGTTGTAGTAAACGTCCGTCACGTCCATGGCGGGCATCCGGCCCCACTCCTGCCTTACCTTGTCTTTGAAGTAGCCGGCGGCAATGGCCTCCCCGTAGCTTTGGGTGGCCCCTTTCTGCACCGCGAACCATTCGCCGGCCCGTTTAAGGTAACGCAATACCTCATCTGGGTTTATATCTGTCCAGTCAGAGAGCACCAACACGTACTCTTTCATGTTGTATTCAATCTCCTTGGGTTGGATAACTATGGAGCCGTACAGGCCTACCTGCTCCTGCACCATGGTGTGGGAGTGGTACCAGTAGGTTCCGCTCTGGATCAAGGGAAATGTAAAGGTGTGCGTTTTGCCCGGCAGAATGGGGGCCGTGTTCAGGTAGGGCACTCCGTCTTCCTCGTTGGGCAGAAGAATACCATGCCAGTGCACGGAGGTTTCCATATCCATCTGATTATGCACCCTTACAATGGCGGTATCACCTTCATTGAAGGTAAGGGTGGGCGCCGGAATCTGGCCATTGATGGCGATGGCCATGCGGGTTTTACCGGTAAAGTTTACCTGCCGATCATCTATATACAGATCATATTCTACGCGCTTACCAACGTACGTGGTGCGGGGGCTGACTACCCTTCCCAATTGTTCCTTTTCAGGAGGCGTCGCGTTGGTTAGGTTGGCATCTTTGTCTTTGGGCACTGACTGCTGTTGGTGGGATTGCCCCAGCGCCTGGAAAGTTAAAAACAGAAAGGCTATTATGAATAACTGCTTCATTGCGGGGCTTGGTTTTTCTTGGAGGTTTGGCGGGCAGGGTTGTTGTCCTTGAACTTGAACTTGTCCATAAGGCTTGGCATACCCATATTGGACATGTCTTTCATTTCACCTTTATTCTGCGTATTCCCCATATCCATTCCTGCATGGTCTGGCATATTATCCGTTTTGGGCGTACCAGGCGCAGTGGCTTTTCGGTTCATTCTAGGCATATTTTGCATAGACTTAGAATTAGTAGAAGTTTTATTGTTCAGGTCCATGCCCGGCATATTGGCATGGTCCATGGAAGGTGTATTCTTCATTTGGGTTGAAGGGTCTTTCTTTTTTGGCTGGGTGCTCATGCCAGGCATGGTGCTATGGTCCATGCCGGCCATGTTCTTCCCCTTTGCGGCATTCTCTTTTTTAGAGCCAGACATGCTGGGCATATTCCCCATGGTTTGCTTCCCTTGGCTGCCCGTGGCATGATCCATTCCAGCCATATTTTTCATATCAGTACCTTGATCCATATTCCTGTTACCGGAATTGGTCTCCTGTCCCGTGCCGGGCTTTGTATTGGCATTATCTCCTTCAGGCATATCCATACTAGGCATATTATCGATGCCAGTTTCAGAATTTCCGCCCTGAGAGTGATCGTCGCCTTCCATTCCGGTGTGACTTGAATCCTGCTTCCCTTCACCCGGTTCCATATTTTCCATTTCCTCACCACCGTGATGGCCGCCTTTCATTAGTAAGTTCCCCTTAGGCCCTACCCCCTCCACATAAACCAATTGTGCTCCCCGGTGGCCGGCCAGGGATAAAACCACAGCGGCTGCCAAGGCGAAAACCAGTACCAGTATTTCATAGGGGCGACGGTAAATCTTGAAGAACTCACTAATACCCCGGAGCAGGAAGGTGATGCCTGAGAGCCAAAGGGTATAACTGGAATATGTTTCGTGCTCGTTGAAGACCACCGTTGCCTGAGCGGACAAACCTGTTGGCATGGCATGGAAGATGGTGCTGGCCGCCAGAGCGCCGGCGAAACCTCCTCCCATGATAACCAGAGTACCCCAACGCACCTGTTGCCAGTCTTTGAAGACCATTAATGCCTGTAGGCCCGCGCCCAGCAGGATCAACACAATGGGGAAATGCACAACCAGGGGATGCAGGTTAGGAAAATCTGAGAACATGTTTTGCTATTTGCTTAAGCCAAACTCACTTTATATAAAAATAAAAGCCGTATTGTATAATAGCCTTACTGATCTGAAGGTTAAAATACATTGTCTTGCAGTTGCTCTAGGAGGTTCACTTTTCAGAAAAATATAAGATCAGCTTCCAATGTCAAGCCCTGTATTTGTACTTGCCCCTATTTAAAGCTACTCACATTAGCTATCACCAAGTACCTCTTTTTTAAAAGGTTGCCCAGGATCATGCGCCAACAGAGAAGTTGAGAAAATGGAGCACTTACAGTGTATTTATAGTAATCTTTGGCCTAGACCCTCCAACATATTTATGGGTTCGGTGTGGCTTGGCAGCTTCATGCTTATCCTACACTCTGTCGGATTGCTTTATATCATGTTACGGACACATTAACTGCAATACGAACTGCAATACGAATTTCAGGGAGTTTGAATGATTGTTAGAATTAAGATCCTGAAAGGATTTATTGGTTTCCCAAGTTGCATAGAAACTTTCCGCAGGTAAGAAAGCCTTAGAAGTTTATACCAAACGCAATAAGTTGCAAGCAAGCTTAGCTACTTCAGGATTACTTATTGATTAGGTGCGAATATGACACCCCCCAGTGGGAGGTGCCTTACCAACATGGAAAAAATAATTTGATCTTCAATTATAGACTAATATTCCTTGTTTGCCAACAGCCATTCCTGAAGCTCTTCGATTTCCGCCATTTGGGCGTTAATCATCCTGTGAGCCATTTCCTTGATCATAGTGCTTGTGCCGTGCTCTTGTACGGCGCGGGCATTCTCAATCGCCGATTGGTGGTGCACTATCATAAGCTGGGCAAAATCCTGATCCGTGTCCCCGGTTAATACCTGTAGGTCACTCTGGCGGCCTGATTTCTCCATCGACTCCATCAGTTCCATGTTGAACATGTTGCTGGTCGCCTGATCAGGCTGATATGAGCTGATAAAAGCTTGCAATTCTTGGATCTCCTTTTGCTGGTCGGTTTTCACTTTCGTAGCTATGGCTTTAATAGCCGCATCATCCCCGCTGCTTAGTTCCTCATTGGCCATGTCGATGGCTCCCTGGTGATGCATGATCATCATTTGGGCGAAGACGACGTCAGGGTCTCCGTTCATCTGCATCATTTCCATATCATCCATCATATCATGCATGATGCCCATCATTTTGTTCTGGTCGTGGGGCTGGGTCTCAAAGCCGTCCTCGTCATCGCTGCAGGCACCTAAAGAAAACAGGAGACCTACTGCTAATATTTTCATTAGATTAGATTTCTTAAAGGAAAAAGGCCTGGGGGGTAGTGCATTTTTTTTCATGGTAAGCAGGTTTTAAGTTAAAACGACTAAAAGCAATCTAAATAATCAAGCGCCATGTGAATCAATAGACCCAGGGCTATGATTCTTGTACGGTTAGGGAACAATAAAAGGACATACAGGCCAATGGCCCAATAAGAATGCAAAGGATGGAAACCGATACCGCACCTATCCGGGTCATACATGGGGGTGGCCAACAGGTGGTCTAAATCGACTAGGTAAGTAGCCACCAATATTAAACTCACTCTTACCCAGTTTTTTCTAAAAAAAAGCCAGGCAACCAAACCTGGCACAATTATATGCAAGAGCAGATGCAGCAAAATCTTTTAGGGGAATAGGTATGAAGTGTACTGAACCTAAGATTGTACAGCAGATCGGCAAGCCTCCTCACAACGGCGGCAGGACGCTGCGCACTCCTGACAGTGTTGCATGTGTCCATGCTTCTCGCACTCATCCCCGCAAGCTTTACAGATTTCGGCACAGGCCCTAAGGAGCGCCTGGGAAGCCGGAGAATTCCTGGTTAATGCACTGGCCGCCAGCCGGCAGATATCAGCACAGTCACGGTCCAGCCGAATACAGGCTTCCATCATTTTCACATCCTGTTCCTGAAGGCAGGCATCAAAGCAATGGTCACAGGCCGCAGCGCATTCGATCAGCGCTTGGATGATATTCTGGTTTTGAGAGGTATGCATATAGTATAAGATTTAGGTAAATGTTTACAGCTACTGTTTACTCTATTGCAACTTGTAAGTTTTATACAATCCTTGATATAATTGATGATATTCTGTAGCTAAGAGAGACAATCCATCCAAACGCTAATAAAAATCTGGTGCATAATTATATAATTACAGAAAATGTTGTACAATGATGCTAACCCGAATGATAATTTTATATAAATTATATACTCACTATTCCGCATAAGGCTTATAAAAGGGTATTACGATGCATATATACTACTTTACGCTATAATCTATTACTTATTGAACTCCTCGATTTTCCAGCCGTATAAAAGGCTTATAATTATATTTATAGGTGATTAATAATTCTAATAGTTCTTAGCCTATTTACTATAATTTTCTATTGTCTGAGAAGGGTAATGTTCTATACTTAAGGCTTTTGTTTTTAGATTAATTCTCGGAAATTAGCCTGAAAATGTTGGTTAAAATACGCTTACAGATAAAGGGCTCTTTCTCCTTGCATCAACTACAAAATAATTTATCTTATACTTATACAGCTATGAAAATCAAACAATTGACTAGTAAGTGGACAGTTTTAGCCATTGGTGTGTCCCTAGTTTTTTCTGCCTGTAGCGGAAACTCTGAAAAATCCGAATCTACTTCCGCTGACCAAACAGAGGAACACGCTGGTTCTGGGCATGACATGTCAGCCTCCGGATCCAATAACAAGATGATGGACCTCATGCATGACAACATGAACGATATGCAAAAAATAAAATTGACGGGAGATCCAGACCGTGACTTTGCCCTATTGATGGCGACCCACCATAATGGCGCACTTGACATGGCCAAGGAAGAAGCGGACAGTGGGCAGGACACCATGCTGGTGGATATGGCGAAGAAGACCTTGCAGACGCAACAGGATGAAATGGACAGGTTGGAGCGGTTCGCCGACGCCCAGAAAAGCGCTAAAGGAGACACCTCTAAAACAATGCAGATGATGGCCCCCATGAAAGACATGATGGCGAAGATGAACCACGACATGAAGGGAGGCATAGACCATCACTTCGCCTCGCTCATGAGCATGCACCACCAAAGCGGAATTGACATGGCCAAGGCTTATATGCCACAAGCGAAATCAGCGGAAATCAAGGCGATGGCCCAGAAGATTATAGACGAGCAACAGAGGGAGAAGCAGAAGTTAGACGACTGGTTGCTGGAGCATCAACAGTAGTCTTGCAGCCAAAAGCCTTTTAATTTAGTTGATTAGGACAAAGAATACGTTGAAACAAAATCATAGTAAGGGTTGAAGCCCCGCAGGCAACACTGCTCGAGATTTCAACCCTTACTATGTCCTCCTGTTTTTAGAATGCACTACGGCAGGCCTCTTCACAAGCTTTACAGGCCTCAGCACACTGTAGGCAGTGTTGCATTTCTTTATGGCTAGCGCACTCAATCCCACATTCTCGGCATATTTCGGCACAGGCCTGCAACAAAACTTTT
The DNA here is from genome assembly GCF_014876185.1 of Rufibacter sp. LB8. NCBI lineage: Bacteria > Pseudomonadati > Bacteroidota > Cytophagia > Cytophagales > Hymenobacteraceae > Rufibacter > Rufibacter sp. LB8. The sequence continues at coordinate 62,135 of NZ_JADALJ010000002.1, read as the reverse complement.
GCTGTCTCTGAGTTTCGTGCAAGCGCACTGGCGGTAAGCTTGCATATTTCTGCACAGTCACGGTCAAGACGGATACAGCGGGCCATCATTTTCACATGCTCCTCCTGCAGGCAGGCATCATAACAATGGTCACAGGCAGCGGCGCAGGCATTCAAGGCCGCAATTACAGATTGATATTGGTTTGAATTGTGCATGGTTGGATGAATTTTTAGTTAATAAATAATACCACTGCACTATTTTACCATCATTCGTCTAGTTATGTTTTGTACAGTCCTTGTTTAGACTTGCATAATTACGGGTCAAACACTTAGCTGACCTGGTCAAGGGGCAAGCGGTTCATTATCTGTAGCTTCCTGTATTCAGAGGGGCTATACCCAGTCACCGCCTTGAACTGTTTGGATAAATGGCTCAAGCTTCTGTAATGCAGCCTCGTGGCAATCTCCCCCAGCGAAAGCTCCTCGTACTCCAGCTGGGCTTTGATATACTCCACCTTCTGTAGGATGATAAATTTCTCAATGGTAGTGTTCTCCAAAGATGAGAACGTATGGCTCAGCGTACTATAATCCCTGCCGATGGACTGAGCTAGGAAAGTAGAGTAGGTTAAGCCTGTCTTTTCTTTACGATAATGAATCAGCTCAATCAGAAGGGTCTTTATCCGCTCCACCAGTTTCGCTTTTTGGTCTTCCAATAATTCAAACCCATAGTCCCTCAGGAAAATGTCCACCTGTGCCGTTTCCTCAGGAAGCAATGGACGCTCTAAGTCAACCTGGCCTAAACGCACCTCAACCACAGGAAGACCCATCGCTTCAAACTGCTCCTTCATGATTCTGATGCAGCGAGGGCACACCATGTTTTTAATGCAAATGGTGGTCATATTTTGGTTTTTTGATTCCATCCTACTTACCTGGGAAAGCCCCAACTGCTTTACTCACCGGCAACGGGTAACCTGATTCCAATTTTTTCCCAGGAGATCCTGATTCCTGCCTCTGCCTCCCCGCTATCCTCAACCCTGTACTTCAGTCTTTCCTGAGGATGCTTCAAGCTGTACGGCTTCACTTTTGTCCGCAGAATATCCTCGTTCTGGTCATATTCATCTGCTAAGTGCTGGTCCCAATTCTTATTAAGAATAATTGTCCACTCCTCTCGGCCTGGAATGGTGAAAAGCGCATATTTCCCCGGGGCAACCGATTTTCCTGCTATCAACAAGTCCTTGTCGAACTCTACGGTGGTGGCTTTATGCGCACCGGTCACCCAAACCTGATCATAAGGCACCAACCCGCCCCAGACTACCCGGCCCTTCACCCCCGGGGAATGGTACTCGATTTTTATTGTGGCGTCCCCTATCCTCCCAATCGACTCAGAGGGGATGCTTTTTTTGATAGTGTCCTGCACCATATCGGCACTGTCAAGTTCTCCAATATTCTGAGTCGGCGCAGATGCTTCTAACTGTTTTTTTGGGCTTTGCTGGTTGCAAGCGACCATGGTAACTGCCAAAGCGGTAGTCAATGACAGAAGGGTCAGTGTTCTTTTCATTTCGATGTATTAGAGATATGAATTTTATGAAGTCAGTTTAGTGGATCAGCTACCTGTTCTCCTTTTCTTTCGGAAGGTTGGAGAAGACACAAAATAGAGTGCAAAACCAGAGAGGACCGTGACCAGACCCAGCACTGAGAAGACTTTCAGAAGGAGATTCCCAAAATTATCCCTGCCCTGGAAGTCCATGGTGTGCAACATCCACAGGAAGTCAAACACCCGCCACTGGTTATGCCTGATGGCCTGAAAGGTGCCGTATTCTGCGGAGATGTAAACGGTGCAGCTAGGTTGCTTAAACGTAATGGCCCAAGCAGGCAAAGGCTTCTCACGGTACTCATGGTGAGACCCCACCTCAGTCAAGTATTCAACCTTTCCGACCAGGGCAGGCTCCACCACATTGTATTGGGCAAGTTGCACAGCCTCGTCTTTGCCCAGCGCGGATCTTAGTTGCCCGGTCTCTGCGTTGGCCAGTCGAGTCTTGCTTCCGCCCCCAGCATGTCCTCCCCCATGTGCACCAGATAATCCTAAGCCTTTTTTGACATCCTCTGTTTTGGTGAAATAACTCATCTGATAGGTAGGAACACCTAAAATCTCTATCAGTTGAATTGCTTTGATGGAATCTACTGTGGCTGTCTTCTTCAGCTCTTGTAAAGCCACTTGCGGCGAAACCAGGTTCAGGTTGGCTGGCAGGAAACGTTTTTCTTTCCTTAGTTGGTCTCCATGCACTTCATCTATATTGTTCCAACTGAAATACAGCCCCCCCAAGGTCCAGAACAGAAACTGGACACCCAGTATAAGCCCCAAATACCGGTGGAGTTTGCGTATGTAATAGTGTTTACCCTTAGCCATGTAGCTTGATTTGAGTGTCCCATTTGCCAGCTCAGGCCTTCATTTTATAAGCCAACAGTTGAAAAAGTTATAATTTATTCAGAACACTAATCCGTTTTCGGCCTCCCTTTTAGAAAACAAGCCAAAAACAGATTAGTGCTTCTAGAACTAATAAAGCACCCGTACAGGTGTTTTTAATGATGCTGTTCCAAGTATTTCCCCTGAGGGCCCACGCCTTCAATATGCACCAGTTGTGCTCCGTAGTGGCCCGCCATTGCCACGGCATACCCCGCTCCTATCAGGATCACGGCAGCCACGGCAATACTCCAGCGCTTGCCCTTAAATATAAACAGACTTAAGAGCTGTGCCACCAGCCCTAGCCCGGACAGGTAGATAGTATAGTCGGCGTACTTGTCATGTTGCGCCAGAACAAGCTCGGCGTGTTCTGTAAGCCCGTCTGTGTGGGGGTGTGACCAGTGGGTGGAGGCGTAAGCGGTCACAAAACCTAGCAGTACCATGATGGTCACTGACCAGTTCAGCACTTTGTTCTGGAAAAGGATGTTCACGAACTGCATCGCAGCCGCGATCATTAAAAGCATGATCGGGAAATGGACAATGAGCGGGTGAATGTGCGGGAAGTCAGCGATAGAGGCATGGACTTTTGCAGGGTTTGCCTTGTGCTCCGCATGATCTGTCGGAGCCACCTCACTAAATACAATAGTGTCTTGGGCAACGGCAGTCGTTTTCTTTAGTGAGTCTACTTGCGCCACTTTGGCTTTTTTAGGGTGCTTTTCCCCTCCGTGCGCAGAGGCCCCTTCGGGAATCATTAGCGCAGAAAGGAATATAAGGCCCAGAAGGGTCAGGAAGGTGAATTTTTTTTTCATTGTAAGGATTATTAGGTTTAGTAGTAGTTAAGTTGAGCCTATGGTCGGAGAACTATTCCGTTCGGTTTTTTCCCAACCGAAATGGCGGTGCGTACACTATGTTCAGAAACATTGATAACGGAAACTGTGCCGGCCCCCTGGTTTGTGACATAGGCTATTGTGCCATCTGGGGAAAAGGCTATGGCGTGGGCATCTGCGCCCGTGGTGATGGCTCCTTGCCTGGCCCAAAGGCCGTTTGCCTTCTTGTAGTAGACCACCTTACCATTGGTGGCATCACTCACCCATAGCTCTTGCTGGTCAGGATGGTAGGCCACGTATCCCGGTTTAAAGCCTAGGTTAATTGTCTCGGTGACCGCTCCGGTCGCTACATTTATCTCGGTGACGGTCTGGTCTGTCTCATTGTCCACGTACACATGTCCATTGGCAGCTGGCCAAGCTCCAACCGGATCCTTGCCCACCGGCACTGTACCCATCACCATCTTAGTGGCTGGGCTGATGATGGAGACGGTGGCGTCAGCCGTATTGGCAGCAAACACTTTTGAGCCGTCAGTTGAGAACGTAACCTCAGACAATCCCTTCCCCACCAAGATGGTGTTCTTCAACGCCCAATTCCCAGTGTTATATACCAGTACTTGGCTCCTCATCTCATCCTCCTGTGAGACCCACAGCTCAGAACCGTCTGCGTTAAAGGCGGCGTTATGCGGCATCTTAGGGAGCACAATCTCCTTCTCAATCTTGCCGGTGTAGCTGTTGAGCACAATGACCTTCAGGCCGCTCATCCCGTCCATGCCTCCGCCGTCATGCCCGGCGCTCAGGTCAGTGCTGGTAATGGCCACGGCCAGCTTGGTTCTGTCCGGGCTCATGTTGATGTGGTGCGGAAAAGTGGCTCCGTTAAGGCTGATATGGTCTTTGTGGGTTAGGTCATTCAAATTAATGACATCCACATCATTGGACTCCCCGTTCACCACGAAGGCGGCCGGGTAGTTGATGTTCAATTCCATCCCGTCCATATCTTCCTCCATGTCTCCCATATCATCCTCTGTATGAAGGTTACAGGCGGTGAACACCATTAAGAAAGAAGTGATAAGTGGCAATTTAAATGTTCTGTACAGCATAAGATTACGTTTATTGATTAGATTGATGGTTGTGTCCAGCCATCGGGTCTGCCCCTTGCTTTAGTACATATTCGCTGTACAGCAGATAGGCGCCCGTCACTACCACGGTGTCTCTTGGTTGTAGCCCACTGGCAATGGCTACCCGGTTTGAACTTTCCTCCCCAAGCTCCACCCTTCTGGGGCTAAATGTATTTTCCCCGATCTTCACCCAAACGTGCGCACCTTTGGAATCCCGGATCACGGCATCCAAAGGCAGGGTCATAGCCTGCTTCACGGGAGCCCCGAGGGTCATGGTGGCCTGCGTACCTGGAATCAACCGCCCCTGCGGATTGGGGATGGAGGCCCGTGCAACCACCACCTGACTGTTTTGCCTGAACTCTGGGTTGATGAAGGAGATCCTGGTTTTGATAGGTGCCGCATTTCCGGGAACAGAGACTTCAACAGGCGTTCCCACCTTCATCTGGTCTGCCTCCTGCGCATAAAGTTCCGCCTCTACCCAGATGGAGCTGAAGCGGGTGATCCGGTAAAGCGGGCTTCCCTCAGCCACATAAATACCTTCGGCGGAAGCTATCTCTGTTACCGTGCCAGAGGACGGGGAGACAAATGTGATACGCGCGTCCAACTTCCGGGTGCGGGCGACCCGGTTGACCTGAGCATTGGTGAGCCCGGTCAAGAGGAGCTTTCTTTTGGCGGCGTCCAGAATAGAGGCAAACTGCCTCTCGCCGGGGAACGCCTTCACCTGGTCCAAGGCCAGCAGGTATTCCTGTTCCAATGTGAGAAGGGTCTCACTGTATAAGTCATAGAGGGGTTGCCCCTTACGGATGGATTGTCCCGTTTCCTTTACATACAGTCTCTCTATGCGGCCAGCGGCCCGACTGCTAATAAGGTCGGCCTGCGTCTGATCCACCACCAGCCTGCCCGTAAGCACCGTGCTGCTTCCCACCTGTCCCTGCCGGATGGTTTGCGTGGTGATGTTGCCCAGTTGGATCTGGTTTTCGCTCAGCATGATACTGACTTCCTCGCCTTTGTTGCTTTGTTTTTTCACGGGTACCAGGTCCATCCCGCAGATGGGGCATGAGCCGGCTTTGTCCTCCACTATCTGTGGGTGCATGGGGCAGGTAAAGGCACTGGCCGTTTCTGGCTCCTTTTTCTGTTTCTGGACCAAAACCAGGTCCATGCCACAAATAGGGCAAGAACCAGGCTCGCCTTCCACAATTTGGGGGTGCATGGGGCAGGTGTAGCTGGCGTCCTCCCCAGCGTGGGCATGCTCGTCGGTCTTGGCGCAGGCCATCAGAAAGAGCGTTGCCAGTAAAACGGTGAATAGGTTCTTTATATGTCTCATCTGCTTGTGTCTGGTACCCTAATAAAACTCTCACTGTCCACCAGGAACTGCGCGTTGGCCGCTATCACGTCACTGGCTTTCAGCCCTGACACAATCTCTACCTGACCGCCTGACCGCTGCCCCACGCGCACACCAATGGGTTTGAACACTCCGTCCATTTTCAGGAATGCTACCGACTGGCCCCCAAGGTCCAACACAGCATCTTTGGGAACCCAAAGGGCGGAGCCAGTGCTATAGGTTACTTTCCCGGTGATGACCTGGCCGATTAGAATTGGATTCCCCTTTGCCGGAAGCAAGGCCCTTATCTGTGCGAAGTTCTCCCCCTCCTCATACACAGGCTCCACCAAATGCACCGAGGACTGCAGGGTTTTACCCTCCACCTGGTTAAAGGAAATAGTGATGGGAGTCCCCTTCTTTAATTGGCCCGCCACATTGCTGGCCACGTTGAACTGCGCCCAAACCTGGGAGGCGTCAATTACTTTTAGCAGTGCCTGCCCCGTGGTCACATACATGCCTTCCCGGATGGCGAATCCTTGGGGGGCCGAGGCGGGTGTGGTTATAGTGCCTGAAGCACCGCCGCTAGAACCGCCCATGCCGCCCATACCGTCATCGCTACCGCCTGTGGCAGAGGCGGCGGCTGGCGCTACTGTTGGGGTTGCCGTCACCGACGGATCCAGCACATACCCCGAGTAAGGGCTAAAGACTGAGAAGGTATAGGACTCTCTCCCCGTGCGTGCAAGCTGATTTATCTGTCCCTCTGTGGCACCCAGAAGACGTAATTTTTGGCGCGCGCCGGCAATGAGCGCCGAGTTGCCCGGGTCGTTTTTGAGCAGATAGAGAAGCTCTTTCTGGGCGGTGACCAGTTCGGGGCTGTAGATGTCATACAGCTTCTGGCCTTTGCGCACCGCTTGGTAGTTGAACTGCACGTACAGCTTCTCTATCCGCCCTGCGAACCGGGCTGGGATGATGTACTGCCGACGGGTGTCATAGGTCACCACCCCAGACATTGTGATTTCCTGCTCCAGCGGCTTCTGCATCGGGTGCGTGGTTTGCACAGCGGAAACCACGGCCTGGTTGGAGGGCTGTAACAAATAATCTAAATCTGTGGATACGGCCACTCCCGGTGCATTGGCGGGTTGCTTGGCCACCAGGTCCATGCCGCAGATGGGGCAGGATCCGGGTTTGTCCTGTACAATCTGGGGGTGCATGGGGCAGGTGTATTCCATCGCATGCGCCTCATCTCCCTTTTCAGCCTGGTCATTACAAGCGGTTAAGGAGAAGGGTAACAGCAGAATCAGAAACCCAATCAGCCTATTTTTCCAGTTCTTTTTCATAATTCACACCTATTAGGTAGAGTTGCTCAAGGTTATTGAGATATTCAATCTGGGCCATGTTCAGGGCTTCCCAGGCGTCAATCACCAGCGGCAACTGGCCCGTGTTCTGCTCATAGCTCAGGAGCGTGGTTTCGTAGTTGCGCCGCAGGGCCGGAATGATTTTCTTCTCATAATTCTGGACCTGGGTCTTCTTTGCCTGTAGTTCCAGGGCCATGCTGGCCACCATGTTTTGGGCCTCGTTCAACAGGGCCTCCCGGCCCTTCTGCATACCCTGTATTTCCAGGTTCATGGCAGTGGCATTGGCCTTGTACATTTTGGAGGACCAGGGCGCAATGGGAATAGAGACCATGCCCATGAGGGTGAACGACTGGGGCATCATCCTGTCACGCGGCATCATGTTCTCAAAACGTATCCCGAAATCTGGCTTGCGCTGGATTTTCTCCAGTCGCAGGTTCAACTGCATAGACTCTATGGTACGGTCTATTTGGCGCACGTCACTGCGGGCGGCGCTCAGAGAGGCGGTGTCAGGTAGCACGGTAAGTTCAGGTGCGCTCACGGTGGTATCTACCCTGAATCTGTTTTCCGGAGGCAGGTTCATCAGCATGTTCAATTGGATGTTCTTCATCTCAATCTCACTGTTGGTCATGGTGAGCATGTTCTCCACCTCCCCTATCCGTCCCTCGGCTTTGTAGATACTGCCCAGGGAGCTCTGGTTGTAGGGGTAGCGCACCTTGCCCAGCTTGAGCATGAACTGCATGATGCGCTGGCTCTCGGCCAGCACGGCCTTCTTCTTCTCCAGCACCACCCACTGGTAATAGGCGGTTTTGGCCTGCGCCCTGAGTTGGTTGAAGGTCATGTCACGGCCTGCCTCCTCAATGGCCGCCCTGGAGAGCTGGTATTTCTCCCGGGCTTTCAGTTTGGCTGGGTTGGTGATGTCCTGCTCCACGGCCGTCATGTACATGGCGTCATCCTCCTCCATTTTCATCTGGCCCGGGTACGGGTACATAAAGACCCCGGCGCCCACCATGGGTGCCATCTGGCTTCTGGCTCCCTTTGCCATGGCATTTTGCGCCTTCGCCCGGAACTCAATCTCCTTGAGCATGCCGTTGTTCTGGGAGATGCGATTAAGGACTGTATCCAGTGGAAGAACCGGTGTTTGGGCCTTGGCAGAAGCTCCCAGCAACAGCAGCAGGGCACTCAGGTATACTTTAATGTTTGACATCATAAATATCTAATTTGCCGTGTTTCCTGAGTTCATATTCCTTGGTCATTTCAAACACCACAGGAGTCACCAGCAGGATATGAATGGAGGAGGTGAAAACACCACCTATAAGAGGAAGCACAATTGGTAACATCACGTCAGTACCCACCCCGGTGGCCCACAGAATGGGAATCAGGCCGAAAAGGGACACAGAAACCGTCATGATCTTGGGTCGTAGGCGCTTGGCCGCCCCCTGGAACACATACTCTCTTATATCCTGCTTGGTGATGGTCTCACTGGAGTTACCCTTTTTAGCCACAAGTTCGTTCATGGCCTCATTCAGGTACACCACCATAAGCATACCCGTCTCTACCGCCATCCCAAACAGGGCAATGAAGCCCACCGCCACCGCCACGGACAGATTGATGCCGTAGAAATACACAATGAACACCCCACCCACCAGAGCGAATGGGATGGTGACCAGGTTGAGCAGCGCCTCTTTGAAAGACCCAAAAGAAAAATAAAGGATAAGGAAGATGATGAGAACCACCAGCGGGATGATAATCTTTAGGGTCTTGTTGGCCCTGATCTGGTTTTCCCACTGTCCGCTCCACTCCAAATGATAGCCATTGGGGATTCCGGTCACCTCCTGGTTAATGGTTTTGATGGCCTCCTGCACCGTGCTGCCCAGATCGCGGTCACGCACATTGAATAGCACCGCGCCCCGCAGTTGGGCGTTCTCTGAGGCAATCATAGGCGGTCCGTCCACAAATTTCACATCAGCCACCGCTGAAAGCGGCACCGTTCCGTTGGTACTGGATTGAATGGGGATGCGGCGGATGCGATCCAAACTATTGCGGTACTCCTGCGCCAGACGCACATTGATGGAGAAACGTCGCCTTCCTTCAATGGTATTGCCGATGCTGGCCCCACCGAGGGCAGACTCCACCACGCTGTTCACATCATTGACGGAAAGACCGTAGCGCCCCAGATCCTCCCGGCGGGTCTGGATCTCCAGGTAACGTCCACCGGTCACCGGCTCAATGTACAGGTCTTTCACGCCTTCCACCTGTTGCAATGCATTGCGAACTTTCTCAGAAACCGCCGCAATAGAATCCAGGCTCTGGCCATACACCTTCACGCCCACGTCTGTCCTGATGCCCGTGGCCAGCATGTTGATGCGGTTGATGATGGGCTGGGTCCAGCCGTTGATCACGCCAGGGATCTGCAGTTTCTGGTCCAGTTCCGCGATTATTTTGGCCTTGGTCATCCCCTCGCGCCATTCTGACTGAGGCTTCAGCAGGATGATGGTCTCAATCATGCTGATGGGCGAGTTGTCCGTGGCCGTGCTGGCCCGCCCGGCCTTGCCCAACACTTGTTCTACCTCCGGCGTTGATTTTATAATCTTGTCCTGCACCTGCAGAATACGCTTGGCCTCGGCGTTGGAGATGTCTGGCAGGGTTACGGGCATGAACAGGATGGAGCTCTCATCCAAGGGCGGCATGAACTCAGACCCCAGGCTCAAAAGCATAGGAATACTCACCGCCAAAGCCAGAATATTTACTCCAATGGTGGTTTTGCGCCATTTAAGGCACCAGCGCAGAATAGGCGAGTACACCCGTTCCAAGGCGCGGTTAACGGGGTTGGCGCTCTCGGGCTTGAACTTGCCTTTGAGTAGGAGTGACAGCAGCACAGGAGTCACTGTGATGGCCACAAAGGCATCTACAATGAGGATAAATGTCTTGGTCCAGGCCAATGGGCTGAAAAGGCGTCCCTCTTGCCCGGTCAAAAGGAACACCGGCAAGAAGGAGGTAATAATGATGATGGTGCTCCAAAACACACTGGGGCCTACCTGCTTGGAGGCTTTCTCTATGATGGACAGTCGTTTCTTATTATCCATGGTTCTCTTCTTCTATTTGGGCATCGGCTAGGTGCCGATATGCGTTTTCTACCATCACAATGGCATCGTCTACAATCACCCCGATAGACAGGGCGATCCCAGTCAGGGACATAATGTTGGAGGTGATGTCAAAGGCATTCAACAGAATAAAGCCGATGGCAATGGAAAGCGGCAGTTGAATGATGATGATCAAGGCACTGCGCCAATGGAATAGGAACAAGAACACAATGGCAGAGGCCACCAGCATCTCTTCTATCAATGTAGTTTTGATAGAATCCACAGATTCATTGATGAGCCCGCTGCGGTCATAGACGATGTTGAACTTGACCCCCTTCGGCAGACCCGCTGAGACCTCTTCCATCTTGGCTTTCACGTTCCTGATCACCTCCTCGGCATTCTCACCGTAGCGCATCACCACAATACCGCCCACGGCCTCACCCTCGCCGTTCAGGTCAAAAATGCCCAGGCGGCTTTCCCCCGTCATCTGCACGGTGGCCACGTCACGCACACTCACGGGTATGGTATTTTGGGTGGTGATGGGAATGCTCTCTATCTCCTCCATGGACTGCAGATAGCCCGTTGTCTTGATGATGTAGCCGATGTCGCTCATCTCAAACTTGCGGCCACCGCTCTCATTGTTATTGGCCCGCACGGCGGCCATCACCTGCGGCACGGATAGGTTGTAATAGGTGAGTTTATTGGGGTCAATGGTGATTTGGTACTGCTTCTGAAAACCACCGAAGGAGGCGATCTCACTCACACCCGGCACGTTCTGCAGCGCGAACTTCACATACCAGTCCTGCACCGCGCGCTGCTCGCCAAGGTCCATACCTGAGGCGTCCAGGGTGTACCAGAGAATGTGCCCCACACCGGTACCGTCTGGCCCTAAAGTAGGAATTGCCCCCTCCGGCAAAAGGCGGTTGGCGTAGTTGAGGCGCTCCAGCACCCGTTCCCGCGCCCAGTAGATATCTGTTTTATCATCAAAGATGATGTAGATGAAGCTCATCCCGAACATGGAGACGCCCCGCACATACTTGACCTGCGGCATGCCCTGCAGGTTGGTCACCAGCGGGTAAGTCACCTGGTCCTCTATGATCTGCGGGCTGCGGCCCATCCACTCTGTGAACACAATCACCTGGTTCTCTGAGAGGTCAGGGATGGCGTCTACCTTACTGGTGGTGACTGAATAGACTCCCCAACCAAACATGCCTGCCGCAATAAGCAGGACAATCATCCGGTTGCGGAGGGAAAAGGAAATTAATTTGCCAATCATAAAATAGGTAAGTTATTTGGCATCATTTGCCATGCGTTTTTGGGGTGTTTTCTGTAAAACACCCCAAAAACGGCATAAACGCTTTGGTCTCACCTTACGGTTTAACCATTAAATCAAAAGCGATTAGTGTTGCTCTTCGCCCTCATGGTGCTGTTGGGCAGCGGCGGCAGAATCCAGCTTTTCGCCTGGCTTCACCTCCTCTAGGAACATGCCGCACTTAGGGCACTTGCCCTTCACATCGCTCACCACTTCCGGGTGCATGGGGCATGTGTAGGTAACGCCCGCCACCTGTGCCTCTGAGGTTGTCCCCTCGGCTGTTTTCTGCTCAGTTCCAGAGCTGTCGCATGATGAGAATAAAGTCACGCCGAAGAAGGCCAATGCAATGGTTACTTTCAGAGTTTTCATAAAAAGGTATGGTTGGAAGTTTAAAAAACACAGACTTAGCCTACAGGGCCCAAAAGCGCTCTGCAAACAATAAAAATAGACAGGAGTCAGCCTCAGTGGTTCTAAACTGAAGGGACTCTATCTGGCAAGGGTTATAAGAAGATAAGGCCGTAAATTCCGGAATCAGGACATCATTGCCCCTTAGAGGCAGGGGTAAAAGCAACGCCTTTAAACGTCAGATTACATATCGGCCAAGGAAGCCAATCGCTCTGATCTAGATCGCTGAATCGAATTTACAGGATAGAAGGCAGCCCAATAGAAAGGTTAGGCGCGGCTTCTAAAAAGAAAGGAAATCAAATAAGGAAAGTCTGATGCAGGATGCCAATGTCTCGCCCGGAGATGGGCGGGGGCAGGGTAACATGGGGAATGGATTCCAGGATAACCGGGCGGATGGTTTCGGTAAAGCTTGGAAAGCTTACGGGCACATTCGCTATCTGGACAACCTGTTGGGAAGGAGAGTTAAAGCTGGCTTGGGCTGTCGCACCTCTGGGCATCACACAGGAGAAGTCACCACAGGACTTCATCGGGCCTTTCGAACCCTCTTTACAGCAACAGCTTGGTTCTGCAAAAAAGCCTATCTCAGCATCTTTACCCCCTGAACATTGAGACCCGGCCACGCGGAACCCCATCGTGGCCATTGAGATGGCAACGATCAGGCTAAGGTGTATGAATCTCTGTAGTAAGGTCATCCTGTGGGATTTGATTCAGTGCCAAAACGTTAGCCGGCCAGAATTGTTGTCAGACTAGCCAAGTTCTTTGTGCAAAGATAAAAATTATTATGCATTATCTAATTATATATATTTTTATAGTTTATACAATTAGGTAAAGCCTCAATGTCAATACATTACTGGATTAATGTTGACTGCTTAAAGAAACAGTGCCAAAAATTGATAAAAAGCTGTATCCGTAATGATGTAAGCCCATTTAGTACCCCTGTGTCTATTACTTTAAATATCACTTTTCAATATATTGTTTATAGTTTGCTTCTGATTCAAAGTAAATAACTTCATCATCAATGGCACCCTCTTTCAAAGCTATAAACGCATTGGATTTGTCCACTTCCTGCCCTGACACTGGGTCTAGGCCTACACGAACCTTGCGGTCGGACATGATATTTTTTACACACATCTCGCAGCAACCGTAGTACATTCTTCCTTCAAACTTAATGGGGAGTTGTTTCTTCCCCATATAGGCATCATTCACCATACAGACAAGGTCTTTGGGTAATCCCTCTACTGTCATAGTCGGTTGTAGTTGTTCATTCTGACCAAGTGCTTTTGGGCCAGACTTTAAATCTGTACGACCCATCGTTGAAACCACTTCTTCAGGTTGATTTGATTCTTGCCCAGACAAACAGGAAGTCAGTACAAGTACAACAAAAACTGAAGGGAGAAAAGTTATTACTCTCATTATTTTGTTTTAGGTATCAAAAGATTAATATTCAATCTGCCTTAGTACTACAAAGAAAAATACTAGCGCTACAGCCACATAGATTAGCCATCTCGCCCATTTATACCACTTCTTTGCGGGTTGTTCATCGCCCGTTTTACAGCAATCCCTCACCTATATGGTTCTTTGGCTTAGGAAAGCTTTTCAGCCTTGTAACCTGATTTTTCTACGGCCTTGATCACTTCTTCCTCACTCAGTTTATCGCTGGTCACAGAAAGGATTTTCTTCGGACTTTGGGTATCTACTCGCCAACTGCCCTCGCCGATCGCCTCATTGAGAGAAGGCGTCGCTTTGGCAATACATGAACCGCACATGATATTTGTTTTTAACTCTAGCGTCTTCATAGCTGTTTGTTTCTTTGGTTCTAACACTGCAAAATTACCTATGTAATCCCTAAGGATGTTACAGTATTTTGGAAAAGATTTATACTATATTGGTGAGCTACAGTTTCAGCCATTTCAAGCGCAAACTGTAGCTCACCACGCTGACACTGCTCAAGGCCATTGTCGCCCGCTACCAAGGGTATCCGTTGACGTTTTAGATAAAAGCCCAGAATAGGTTCTGCCTGATGGTTGCAACGTCTTTTGGGGGAGTCTGATGGCCTTCGGTATCTTGGATAGCTCAGAGGGAATAATGGTCATCTTGGCGAGCCCTTTGTCATCGATCAGGGCATCCGGGCGCAGTGCTCGCTTTCCACCCGGATAGCGGAAGGTTGGATGGTTTGCCTATTTTCTTTGTCTCTTCCATGTTTTTCCATTGAGACAAAACAAAGGTGCCATTTATGCAAAGTGTAGGCTGTACATAATTTTGAAAAGATGTATAGATTACTCTACGGATGAAATAATAAGTATCCGTGTCAGCCCTTTTATGTGAGGCTGTCTATGGGTCTGAGGAGAGGCAAGCCGAGTAGCTTGAACTGGGATGGGGTAATGCCGGCAATCTTCTTGAACTGGTTGGAGAGGTTCTGGATGTTGCTACACCCCAGGTTAAAAGCGATTTGGCTCAGCGTCTCCCCATTGTAGGCCAGCAGCTTTGTTTTTTCTCAGTCTTCTGCAGGATGAAGAACTGCTCAATTTTGATGCCCTCCACCTCCGAGAACAACTTGCTGATAGCAGAGTAGTCCCTATAGATATTTTCGCCCCAGTATTTACTTATCATAAAATGCTCCTCTATCCTTCCGGACCGCACTTTCGGGATAAGTAGGCTTTTGACCTGTTCCATCATCTGTTTTTATGGTCGTCCAGCAATTCAAAGCCCATTGCTTTCAAATCTTAAGCAAGCTGCTGCAGTTGGTCATTGAATGGTTCCTCGGTCAGCCCCACCTCACCCAGCCGCACATAGCTTGCCTGCAGTTTATTCTTCTTTAGAATTTCTCCAACTGATGTTACAACAGCGGGTCAGACCATATTTTTAACCATGAGGTGCATATGCCAAAGGTATTAAGTATCGGTGATGGTGCTTAAAGAAAACAATGAGCTGGAGATTTATAATGGGGCCTGTCACACTTTATTAAGTAAGATATCCTGAGGAGATGTCAATGTCTAGTTTTAAATGAGGTGCTTGTATTAAAGGTCTTGCTATCATGGGGAAGGCGGGTATTGAACCTTACACTTAGACCGATCTTTGCCTTACGCTTACTGCGCAATTTTCTGAAAGCCGACTAAGAAAGAAGGTTATGTTCAGCAGAAAACCTGTTCTGGTTACGGTACAAACAGTTGAAGTTTTCAAACAGCGTCTATTTGTAAAGCACCTTCCAAGATTTCTAGAATAAAAAGCCTTCTATCAGGTTGACAAAAGGCACAAGACCAATTGCACGGATTTTTTCTATTTATTGGTTTGAAAAATAGAGCAACGTGATTATAAGGGAGCTATTGGGGTTGAAGAGTGGGAAACGAATAGCTGACGTAGCATAATCAGACTTTTCTCCTTATCCAGACATGTTAGAAAAAGAGGAAGGCTCTTTTAAGTCTTCCGTACAATATCGATTAAAGATCCTCTGTGCCTGAACAGCCTGAAACTCCCCTCCTCTGCTTGCCTTGAAACCGGATTGGTTCAGTTTCCCGGCAATGGCCAGCCAGGTCAGCTTTTGCTCCTTATAAAGACGGATCAGCTCGGCCGCTCTTCGATTATTATCATTGTCCGCGGCTTTTTTCTTGATGGCCTCCACCCCAAGTTCCCGGCCGGTATCGGTCAGGTTATCCAGGTTGCCCAATTTCCGGCCCCGCGCTTTCAGCGCTTGGAGCGCCGCCTTGGTGCGCTTGCTTATCTGCTCCCGCTCGTGCTGGGCCATGGTTCCCCATATACCGATGTTGAGCGTATTCATCTCAGGGATGTCCAGGCACAGCCAGTTGATGTTGTTCTTCTCCACCCTTTTCTTAAGCTGGAAAAGGAAGGCCCCCTCCCTGCTCAGCCGGTCCAGCTTGGCGATGATCAAAGTGGCATTTTGCTTTTTCGCCGCCAGTATCGCTTGCTCCAGAAGCGGGCGGTCGTCGTTCTTGCCCGACTCATGCTCGGTGAACTCCCGAATGATACCGTCCGGGTTTTTGGTGAAGGAGATGACGGCGGCGCGCTGGGCCTCCAGACCCAGGCCGCTCCTGCCCTGCTTGACGGTTGATACCCGGTAGTAGGCGATGTACTTCTGATACTCCATATATATAAGAGTGGCAGCTGGAATTTCAGGTGCTGTTTTGCAACTGCAAAAACATATGGCTTTTCTCCCCTGCCGCCCTTTTAATTTTACTTTTTGCTAAGTTACCCCCTATTTTACAAATCAGCAACGAACGTTCCTGATTTGTAAAATAGGGGTGGATGTGTGTTATCTAGAAAATTATGTTAAATTAATTTATAAGCATGCTTTTCTCTTTAACAACTCTCTATTCTAATTTCCCATCCACTCTTTATATATAATATCTAAGAGTCGGTTGTTTGTATGGTACCGCAAAAACATATTACTCTTTTCCCAAATTCTGTAACGACTTCATCTTGGGTCAGCCGTAAATTTGATAAGAAGAAATAATGATAAAACTATATGGGAAATGATATAAAAGCTCCACAAGCACCGGTTTTGGCTTCAGAGGGAGTGGCTTCACAGGTTTCCATGCCAGTTACCGGCATGACCTGTGCAGCTTGTGCGGTTAGTGTGGAATCCATGGTTGCCAGCACGCCGGGCGTTACCCAGGCCAATGTCAACTTTGCGACCCAGACTTTACAGGTGACCTATAATCCGGAGAAGGTGCAGGTAACGGATATGCAAAAGGCGCTTCAATCGGTCGGGTATGACTTGATAATAGACACTGAAAACGCCCAGGAAATCCAAGAGCAAACCCAGCAGAACCATTACCGGGAGCTCAAAAGAAAGACTGTTATGGCGGGGCTACTTACGTTGCCTGTGGTAGTCATCGGGATGTTCTTTATGGATATGCCTTATGGCAATTGGATAATGATGGCTTTAAGCGCCCCGGTACTGTTTGTATTTGGGCGAAATTTCTTTGTCAATGCCTTTAAGCAAGCCCGCCATGGCAAGGCCAACATGGATACGCTGGTAGCTCTAAGTACCGGTACTGCTTTTGCTTTTAGTGTCTTCAATACGGTAAATCCGGGTTTTTGGCATGCGCGGAACTTACATCCCCACGTATATTTCGAGGCAGCTGCGGTTGTCATTGTTTTTATTATGCTGGGAAAATTGCTGGAAGAGCGGGCAAAATCCAGTACCTCCTCAGCGATTAAAAAACTGATCGGGTTGCAGCCTAAAACAGTTTGGCTTGTTGAGGGAGACCAGGAACGCGAAGTGCCCATTTCAACTATCCAGAAAGGAAATGTTCTTCTCGTGCGTTCCGGCGAAAAAGTACCGGTAGACGGTGAAGTGTCCTCCGGCTCTTCTTATGTTGACGAATCGATGATAAGCGGGGAGCCGGTGCCGGTTTCCAAAAAAATGGGAGACAAAGTGTTTGCCGGAACAATTAACCAAAAAGGCAGCTTCCGCTTTACGGCTGAAAAGGTGGGCAGTGAGACTCTTTTAGCGCAAATCATTAAATTAGTGCAGGATGCCCAGGGTTCTAAAGCCCCGGTGCAGAAATTAGTCGATAAAATAGCCGGGATTTTCGTGCCCGTTGTGTTTGTTTTTGCTCTTGTCACTTTGGCTACTTGGCTGTTTTTAGGCGGTGATAACGGCCTTTCACAAGGATTACTGGCTTTCGTAACGGTGTTGGTTATTGCCTGCCCCTGCGCTTTAGGTCTGGCCACCCCCACGGCTATCATGGTAGGGGTAGGGAAGGGAGCCGAACATGGTATCCTGATAAAAGATGCCGAGAGCTTGGAACAGGCACACCGCCTGAATGCTGTTATTCTAGATAAAACCGGCACCATTACCGAAGGCAAGCCAGTAGTAACGGATGTTTTCTGGTCGGAAGAAGCCCGCCCACGTTTCAAAGAACTGCAATCCGTGCTTTTCTCCCTGGAACAGCTGTCAGAGCACCCTTTAGCGGAAGCCGTAGCCCGCCACCTGCGGGAAGGCGCGGTCCCATCTGTGGAGATAGATGGGTTCGATAGCGTAACCGGAAAAGGGGTGAAGGCAAGCTGGCAGGGACGCTTCTACTTAGTGGGCAGCCCTAAGTACATGGCTGCAGAGGAAATATCGGTTTCAGGCGAACTGTCCAGTGTGGCCGAAAATTGGGCAGAGGCGGCCAAAACCGTGATCTATTTTGCAGAGGAGGGAGAGGTAGTGGCTATCTTGGCCATTGCCGACAAAGTGAAAGAGACATCGGCTAAGGCGATTGAATTACTGCAGCAAAGGGGAATCGAGGTTTATATGCTGACTGGTGATAATGCCCGAACGGCGGCTTCAGTTGCCCGGCAGGTGGGGATTCAGCATTTCCAAGCCGAGGTAATGCCAAGCGAGAAGGCTGATTTTGTGAAGCTTCTTCAAAGCCAAGGCAAAGTCGTAGGGATGGTAGGGGACGGGATTAATGACTCTCAGGCACTGGCGCAGGCAGATGTAAGCATCGCAATGGGGAAAGGTTCGGATATAGCCATTGACGTAGCCAAGATGACTCTCATTACCTCTGATTTGCAATTGTTACCGAAGGCCCTGAAGTTATCCAGGTTGACCGTGAATGCCATCCGGCAGAATTTATTCTGGGCTTTTATCTATAACCTCGTCGGCATTCCAATCGCAGCTGGCTTGCTCTATCCTTTCTATGGTTTCTTATTGGACCCTATGATTGCCGGGGCGGCGATGGCGCTGAGTTCGGTTTCAGTAGTTGCTAACAGCCTGCGTTTGAAAGCGCAGCAGCTATAAGTTTATAATGCGTTTCCCAATTGTAAAAGCCTAGGGCTGGTCAGACTGGCAGGCCCTAGGCTTTTAAATCTATTGGTTTTTAATCTGGTTCCGTAACAACTGGGCGTTGATGGCCACAATAACCGTACTCATGCTCATCAAAGCGGCTCCGATGGCCGGTGATACCATAATACCCTGTTTATATAAAACTCCTGCCGCCAAAGGCAAAGCTATGACGTTATAGGCAGTGGCCCATATGATATTCTGAATCATCTTACGGTAAGTAGCTTTGCCGAAAAGAATCAAAGAAGCAATATCCTTTGGGTTGCTGTTGACCAGGATAATATCGGCGGTTTCAGCAGCAACATCTGTTCCGGAGCCAACAGCAATACCCACATCCGCTTGCGCCAATGCTGGGGCATCATTGATTCCGTCGCCAGTCATAGCCACAAATTCACCCTTGGCTTGTAATTCCTTTATCTTCTCCTGCTTCTGATGGGGTAATACGTTGGCCAGAAAGCCATCCATCTGCAAGGTGTCGCTCACGCTCTTCGCCACCCGGTCATTATCACCGGTCAGTAAAAGGTTCTTGATGCCGTTGGCCTTGAGGATCCTTATTGCCTCGGCGGATTCCGGACGAATCTTATCCCTCAGGCTGATAAAGCCAGCTACCGTTTCATCTATCAACACATAGACTACCGTTTCTACCCCTTCCTCCGCATCGCTTTCCGGAACCTGAATACCGAATTCTGAAATATAATTAGGGCCTACTACCTTTACTGACCTGCCCTCCACGGTGCCTTCCAAACCTTTTCCAGGCAGGTAATTGAAGCTTTCTGCAGTGGGAATGGTAATATTTTCCGCCTTTACCTGCTTTAAGATGCCTTGGGAAATATAATGTTCTGAATTTTGCTCCACCCCAGCGGCAAGTCGCAGCAGCTCTTTTTCCGGATAGGCCGGATGGAAGGAAATAATCCGGGCCAGTTGGTGGGAGCCTTCGGTAAGCGTACCGGTTTTATCGAAGATGATAGTGGTTATCTTGCGGGAGTTTTCAAAGGCCGTCCGGTTCCGGATTAACAGGCCGTTTTTAGCGGAAATTGCCGTAGATATGGCTACTACCAAAGGTACCGCTAAACCGAGCGCATGCGGACAGGAGATTACCATTACCGTCACCATCCGCTCCAGGGCAAAGGCCAATTCTGCTCCAATCAAGAGCCAAACGGTAAAGGTGGCAAAACCTGAGAAGAGGGCGATATACGTCAACCAACGGGCGGCTTTATCCGCCAGGTGCTGCGTGTCTGATTTAGTTTTCTGGGCTTCCTGCACCAGGCTGATGACTTTGTTCAAGTAGCTCTCTTCACCGGTTCCTTGCACCTTTACTTTCAGAGAGCCGGTCCCATTTATGGAGCCCCCTATCACCTTATCGTCTTTTACCTTCTGCGCGGGCTTGCTTTCGCCGGTGAGCATGCTTTCATTCACATAGCTTTCCCCCTCCTCTATAAGGCCATCAGCCGGGATCTTCTCGCCTGGCTTTATCAGTATCAGGTCGTTTTTTTGCAGGGCATCAATCCTGACATCTACTGTTTCCCCCCCTCTTATGACATGCGCTTCGGAGGGCATGAGACTAACCAACAGCTCCAAGGCGCGGGAAGCTCCTAAAACGGATTTCATTTCTATCCAGTGGCCCAAGAGCATGATGACGATGAGGGTAGCCAGTTCCCAAAAAAAATCCATTCCCTCCAGTCCGAAGACGATAGCGGTACTGTAGAGGTAAGCTACCGTTATTGCAATTGCAATCAACGTCATCATGCCGGGAGCCCCCTTCTTTACCTCATCCCTAAAACCGGTCAGGAACGGCCACCCCCCGTAAAAGAAGATGACAGAAGACAGGACAAAGGCGATGTACATGTTAAAGGGTATTTCCAGCCGGTACCCCAAAATATCCTGTACCATCGGGCTAATGATGATGACCGGTACCGATAGTAGCAGAGAGACCCAAAACCTTTTCCGGAAATCATCGATCATCATGGCATGATGGTCGTGGCCGTGCTCCCCGTGCCCAGAAGGGTGCTGTCCCTCGTTGGGTATCGCCCGGTTATGGGCATGTAAGGTTTTCTCGGCTATTTTCTCCGCTGCCTCTGTGCCTTTAGCATTCCTTTCGTTGTTCGGATGGTGGTTATGATGGGAGTGGTCCATAGTCTACGGGTTTAATTGAGGATGATTCGGAATAAAAAACAAAGGGGTAATTTTGTAGATTACCCCTTTGTTTCTGCTCTTCTATTAAAGTGGCTCTATTGAAGTGGCTCTATTTTGAAGCCAGCTTTCTCAACCGCCTCTACTACTTCCTGCTCGCTTACGGTACTTCCTTCGACAGTTAAAATTTTATCAGGGTTATTAGTGTCTACTTGCCACTTCTCCACACTTTTTTCACTGTTTAGGAAGGGGGTAACAGTGGCTATACATCCACCGCATTTGATATTGGTTTTAAATTTCAGAGTTTCCATAATCGTTCAATTATTGTTTGGTTTTCAACTAAGACATATGGCACAAGTACTCATTTAGGCACTCAGCTTTCTTTCATAAAAATACCCATTGACTTAGGTTAATGTGTGACATAATTTTTAAAAAGCGTTATACTATTTTGTTCATCTGAAAAAACGATTGACTATTGTTGTCTTTCCGTACAGCCATTATAGTTTCCCTTGAACTACTGATAGACCCTAATAACTGTCCCTTTAGAACCTGACGGTCAATCCTCCCCCCGCACCAAACCTGTTATCATAGTTTGCCATAAGCGAGAAGGTTTTAGAGATAAGATATTCAGAACCGATTCTCCAGACTATTTCCCTCGTGTAACCATCTCCGCTGCTTACATTGCCTTCTCGCGTATCTTTTACCCAACCAAAGTCAGCTTGGTATTCAAACTCCCCGAACAGGAAAGTCCGGGGGAATACAAGTACCTCCCGGGCTAAGCTTACCTGGGGCCGGAGTTTGTTGTCAATCCGAACGTCCAGGTTAAAAAGGTACGGAGTTAAGTACCTGAAGCCTACAATGGCCGTGGGTTGTATTTCGTCAAGGCTATTGTCCTCTTCGTTTTCCACGTTGACGCCTCCGAAAACACTGAGGTAGTCATATAGGAACCGCCCGTAGGTAAATTCTGCTTCCAGGTTCTTATTCCAACCGTATTCTGCGTTTAAAACAAACTGGTTCCTTATGTTGGAGGACACGAGGTTAAGTTCAGTCATATGGGAGGCTGCGTCAACGACACCCCAGGTAAAAAAATGATTGCTTTTGTTTGTGAGGATAGATAGAGGATAGCGTTCCAGCCTTTCGTCCCTGGGGGTACCGTAACTAAAGACCCGTGCCATGCCCGCGTCCATGTGGTACAGGACATGGCAGTGGAAGAACCAGTCGCCGTACTCATTGGCATCAAATTCAATGACTACCTTTTGCATGGGAGCCACGTTTACGGTATGCTTCAGAGGGGAATATTCTCCGTTCCCGTTGATAACCCTGAAAAAATGCCCGTGCAAGTGCATGGGGTGGTGCATCATGGTCAGGTTGTTAAGGGTAATGCGCGTTACTTCGCCTTTGTTGATTTTTATTTTGTCCGCTTCTTTTAAGGGCACTCCGTTCAGGCTCCAAATGTAGCGCACCATGTTACCGGTTAGGTTCAGCACCATTTCCTTAACCGGTTTACCGGTTGGGAAATCTGTTTTCTCCCGCGATTTTAAGTAATCATAGTTGTATTCAGCGAACATGCCCATGCCGGCCATGCCTTGCTCACTACTTTCCTGACCCATCCCTGCCATAGGCATTCCGGAGCTTGTGGCTGATTTTCTCATGGAGGCAGTATTCTTCCCATGGTCCATTCCACTAGCGGACACCGAATCCGTTTTTATTTTCTCCCCCGATTTTTCCATTTCCATCTTGTTTGCCTGCCGGTTTGCTCCTTGGTGGGACATGTTGGCATGGCTTGTTTTAGAGGTGGCCAGAGAATCTTTAGAATTACTCATCCCATCTTTTCTCCCTTTCTGCATCTTGCCAACATTAGCCGGGTCGTGATTCATTCCGCCCATTTGCCCCATGGCCATTTCTCCTTCCATCTGCATCCCCCACTTGTTCATCATTTCAACAGGTTCTTCCTTGCCCGGATTGAACTTGGAGGCAGGAGCCCCCATTCTCATTTTCATCCCGGCCATTTGCTGCATCATGGCTACTTTATCTGGCCGGGGCACATCTGGCGCGCTAAGGGCAGGACCTTTCCCGAAGAAGGCGCTTGTTTGACCGGAGCCATCCTGCACGGTAGCCCTTACCTCCATTCTGCCGTTTTGCGGAATAGTGACAATGAAATCATAGGTTTCAGCTACGGCAATGAATGTCTTGTTCCGTTGCACAGGCACTACATCCAAACCGTCGGCGGCTACCAGCAGCGGTTCTTCTCCGCCGAAGGTCAGCCAGAATTGGCTGGAGGCGGCGGCATTTATGATGCGTAGCCTTACTTTCTCACCCGGTGTAAACTCCGGGTATTCCTGCACAGGTTGACCGTTGGTAAGAAAAGCAGGGTAGTAAATATCGGCTATATCGGCCCCTTCCATCCGTTGCCTCCAGAAGTCAAGCTGCGCCCCCAAGGCCCCCCTTGCTATGACCATGCCCAGCGGGGTTGACGTACCTTTCTGTATATCATAGATCTCTAGCCCGCGTTTCAGGTTCTTCAAGACATTCTTTGGCTTTTCATAAGTCCAGTCAGACAGAACCACGAAAAAGTCTCGGGCGTAGTCCAACGTTTTTTCTTTGGGTTCGATAACAATGGAACCATATACGCCAGACTGTTCCTGCAGGCCGGTGTGGGAGTGGTACCAATAGGTGCCCGCATGCCTTAAGGCAAACTCATATTTAAGGGTTTTGCCCGGTTCAATGGGAGGTGTGGTCAGATAAGGAACACCATCCTGGAAATTAGGCAGCAGCAAGCCATGCCAGTGCACGGAAGTTTCCACATCCATCTCATTTTTGACGTATATGACAGCGTAGCCTCCTTCAGGAAACCGCAACGTAGGTCCTGGGATAGACCCGTTTATGGTCAGGCCCATACTCTCTTTACCAGCAATATTTACATTTTTCTGGCTAATGGAGATGTGATAGGTAACGGTATCAGTTTGGGCAGTCGCCTCTTTTCCAAACATTAAAAGTAATATAACCAGTGCTACAACCGGGGGAGTGAGTTTTTTCATATTCAGGTCCTTACATAATTTATATAAAAAAACGTCTCTGCTTTATGGCGGAGACGTTTTTTTAATCAGATTAAACGTTAGTAGCTTTTATTAGCCAACAGCCATTCTTGCAATTCCTGAATCTCCGCCATCTGAGCGTTTATCATCATATGTGCCATTTCTTTGATTTCGGCGCTGGTGCCATGCTCCATTACAGACCTGGAGTTCTCAATAGCGGATTGGTGGTGTACACTCATTAGTTGGGCAAAGTCCTGGTCTGTGTCTCCGGTCAATACCTGCAAGTCGCTCTGTTTACCAGATTTTTCCATTGAACTCATCAGCTCCATATTGAAAGTGTTGTCGGCTGGCTGGTCAGGCTGATAAGAGGTGATAAAAGCCTGCAATTCCGCTATTTCTTTCTGCTGCTCCTCTTTTATCTTCTGAGCCATGGCTCTGATGGTTGCATCATCTCCAGTATTTAATTCTTCATTTGACATGTCAATGGCTCCCTGGTGGTGCATAATCATCATTCGGGCAAAGGCAATATCAGGGTCTTCGTTCATGGACATAGCTTCCATTTTATCCATCATGCTATGCATAATAGACATCATTGCATTTTGGTCATGAGGTTGAATCGCAAGCCCATCATCTTCATCATCACAAGATGTTAAAAGCAATGAAGCGGAAAGAAGTACCAAGCCTAACCGAAAGGATAATAAATTTTTCATATTCATAGTAGATTTTTATAAGTCAAAATACTATTATCTTACTTATACCTTCATGATTAGTTTTGCACAATTAAGGATTAGACTTATATATTTTATGGTGTCTTTAGGAAGCGCACACATCACTTCAAATGGCTTTTAGGGAAATATCAGTTGAGCAGGATAATTAACAGAATACAATAATCAAAGACATAAAGACTTTCTAGAAAATGCCATTATGATTTTGAAAGTGAATCTCAAATGAGTAATCTGTACTTCTTGAAAAAAAGTTTTTAACTAAATAGGGATGTAAATAGGCAGTAATATTGCCATTTACATCCCTTCAGTATTGGTACATTAAATTATAACGCGCTCCGGCAGGCTTCTTCACAGGCTTTACAAGCTTCTGCACACTCTAAACAATGCTGCATGTGTTTATGGTTTGCGCATTCAATTCCACATTCCCGGCAGATATCGGCACAGGCTTGCAACAGTGTTTTAGCTACTTCTGAATTGCGTGCCAATGCGCTGGCGGTAAGCTTACAGATGTCGGAGCAATCACGGTCCAGGCGAATACAGCGGGCCATCATTTTAACATCCTGCTCCTGTAAACAGGCATCGTAACAATGGTCACAGGCAGCAGCACAAGCATTAAGGGCTTGTATAACGGATTGATATTGAGAATTGTGCATGGTAGTAATTAGTTAGGTTTTTTAACATTGTAAACTCTATAGTTTTACCCTATAGGGAAATATATGTTTTTAATTATCCTTGATTAGATTTATATAATTTGGGCGTTGTTGTACTTTTTCAGCAAACTTTACTGTTATGGGACCACCGACCAAAGATGCTTCATCTTTCAATATTTTATCTCCATCAGCAGCAGGGGTACAGGAGCCTTTGGATACTTATGCCTATTATATTAATTCGGAGGAGCGTCTTTATAAAGTAAAATGACACCATGTACTACCGATAGAGCTTCTGAGGCTAAATGATGGGGGAATCTATTTGTATAATTTAAGAAAAGGATGATATAATAATGCAGATTAATATAGTGGTTATCTCCTGTCTCCCTATTTATGGGCATTTATTGGCTAGAAAACCACAATTCCATATTTTAAATCCTTTTGCTCTATCCGCCCTAAATAACTAGTCCCTGAGCACTTCGTATAAAACGCTTATCCAAAGAGTATAGCTGTATTCTAATATATAGGGCTACAATAAGCTATGCACCAAAGAGGGAATTGGGAATTGGCAAAATATGATTCAGGATAGAAACAACTACTCCAAATGAAAAACAACCATTATAAGAAGTTCTTTTACATGCTAACAGTATCGTTTGCAATCATGTACGCGGTAATGTTCTTAAATGTGGACCAAGTAGAACATATTTATCTAAGTGCTACAAGGGTCTATACTACCTTATTGATGGTAGCGCCTATGGCCGTAGTAATGTTATTGATGATGCGGAACATGTATGAAGATAAAAAGTTAAACATGATAATTTATGCGTCAAGCGCTATTGTGTTTATTGTAGCCCTGCTTTTTTTAAGAAACCAAGTCTTAGTTGCTGACGAGCAATACATGAAGGCAATGATCCCTCATCACTCTTCCGCCATCATGGTTAGCCAAAAAGCCAATATCAGTGACCCTGAATTGAAAAAACTGGCTGACGAAATCATCAAGTCCCAAGTGAAGGAAATTGCCGAAATGAAGGCTATCCTGAAAAGAATGGATGAAGAATAATTTATTTCCAAACATAGTTCTGATGCTGTTTACCGAGACAAACCTCCATCAGGGTTCTCTTGAACTAAGGATGAGAAAGTAATTGATGTGCTAGAATAAGTTCTTCATGAAATTAAAAATGCTACTACGATAGGTGAGCTTATACTAGGTGATCACCTCTATTTCTGCCGGCAGCATATCTTCTTTTTCCCATAAGATTTACATTTTAATCTCTAAACAAAGGCTATGAAAAACAATAAGTTTAATTCTAAGTGGGTGGCGATGCTTTGCGGGGCCTCCTTGTTCTTTACCGCCTGTAGCCAAAACTCCGGTGAAACGGAAGTGGCCTCCGATAAGGAGAAAACAGAAGACCATTCCGGCCACAACATGGAAGCTGGGAAGTCAAATGAGATGATGGACCTGATGCACGAGAATATGACGGCAATGCAGGAGGTCAAAATGACCGGAAATCCGGATGTGGATTTTGCCAATTTAATGGCCACCCACCACGAAGGAGCGATTAAGATGGCCCAGGAAGAGGAAAGCAATGGGAGTGATACAATGCTCGTCAACATGGCTAAAAAGAGCCAGCCGAAGCAAAAGGAAGAGCAGGACAGATTAAGAGATTTTGCTCAAAACAACCAGTCCGCAACTGGCGATACCGCTGCTACCATGAAGATGATGCAGCCTATGAAAAGCATGATGGGCAACATGAACCATAATATGGCTGGTACCACCGACCATCATTTTGCGAGCCTGATGAGTATGCACCACCAAAGCGGTATTGACATGGTAAAAGTTTATCTGCCTCAGGCGAAGGCACCGGAAATAAAAGCCATGGCTCAGAAAATCATGGATGAGCAGCAAAAGGAAAAGCAGGAGTTGGATGCGTGGCTGCAAGAGCATCCGCAATAGCAAGAATTTATACATTGTTTTACAAAGGAGAACCTTCAAATGAGGTTCTCCTTTGTAATTTTATGGATGTTTCAATTTAGGTTTACAGTTCATCCCCGCTCAGGCCCACTACCCTTAGTATCTCTGCTTGGAAGCCTGCTTCCTGAAGGGCATTCTCTATGGCCTGGGGATTTAAATCCTTGCCGGAAACACTCAGCACATTTTCCTCCGTCTCTGTATCTACTTGCCAGTTGGATATACCTTCGATTTTTTCCAGATAGGGAGCAACGTTCGTTACATCGCTTTGATTACTAATGTTTGTTTTGAATTTTATGATTTCCATACTATTTCAGTCTTTACTTTAGTTCTATGATTGTTACTTGTTACGTCCAAGGGAGTTTCCAATCAATCAACCCTTTGTTGTTTACTGTCTTGCAACTTCGCTTTTAGTTGAACAATAAAAACAAAATTACCTGATCGGAGACAAATTGGTTTCTAAAGCTGAGTGTGTCTAGTAAAGCACATAAGAGAGACTGCAGTCCTTACTTCATATTTATTAGGTCTAACGTCTAGCACATGAGCTATTCCGGTTGCTGGGGAGAATATCCTGAAAAAACATGATTTTTATGTCTTCTTTCTTTAGCCGGTTCACAACGTGCCGTTTTTGTAGTAGTGCCATTGCGCTGTAAAAAGGTATATTGCCTTTTATCTTTCCGTAACAAGCTGCTATCCCTCCTCAAAAATGCTATGGCAGAACATCACTCCACCATTCCTCGCCTGAAATCCCAAATCATAAACAAACTCTTAATCCGAGATTTGGAGGAATGGTTATTTAGCAATAATTTTTGTCGGCAACACCGCCAGAACTAACCGTCACTTGTAAATAGGAGCATAAGAATACTTCGGTTGCTTTATAGCTGCTGGTCAATGTCCGGGGTTATACTAGCTTATTGATTGATTTTAAATCCTCTTTAAAGCAGTGGTGAGAATTTTGGAGAGGGAAGGTTACAGCAATTGCCTTTCCCTTTTTAATGGTTTTTCTTGTTCAAGCTGTGGTAAATTAACTACTTTAGGGTGTGTCATTATCATTTTTAGTTCAGCTAAAGCATCTCCTTAGATACCTTTTACTTAAAAATGCGGATACCTGCATTACAGAAAAGCACTTTAAATCATTAACTCAATGATGCGAATGCATCTGGGAGCTTGGCAGTTCCTTTACGGACAATACAAAATCAAAGGTGTACAGGTTACCTGCCAGTAATAGCTGCACCCAGGCCCTGTAGATACCCTTGGCAGAAAAGGTAGTATGCAGTACCAGCGTTTTCTGTTCCACCATTGGGTGGACATGCAGATACTCTTTGCTCTCCAGAGGGATCATCACCACATGCGCCTTGGCACCTAGGTAATCACCCAAAGAAGCTACCGGTACCAAAGCACCATCCTGAGTAATATGTACTTTGAAAGCCCCAGGGGCACTCTCCTCCAGGTATACGCTTACATCGCCCACGTTAGACACCAGCACTTCATTTTGGAACAGTTGCGCACTTTTCTCTACGCCCTCCACCTCCACCGTCCTCCTAATGACTGCCGGTGCATTATTTAAGGGCTTTATGTCACAATAGAGCAAGAATTTGCCCCCGTGGGGGAAAAAGAGGTCAACGCTGTAATCAGTGCCTACCTTTTTTGGATGCTCATGGGAAAAGAATGTAAGATCCTCTGATACTACTATCAAGTGGACATCCTTGGTATGTACTTCCTCCAAGGCTACAGGGTTCTTTCCTCCGTCAGTAGTGGAAGGAATGAGCAGAAGGTTGGTAACCTCTTGCGCTTTAATGGGTGTTGACCCTTCTTGCAACCTAATATCTATCATGCTCTCAGTTTTAATAGTTGTTCACACATGCTGACATTGTTTCCTTGGTGGTTTGCGGGTGGCATTCTGTTTTCGGCTCTGCCGCTTTTTCCAGCTTCATCCAGTTTCCCCTAATGAAGTTAATGGTCAGAGCACCCGCCCGGAAGATAATATCGATGCCAATGGCTATCCAGACCCCAGTAAGTCCCCAGCCAAGGTAAATGCCAAGGAAATAAACAAGGCCTGCCCTTATCACCCACATGCCCACTGCTGTAAGGTACATAGGAAAGGTGGTATTGTTGGCTGCCTGGTAGGCCCCTGTCAGGGTTATAAGTACCGCAAGGAAAGGCTGGAAGGCTCCAGACACCTTCAGCGCAATGCCAATGTTATTGATCACTGCGGCATCTTCGGTGAATAAACTGCCGGCCCAATCCCCAAAGAAAAACAGGAAGGCCCCTAGGACGCTCATTAAGCCTAGGGCCATCCAAGAGCCGAGCTTGGCATACGTGGCGGCCGCGTCTGTCTTTGCGGCGCCTATCTGTTGCCCGGCCAAGATGGTAACGGCCGTGGCGAAACCATACCCCACCATATAAGATATCACCTCCACATTGCCGGCAATCTGATGGGCGGCGAACACGTCGGTCCCCAAGGATACTATGAAACCGAAATAGACAATCTGCCCCGCCCGCATGAAAAGTACCTCAGCTGCCGCAGGACTTCCCAAGGAGGCAAGCTCTTTCTGATGTAACCAGTCAACCTGCCAGTAACTCTTCTTGAAGGCTAACTTCTCTGAGTGTTGGATATAGTAGATAAGCAGAAGGGTGCCTAACAGGCGTGAGGCCACTGTCGCCAACGCCGCGCCGGCCACCCCCATTTCTGGGAAACCCCAGACCCCAAAGATTAGCGCATACCCTAAGGCGGCGTGTATGACATTGATGATGATACTCACTTTCATGGGAGAGCGGGTATCTCCGGCCCCTCTGAGGTTTGCGCTAAGCACAAACATGAGAGACATGAAGATAGATGGAATGGCCACGATCCTGAAGTAAATCTCGCCTATGTCCAGCACCTGTTCCTCAAGGCCCATGAGCATGAGCAGGGGCCGGGCAAAAAACAAAGTCACAACTCCTGTAAGAACCCCAAAGAGAACGGCTAGTATTAACGCCTGCTGGCCTATATGCCTTGCTCTCTCCGCGTTGTTTGCCCCCAACGCGTTGGCTACCCTTATATTGGAGGCTACCCCGATAGCCATGAAAACAGCAAAGTAGATGGCAAGGATGGCATTGGTGGCACCCACGGCGGACACTTCGGCTAAACCTATTTTAGATAGGAAATAAACGTCCACAAACCCGATGAAAGTCTGAAAAAAGTTCTCTATGACCGCGGGCAGGGCAAGCAGCAAAATGAGTTTCATTTTACCTGTAAGGGATGGATCCCTTATCTTCTGCAGAATCTCGTTCTTACCTTCCATGTATGCTTTATCTAGTTGCGTAGCTGATCAATAGGTACAAGTGACTGGAGGAGTGCTTGCTACAGCGTCTGGATGGCACATATCCAAGAACCGTTTCTATCTTGGGTGACCGGTTGCAGTTCTTGCCACTCCATCTGCAAAGGAAAAGAAGGATGTTCTTCTTCTTCTTCTTGTGTGTGTTGTTGGCAGGCCAAGAAGAGGTGGGTTTCTAAAAAACCTTCCTCTTTCAGGGATTTCATCAAACGCAATTGATGTTGTATTTCAGACGTCATGTTTTCGCTAGACTGCCCACCGTATACTATAACCTGAAGTGCGTGCTGTTCTTTTCCAGCTATATGAAAAACGTATAGATCAATGGCTTCTTTAGCTAATCCTTCACCATTTGTGTTCACCACCACTTCCTTCGCCTTCCTGTGCAACTGTACGCCAAAATTTTCCTTGGGCAGATTCTCTTGCAGGAAATTGGCAAGGTCATGCACCAAACCTGCTTTATTGTAAATGGTAACCTGCTTAGCCTCCCGTGCATAGTGGATGAACTTTTGAAGATAGTGTCGGAGTTGCATAGAAGGCATCAAGGAAGGGATTGAAAAATCAGTATACTTATGCTACACTATACTTGCTCCTCTTTTACCGGTTATATATAATTATGGATTGTTTCTGCATAATTATATATAACCTAATGGGAGAACAAGTCCTAAACTGCTCTTTAATATCCAATTAGGTATTTTAGCCAAGGCAAGCCTGTCACATATCCCAAGAGCCTGGAATTAAGAGCTTCAACTCATCTACCTTCATATACGTTTACCCAACACGGGACTAATCATGAAGTATTCTATGGGATATTTATATTTCAGCCTAGGTACCATCCTTTTCATGTCTACTGCGCTAGACATCATAAAAACTACCTTATCTTCCAATGGAGGCGGCAAGATCACCGCTATGGTGGCCAAGGCAGTTTAGGACTTTTTTTTTATTTTCTCAGGAAAAAAAGGCAGTTCCAAGCTGTTGCCATATGCCGGGCCGTCCATTCTTGTTTGCATCCTTATGATCTGGATACTGGGGCTTTGGCTAGTCCTATTTCTGATGCTACTTTCAGATGCCGGCTCCATCGTCAACAGCACCACCAAAGCCAACGCCAACGTCCTGGAGAAGCTCTATTAAGCGGGTTTCACCCTGTCCACGCTGGGGGTGGGGGATTTCGTGGCCTCCACTGATCCCTGGCGTATCGTGACAGGGGCGGCGGCTTTCTCCGGTTTGACTTTTATTACTGCCTCCATCACCTATTTTGTGCCAGTACTCTCTGCAGTAGGCCTTGAAAGTAAACTTAGCCTTTATATCAGCAGCATGGGGAAGACGCCACAGCAGATCTTGGCCAATGCTTGGGATGGGGAAGGATTCGCTTCATTTCTTGACAGAAGCCCGGAGCTGTGCCAAATGCTGCTACAGCATACTCTGAACCATTACTCCTACCCCGTCATCCACTATTTTCATAATAACGATCCAAAAATGGCAATAGCCCCAGGTGTTGTGCTCCTAGACGAGACACATAAACTCCTCAGATATGCAGTTTCTGAAAGCGTGGCGAAAGACGAACTAAAGATGGAAATGCTTCAGACTACGCTGTTCACTTTTCTAAAGATGTTAAAAGGGAATTTCATTGAGAAAAGGGAGCTTGAAGAATTAGTGCCTTTGCCAAGTCTTGAAAATCTAAGTGCAAAGGGTATTCCGCTAGAAGAAAAGGACAAGGTAAAAAATGCTTTTAACTTGAAGCTGAAGGAGCACCGTAAGAAGCTTACGTCACTGTTGGAAATGGATGGGTGGTCTTGGCGTAATATCTACCCCTAGGTTACCTTCCGAAAAGATGGATCAAATCTTTTCCTTGGTATTGAACCCGCTATGGATGACTAGGGTAGATACTAAGGCGTTCCGGATCACTTTAGGCTTTCATTACCCGGATGAAAGAAGGGAGATCAAGCTGATATTTAATGTATAGATCTCCTAAGCTTTGAGTTTAAAGTTTTGCTTCTGTTTCCGAACTGCTTTTTGAAGACTAGTCCGGAAACAGAAGCAAAGAAGAAGTAGCTGCTTGGATATATAGAGTAATCCTTAGATTCTAACCGCTTTAGAGTATGTTGGTCGATTTTCAGTTTATGACTATTGAAACTTATTTTGAGTTCCGGGAAGAACTATGATGAAAAAGGATACGCCAGCTTCCATCAATCTTTTTCAGCGTGGATGTCGCTACTCCCTTTCTTTTAATAGTGCTACCGTCCTTTGCCAATATTATGGTATAAGTATAGGTCTCGGTTGCGAATGCGTAAAGGCCGTCTACCATTACCTCCGATTTGTAATCACTATATGTAAAGGATTTGAATGCTTTAAATTCAGGACCCAGATGATGTTCAAGATAATGTGTAAATGTACCTTCCACCCCGCCCGATTCATATATCTGGGAGTTATTGGCAAATAAGGCAGATGCCTTGGTGCCATTCAACGCCTCAATGGCCTCCTTGTAGGAACGCAAGACTTTTTTAGCCGCTTCGGCTTCACGGGTGTCAGCTGCTTGACTGTACACCTGACTTGCTGAGACTAGAAATGACAATAACAAAAACACACTATAAAGACACTTTTTCATTTATATAGTTTTAAAGGGTGACTAATTTATTTTAAGTATCAAGGTAACGGTTTGTAGACATTTTTACGCTAAGGATTTCTTTTTTCTCCTAAAACCAGAAGAAACATAGAACAAGGCAAAGCCAGAAAGGATGGTAACCATTCCGGCAATAGAGAAAATACGCAGTAAGACGTTGCCGATGTTGTCTCGGCCTTGGTAATCCATGGTGTGTAGCATCCAGAGGAAATCGAAAATTCGCCATTTATTATTGCGGAACTTCATGACTTCTCCTAGCTCCGCCGCCACATATACCGTTGTCTGGGAAGGATGCTTCATGGTAACCGCCCAGGCAGGCAACGGGCTCCCACGGTATTCATGGTGGCCATTAACGAATTTTTCCGTAAGGTACTCCACCTTTGAAACTTGAGTTGGCTCCGAAAAGGCATTCATGGCTAACTGAACAGCCTCCTGACGGGAGAGCGCAGCACGCAGGCTACCGGTGGAAGCAATAGCCAATTGAGTTTTCACCGTTACTTTTTCAGCCGCAGCCATAAAATATTGTACCTGATAGTGAGGTTTGCCAAAAACCTCTATTAAGCGAATAGATTTAATAGAATCTGCCGCAGGTAATTGAGCTATAACTTGGGTGGGTGAGACAACTATCAGGTCGGCTTTTAAATTCTGGGGTGCTTTCCAGTTATGGTCGCCATGGATTTCATCCATGTCATTCCAAGAAAAATAAAGCCCGCCCATTGTCCAGAGCATAAATTGGAGACCAAGGAACAGCCCTAGATAACGGTGAGACCTCCGGATAAAAAGGTGGGTTTTACGGTTCATTGAATTTTGACTAAATCTTCATTCTGAGACTGCACATCTGCTAGTTCCTGCCTGCAATTACCATAATAAATTTTGCTTTAGATTTTACCAATGCTTGAAACCTAATCATGAGATCTTTAGTGTGTGTCAAAAGAATAAAACTATCTATATTTCACGATCAGACTTACGGGTTTAACCTATTTTTATCAAAATAAGGCTTAAACCCATAAGTCTGATTACATTTCGATATTAGGGCATGACAATCTATTCTCACTAATTCAAAACCCATCAATGCCCTTTAAATATCAGAATTAATCTTTCAAATGTAAGTACTGTTCACCCGCGATACCTAAACAATATTGGGGTACTAATTATTATTTTACTTTAAATAGCTTACTTGGTATAGTTAAACATAACAGTCTAACCAATCCAGAAGTATATGTATTACAAGGCCTAGGCCAATAAGCCTTGTTTTAGGCACAATTGCCAGTACCACGTAAACAGGAACCAACCAATACTGTTGGAGCAAATGGAACCCGACACTGCATCTGTTAGGATCTACTATAGGGTCTGCCAGCAGGTGGTCAAGGTCTATCAGCATACCGGCCAACATAATAAGGAAGGCGTGTTTAAACTGCTCTTTGTAAAAAACCCACGCCACCCCACCGGTACCGCCACATGCAGAAAAATATGGATGATAAAGCTGATACTAAGGTTTTCCATTACTAAGGTTTTTAAGGGTTAACTCAAATGGCGGCCTTAACTTTTCACTGGCACAGAAACCAACAAATCTGCCCATGAAATATCTATGGTACCGGTATTACCAGGGCCACCCTTAATATCATACTTTAATCTCTCCTGAGGGCTTTGCAAGGTTTGGGGTGTCACCTGCACCCGCACTACATCCTCCTGCTGGGCATAGTCATCCGCTAAGTGCTGTTCCCAATTTTTATTAATGATAACTGTCCAGTTTTCTTTGCCAGGAATGGTGAACAAGGCATATTTACCGGCGCCCAGTTTTTTGCCGCCAATAGTCAGGTTTTTATCTGTTTCCAGAGTGGTGGCCCGGTGCGCACCCGTTACCCAAACCTGGTCATACGGAACCAGACCGCCCCAGATTACCCGCCCCTTTACCCCCGGCGAATGGTAGTTTATTTTCAGATTAGCCTCGCCTATTTTACCGGCAGTTTCAGACGGAATACTTTTCCTGATAGTGTCTGGCTGAGACTCCGTAGAGGCAGGGGGGGCTGCATGTTCAGCTGGCTGCATCGTCTGGTTGGCCTGGGTTTCATCTTTGCGTTCGCTGGCATTGTTACAGCCTACAACTGTAACAACCGCCAAAGCGCCAGCCAGCATTTTTAAGTACGTTGTTTTCATTCTTCTTCGATTACTTGTTAATTTTTACTGTAATATTCTCCAAGTTGATGTCTAAAAGCTTTTTGAGGCCCCCGGTAAAAAATGCATGGTCCAGGTGTTCCAGAGTGGTGGTGTCAGACAGCGGTTCATAATTACTATAATCCTGAAACAGCACGCCGTTTATTTCCCTTTCGTTATAAGCTTCCCTAAACCGCAGGCCCCCTCCACTCACTTTAAAGCTATAGGCCAGATAGCCTAATTTATAGGTTTGCGGGTGTACCCAATACACAAACTCATCTTCAAAATCAGTTCCTCCGCCTTCTTGGTTGAACGTAACCTTTATTTTATGGAACAGAACGTTTTTCACCATAGCCTGACCCAAGTACTGTTTTTGGACAGAGGCATCGTTCAGGCCAAAAGGCAAAAAGGCAAAATAAATAACAGAGTTGATAGAGTTTGAATAGGCCAGTTTCTTGTCCTCCGGCAGCTCAATCCTCTTTCCGTTCACCTCACGGTAAAAGCCGTCGTTCTGCAGCACGTCCTTCACATGGCCAGTAGAATCTTTGAACGCTCTTGTATACCGATAGATACCATTGTTTCTAAAAGCTGTGTACTGTCTTTCCCTAAAGGTGAAACTAACCAAAGTTTTATCAACCAACGTGCCGCCGTGGGCTTTTATAGACAAGTCTACCACTTCCTGGGCTTTGCTTTTAGGTTCTATTGAAACAGGCATCTTCTCAACTGACTTCTGGCACCCAAAAGACGCCACTGCGTGAATTACCGCCAAAAAATATGTGCTGCCTTTAAACCACCAATTTTTCATAAAATCATTTACCAATTTTCTCTGCTTTCTATTGAGGGTGAATTCAGTGCTTGCCCCGCCCTCTAATAACCCTTGATGTTCAGAATCTACTTAAAATCGGCAGCCGCTGTTGGTTATGCTAAATGGCCTAGGCTGTTTTCTGTCCGTAAAATTTAGAGTTGGATTTGAAAAGGATTCCATGGCTAATTATTTTGAAGTCAGGTTAATAGTGCAAAGTCAGGCCAGCTCCCCAGCCATAGTCACTGTCATAGTTAGTGCTTAGAGAAAGAAAGCGGCTGAACATATACCGGAAACCTATTTCGTATTCTTTGTCACTGTTTACCCGTAAGTCGGCAAAGAAATTATTACTCAAAGGCAGATCCCTGCGCTCCAGTTGCAGCCGGAGTTTTCCCGTATGGTCAATTCTCCATTCAGAACGAACCAACATAGGAAGCAAGTAGTAAAACCCGGCATCGAAGACGCGGCGGTTATCTTTAGTGTTTGTTTCCCTAACGCCATCTTCCCCAAGCTCCTCCAAGTTTTTGTTGTTCCGGTAATCGAAGCCTATGAAAGCAGCAAGGTATTGTTGATTGCCAATGTACCGCAGGACATGGTTCTCTACCTCGAAATCACCCTTGTAAGAGGCTCTTGCCTCCATCTCCAGTGCGTACTTATTGCCGGAAAGCGTATAATTGCCCCAGATGCCCTGGGTATGCGGCACCAGGTCAAACCAGGAATACAATTGCTTGTCTTCTTTTTTAAGCTCCTTATAGCCGGTTTTACCAAACTCGTTTTTAGGGTCTCCCTCATAACTTACCACGCGGGCCATACCGGTCATCATGTGGTACAGGTTATGGCAATGGAAAAACCAATCTTTCTCTTCATTGGCATAAAATTCGATGGTAACGGTCTCCATTGGTTTGATGTCAAAAGTATGCTTCATGGGCGAATACTGGCCTTGTGCATTTACAAATCGGAAAAAATGCCCATGCAGGTGCATCGGGTGCCGCATCATAGTGGTGTTGGTCATTACAAAACGTACATTCTCCCCCCTCCGAATCAAGATGTCATCGGCCTCGGATAAGGTTTTGTTATCAAAGGACCAGACGTAGCGCAGCATATTGCCCGTTAAAGTTAGTTTTACCTCCCGGACTTTCCTGGTGGAGTCTAGCGTACTTGGGTTGATACTGCGTAACATATCATAGGTGAGCAGGATACCCTCCCCGCCTAGGGGCATGAACATGCCGGGCATTTCTCCGTGGGCAGAATTATTCTGCATGCCCTGCATATTCCCCATGTCATGCTGGTTGCCTGTTGTGCCGGCATCTGGTTGTTTTTTAGGCTGGCCCATGTCCTGGTGGTTATCCCCGCCCATTTGCATGTTTTTCATGTCCTTCATATTCCCCATATTCATGCCGCCCCCGCTCATGTCCATGCTGCCCATCATCTGGTTCATCTCCCGCATCATGGCAAAATAATCCAGACGAGGAACTGTTGGGGCCTTCACCTCGGGCCCATCACCCAAAAAAACGGAGCTAAAGCCGGTAACATCCCAAGAAGTAGCTCGGAACTCATAAGCACCGCCCGCCGGTATCTGAACAATCACATCGTACGTTTCTGCTGTAGCCAGCTCCAGCTTGTCCACTACTACCGGCATCACGTTTATACCGTCGGCTGCCACTACCTGCATTGGGCCACCGGCAAACTGAGTGGTAAAATAAGAAGAAGAAGCGCCATTGATGATCCGTAGTTTCACTTTCTCCCCTGGCTGCACATCTTTGTAAATGTCTTTCTCTTTCCCGTTAACCAAGAATTTATCATAGTAAACATCGGCCACATCCATGGGAGTCATGCGTTTCCATTCTTGGTTTACCTTGTCTTTGAAGTAGCCCGCGGCAATTGCTTCGCCGTAGCTTTGCAATGCCCCCTTCCGGATAGAGTACCATTCTGCCCCTCGCTTTAAGTACCGCAACACCTGGTGCGGATTTTCATCAGTCCAATCAGATAATAGAAGGACATATTCTTTCATCGGCGGCTCTTCCGGGCGCTTGATAACAATGGAGCCGTATAAACCGGCTTGTTCCTGCACGCCGGTATGCGAGTGGTACCAGTACGTGCCGCTCTGAATAAGTGGAAAAGTAAACGTGTGGGTTTGGCCAGGTAAGATAGGGGCAGTATTTAAGTACGGAACGCCGTCTTCCTCGTTCGGCAACAGCAGACCATGCCAGTGAACCGAGGTTTCCATTTTCATTTTATTATGCACTCGGATAATGGCCGTATCCCCTTGGTTAAAGGTAAGGGTAGGTGCCGGGATAGAACCGTTAACCGCAATGGCCATCCGGGCTTTGCCGGTAAAGTTTGCCATGGTGTCAGCAATATATAAATCGTACTCCACCCGCTTGCCTTTATAATTTTTTGCAGACGCCACTGGTTGGACTTGTACCGGATCTGCAAGTTGCTGGGGAGCGGTTTGCCCATGCTGGTGCTGCCCGTAAAGAAAAGGGTGCCACCCACAAGCCACTACTATGAATAGTATTTTGAAATTTTTCGTCATTTATACTTTCTTTTTAACTTTATTAGTCGCGGTCGATAACCTACTATTGTTTTTCTTTGACTCTGTTTTGTTCCCGGGCCGGGTTATTATCGTAGGGCTGCCTAGCATCAATCAGGGGGCGGCCGTTTAGATCGGTTTTGACTCCTCTGTTCATGCTATCCATATTGTTCATAGTTTCATTTCCATGGTCCATGCCCGTCATAGCGCCAGATAGTCCCTTTCCAGAAGCCGGCATTTTACCGTGCTCCATTGCAGGCGTTTTACCTGTCCCCTGACTTTGGTTCGGCATAGGCATATTGCCATGATCCATCTCGTTCTTTTTAGGGGCTATGGGCTGGGTCATCTTGGAGTGGTCCATCTCCGGCATTTTAGAAGTTCCCGTCTTGCCTACTGAGTTGGCTGGCTGGCGCTGCATGCCTGCCATGTTTGCGTGATCCGTGCCTGGCATGGCAGGAGGAGTGGCTGAATTGGGAATAGATGACATTTCATGACCAGGCATGATTGCCGTGCCTGTATTCTTGTGCGGTTCAGCAGTAGTCATGTCTTCCATGGAGTGACCAGCGGGCATAGCTGTGCCTGCCGCATTTTCTGGGGTTGTTGGGTTAGATAGGGAATTCATGGTATGCTCATCCTGGATTTCATGACCGGAACCTTCCCCCATGCCCGGCATGCCACCTCCATGGTGGTCACCTTTCATCAATAAATTACCTTTAGGCCCCACTCCTTCCACATAGACCAGTTGAGCCCCCCGGTGACCTGCCAATGATAAGAAGAGGGAGGAAAGTAAGGCGAAGCCCAGCACCAGAATTTCATAGGGGCGGCGGTACACTCTTAAGTATTCCCCTAATCCCCTTAGTAGAAAGGTAATCCCTGACAGCCACAAGGTGTAACTAGAGTATTTCTCGTGTTCACTGAAGACCTCTTGTGCTTGGACAGACAGGCCTTCTGGCATCGCATGGAAGATAGTACTGGCGGCCAAAGCGCCTAAAAACCCTCCGGCCAAGATAACCAGAGTGACCCAACGCAACTGCTGCCAGTCTTTGAAGATGAGTAACGCTTGCAAACCAGCCCCTAAGAGAATCAACACAATTGGGAAATGGACGACTAGCGGATGTAGATTTGGGAACTCATCAAACATATTTCTCTGGTTAATGTGGTAAACATTCAGCTTAAGTAGGAGGATGTGATATAAGAATATTCTCAATCAACATGTAAGAGATGGCTGTAACACGTTCTTTCAATTAATCTTTAGAGGGCAATTAATTGGTATATACTGCTCTTGAATCGGCAACTCCTCCAATAGTATTACGATTGACGGGTTAATGTCAAGGTGATGCAGTCAAATGGCGTTAAGGGGGTATCAATGTTTTATATTGGGAAATCGGATTGGACGTTTGATATTAGGAAAAGTTCATCGGCCACACTGATTAAACTATTGATAATAAAAAAGAGCCTTCGGCCGGTTTATTCCCTTCCGAAGGCTCCCCAAAGGTCAAGTGCTAGACCTAAATTTAAATTTGAAAATCTACACCTAACTAAGTTCGCTCACTATTGCCTTCTCTGAAAAAGCTTAAGGGAAATATTGTTATTAAATTCCTTAACATTAACTTACTATATAAATAGAAGGAATAATACAAATATTGACATGAGTGGATTAGTGACCTCCACTCATGTTAGAATTAGCTAAAAGCCAAGTCTGTAATTCTTTAATCTCCATCATCTGTGCATCAACCATCATATGGGCCATGTTCTTGATAAAAGTGCTAGTACCATGTTCTTGCACGGCTCTAGCGTTCTCAATTGCAGATTGGTGATGCACAATCATTAATTGTGCAAAATCATGATCGGTATCACCTGTTATGACTTGGAGATCGCTCTGCCGGTCAGATTTCTCCATCGAGTCCATCAACTCCATGTTGAATTTGCTATCAGGTGATTGATCAGGTTGATATGAGTTGATAAAGGACTGTAAATCCTGTATCTCTTTTTGCTGATCGGTTTTAATTTTTGTGGCTATCGCTTTTATGGCTGCATTATCCCCAGATGTTAGAACTTCATCGGACATATTGATGGCTCCTTGGTGGTGCATGATCATCATTCTAGCGAAAACGATGTCGGGATCCTCATTCATCTGCATTGTA
The DNA here is from genome assembly GCF_014876185.1 of Rufibacter sp. LB8. NCBI lineage: Bacteria > Pseudomonadati > Bacteroidota > Cytophagia > Cytophagales > Hymenobacteraceae > Rufibacter > Rufibacter sp. LB8. The sequence goes on along the minus strand of NZ_JADALJ010000002.1, from coordinate 21,421 downwards.
TGCATTTTATCCATCATGGCATGCATGATGCTCATCATCTTATTCTCATCATGTGGTTGGATTTTCAGACCTTCATCTTCTTCATCGCAAGCACTTAAAGAAAGTAATACCCCTATTGATAATACTTTTATTAGCCCTGACACTTTAGGGGAAATAAATTTTTGAAGCATTTCAAACATTTTCATAGTTAACCAATAATAAAGTAAATTTAAAGTCGTTGTGTAAAAAAATGGTGTTTTTAAAATAAAAGCAATCAAAAAAGAGAAATTATTGCTATGAAAAATTGACTGTAAAATAATTCTGAAAATAATATAATACGATAGTTATAAACATTGCTACATCCTGTCAATTGAAGTTGTTATAAAATAATTTACAGAACTACCAAAGCACAAAAAAATCATTTTAATATATTGTTAAAAAACTGTGTAGTAAGATTCTATCTAAGAAAATATTCTGATTTTATCCCTTAGGAATTATTCTTCTATGAAGAAATTCAAGCCACCATATTAGAGAATATTTGACCCTGTCAGGGACAATAAATATACTTACATATGTAATGTTTGTTATACATAATCATGGTTTTTTTTTGTAAAGTTTAGTTGTATAATACTAAGCTATGCCCAGTTCTATTCTTTCTTCAGCTTTCGGTAAATGGAAGGAGAACTTCCAGTTACCTTTTTAAACTGGAGGGAAAAGTGCCCGACACTGCTATAAGCCAACAGGCTGGCAATTTGATTCAAGGCAAGGCTTTCATTACAGAGTAGCTCTTTTGCGCGATCTGCCTTTTGGCAGATAACATATTTTTCAATGGTAAGATTCTCTAGAGCAGAAAACGTATGACTTAGAAAGCTATAGTCCCTTCCAATGCTTTTGGAGAGGTACTCCGAATACTTCAGGCCTTTAGGGCTTTCATTCGGATAAAGGGTCTGTCCTATAAGCTCCTTTATCTGTTCAACAATCTTAGATTTATTGGATAAGATTATCTCAAAGCCCTCCTCCCCAAGAGCTTGGCCCACTCTATTCAACTCCTCTGGTTCCAATATCTTTTTAAACCTCACCCACCCCAGTTCGACTTCTTGTACTGGTAAAGCAAGGAAGATTAATTTTTCCTGTATTACCCTGATACAGATGGAACAAACCATATTTTTTATGTAAAAAACTTCCTCGGTTAGAGTCTCTTTTCTTTGGTCAGATGCAATGAAATTGATTTTCATAAGTTACAAGTGTGGTTTAACAGTTGATTGCGATTGGCAGTGTGTAAATTCCTTGCTTATGTAACATCATGGTCCAGCGGGGTATGAAACTAACTTGCCGCCTTTGAATAGGAAACCCGTCTACAACAGAATAAATTGGTGTATGCTCTTGGAATTTCATGTGGAAAATATATTCAACCTTAAGGCTATCCTAGTTGATGGCCAAGAAATATTGCTTTCGATATGATGCCGTATTCGATTCTATTCTTATTATCAATGATGGAAACAATTTTATATCAACATATTTAGTGGCCTTCGGGATTTCGGAAGCACTTTCTTATATTCAGAGGGCGTGATCCCTGTAACCCCTTTAAACTGTTTGGACAAATGGCTTAGGCTACTGTATTGTAGGCGAGTTGCGATTTCGCTCAACGACAGTTCGTCGTATTCTAGCTGAGCTTTAATATACTCCACTCTCAGGAGAATAGCGTACTTCTCGATGGTTGTGCTTTCCTCGGATGAGAAGGCATGACTTATCGTTCCATAGTTCTTACCTAACGAATTGGACAAATAGGTGGAATAGTTGCAGGTAACCTTGCCGTGGCGGTAATAGATTACGTCAATTAAGAGGTTTTTTACCTGCTCCACCAGTCGGGACTTCCTGTCCTCCAGCAGGCTGAAGCCATACTCTTCCAAAGCCGATTTAAGCGTTTCTTTCTCTACCGCTAGCAGCGGGCGGCTAAGTTCTGCCTGTCCCAGTGAAACCTGCACCACTGGAATCCCAAGAAGCGTCAACTGCTCCCAGATTATTCGTATGCAACGAGGGCAGACGACATTCTTTATATACAGAATGTTTTCTACTAATAGACTAGTTTGCTGCTCCATAATATAGGGGTAGGGTTCGTTAAGCCCACGTCTTAGTAAGGGGTAATCATCTGCCAAGGAAAGGGCAGAATTGAAATTTAGTCTTAACTGGCTGGGAAGAGCTTTGAGGGCGACTCTTACTGGTCATCCCCTAAGCCCTTCCGTTGACCAAGTGCTTTTCCCCTTTAGCCTTGATTAAGAAGATATTGACGATAGCTCTCCTCTGATTCGAAATACAGGACCTGTTCCTGGCCAGGAGCTGCCGGCACAATAAAGGCGTCTGCCTTATCTACTTCTTTCCCGCTAAGGGGATCTTTCGCAAACCGGGCATCCCGCTTAGTTTGAATCTTCTCTACACACATCTGGCAGCAGCCGTAGTATGTTTTGCCATCAAACACTACTGGTATCTGCTTTTTCCCCATAAAGGCATTATTTACCATGCAGACCTGTTCGTTGGGTAGGGGAATTTTCCGGTCTGCAACAGTTTGAGAGGGTTTAGCACCTATCATGTCCTCTGACTGCCCAGATTGCCGGTTACAGGACATAACCAAGAACAAACACCCTAGCCCTAGAAACACAGGCAATATTGAGAGGAATTTTTTCATCATCATATTTGACAATATTTAGTGAAGGATTTCTTTGTTGGCACCACAGGTAAGCATCCTGTCTCCGAAGTAGGGGTTGCTGATTTCTTTTGAGGTGCTAAGCCAGATGGCTCCTTTCCCCAAGGCCATCGGGCAGCTTTGCAAATAGGCCGTAGCCCCACCTAATCCAAATATTTTGATACTTTGTGATAAAGCCTCGCTGAATTGGGCAAAATGTTTGCGCTGGGTACCTAAGTCTTTGCTGCAACTGATCTGTTCCAGAGCCGTTTGCATCGTCTTCCGGTGTTCTGCCCAATCGCCACTTTTTATCTGCCCTTTAGCCAATTCTGAATCAGCGATAGCCAGCCTCTCTGTCAACAATGCTGTGGCTGCTTGGGCTTTTGGCACATCAGAAGAAACAAGGGCATCGGTAAGGGTCATGCTAGTACTGAAGAGAGTGGTCAACTGGCGCTGAAAAGGCTTGATAGCCTCCTTGCCCTTTTTTGCTCGGCTTTCAATTTTATTGTTCCCAGCCACCTCTTTGTGGTGTGATTGCGCCTTTGCCTGAAGTAAAGAAGTTGCCAGTACTGTAAGAAAAAGAATCTTTTTTTTCATGGTGTTCAAAAATTCAAGAGAAATGACATAAACAATTCAAATACTATAGCTTAGTGATGGTCCTGTTCCAGATATTTGCCCTGAGGGCCCACACCTTCTATATGCACCAACTGTGCTCCATAATGGCCCGCCATTGCCACGGCATACCCCGCTCCAATCAGGATGACAGCCGCCACGGCAATGCTCCAGCGCTTGCCCTTGAATAAAAACAGACTCAAGAGCTGTGCCACCAGTCCTAGCCCGGACAGGTATATGGTGTAGTCGGCGTACTTGTCATGTTGCGCCAAGACCAGCTCGGCGTGTTCTGTAAGTCCGTCTGTGTGGGGGTGTGACCAGTGAGTGGAGGCATACGCCGTCACAAAACCCAGCAGCACCATGATGGTCACTGACCAGTTCAGCACTTTGTTCTGGAAAAGTATGTTCACGAACTGCATGGCCGCCGCGATCATTAAAAGCATGATCGGGAAATGGACAATGAGCGGGTGAATGTGCGGGAAGTCAGCGATAGAGGCATGGACTTTTGCAGGGTTTGCCTTGTGCTCCGCATGATCCGCCGGAGCCACCTCACTAAATACAATAGTGTCTTGGGCAGCGGCAGCCGTTTTCTTTAGGGAGTCTACTTGCGTCAATTTGGTTTTTTTAGGGTGCTTTTCCCCTCCGTGCGCAGAGGCCCCTTCGGGAATCATAAGCGCAGAAAGGAATAGAAGGCCCAGAAGTTTCAGGAAGGTGATGTTCTTTTTCATTGTAAGGAATATAAGGTTTAGTATTTGTTAAGTTGAGCCTATGGCCGGAGTACTATTCCGTTTGGTTTTTTCCCTACCGAAACGGAGGAGCGTACACTATGGTCAGAAACATTGATAACAGAGACGGTGCCCGCCCCCTGATTGGTGACATAGGCGGTGGAGCCTTCTGGAGAAAAAGCAATGGCGTGTGCATCAGCCCCGGTCATTATATTCCCTTTGAGAGTCCATAGGCTGTTTTCCTCCTTGTAAAACAAGACCCTGCCATTGGTGGCGTCACTCACCCATAGCTCTTGGCTGGAAGGGTGATAGGCCACATAGCCAGGCTTAAACCCTAGGTTAATCGTCTCGGTAACTGCCCCGGTGGCCACATTTATCTCGGTGACGGTCTGGTCTGTCTCATTGTCCACGTATACATGCCCGTTGGCCGCTGGCCAAGCCCCAACCGGATCCTTACCCACCGGCACCGTACCCATCACCATTTTAGTGCCTGGGTTGATGATAGACACGGTGGCGTCAGTCGTATTGGATGCGAACACTTTTGAGCCGTCAGTTGAGAAAGTAACTTCTGACAGCCCTTTCCCGACGCTGATGATATTCTTTAAAGTCCAATTACCAGTATTATAAACCAATACCTGGCTTTTCACCTCATCCTCCTGCGCAATCCACAGCTCAGAACCGTCTGCATTGAAAGCACCGTTATGTGGCATTTTGGAAAGCATGATCTCCTTTTCGATCTTGCCGGAGTAGCTATTCAGAACGATAACCCTGAAGCCTTCCATACCATCCATCCCGCCAGCGTCATGCCCACCGCTCAGGTCAGTGCTGGTGATGGCCACCGCTAGCTTTGTCTTGTCTGGACTCAGATTGATATGGTGTGGGAACTTTGCCCCATTCAGACTTATATGATCTTTGTGGGTGAGGTCATTCAGATTAATAACGTCCACGTCATTGGACTCCCCGTTTACCACAAAGGCGGCAGGGTAGTCAATGTTCAAGTCCATGCCGTCCATGTCCTCTTCCATACCATCCATGTCTGCCTCTGTATGGAGGTTGCAGGCGGTGAATGTTAGTAAAAGAGCTACTGTAAGTGTCAGTTTAAAAGTTCTGTGTATCATTAAGAGTAGATTTATTGATTTGACTGATGGTTAAGTCCCGCCATCGGGTCTGCCCCTTGCTTGAGTACATATTCGCTGTACAGCAGATAGGCGCCCGTCACTACCACGGTGTCTCTGGATTGCAGGCCGCTGGCAATGGCCACCCGGTTCGCGCTTTCCTCCCCAAGCTCAACCCTTCTGGGGCTAAAGGTGTTCTCCCCGATCTTCACCCAGACGTGCGCACCTTTGGAATCCCGGATCACGGCATCCAGCGGCAGTGTTAACGCTTCTCTCACCTGGGTACCTACCGTCATGGTGGCCTGGGTGCCTGGGATCAGGCCTCCTCCTGGGTTAGGAACCGAAGCCCGGGCAATCACCACTTGGCTGTTCTGCCTAAACTCTGGGTTGATAAAAGAGATCTTTGTCTTGATGGGCATGTTGCTTCCGGCTACGATGACGTCTACCGGAGTCCCTATCTTTAGCGCTCCGGCTTCACCGGCGTACAATTCGGCCTCCGCCCAAATGGTGTTGAACCGGCTTATGCGGTAAAGCGGACTTCCTTCGGCCACATACACGCCTTCTGCGGCGGCTATCTCCGTGACAGTACCTGAACTGGGTGCTACGAAGGTGATGCGGGCGTCTAGTTTACGGGTTTGTGCAATGCGGCTGATCTGGGCATTAGTGAGACCGGTTAAGAGAAGCTTTCTTTTGGCGGCATCCAGGATGGAGGCAAACTGCCTCTCGCTAGGGAACGCCTTCACCTGGTCCAAGGCCAGCAGGTATTCCTGTTCCAATGTGAGCAGGGTCTCGCTGTATAAGTCATAGAGGGGCTGTCCCTTGCGGATGGGCTGACCAGTTTCTTTCACATAAAGTCTCTCTATGCGGCCAGCGGCCCGACTGCTGATAAGGTCGGCCTGCGTCTGGTCTACCACCAGCCTGCCCGTAAGCACCGTATTGCTTCCTACCTGTCCCTGCCGCAAGGTTTGCGTGGTGATGTTGCCCAATTGGATCTGGCTTTCACTCAGCATGATACTGACTTCCTCACCTTTGGTGCTTTGCTTTTTCACGGGTACCAGGTCCATCCCGCAAATGGGGCATGAGCCTGCTTTGTCCTGCACTATCTGCGGGTGCATGGGACAGGTAAAGGCACTGGCCGTTTCTGGCTCCTTTTTCTGTTTTTGGACCAAAACTAGGTCCATGCCACAGATGGGGCAAGAACCAGGCTCGCCTTCCACAATTTGGGGGTGCATGGGACAGGTGTAGCTGGTATCTTCCGTTGCGTGGGCATGCTCGTCCGTCTTGGTGCAGGCCATCAAAAAAACAGTTGCCAGTAAAACGGTGAATAGGTTTTTTATATGTCTCATCTGTTTGTGTCTGCTATCCTAATAAAACTCTCGCTGTCCACCAGGAACTGCGCATTGGCGGCTATCACGTCACTCACTTTCAGCCCTGACACAATCTCTAACAGACCGTCCGCCCTCTGCCCCACGCGCACACCAATGGGTTTGAACATTCCGTCCATTCTCAGGAATGCTACCGACTGGCCCCCGAGGTCCAGAACTGCATCCTTAGGAACCCACAGGGCGGAGCCAGTGGCATAGGTTACTTTCCCTGTAATGACCTGGCCGATTAGAATCGGATTTCCCTTCGCCGGAAGCAAGGCTCTCACCTGCACAAAATTATCCCCCTCCTCATACACAGGCTCCACCAAATGCACCGAGGACTGCAGGGTTTTACCCTCCACCTGGTTAAAGGAAATAGTGATGGGAGTCCCCTTCTTTAATTGGCCCGCCACATTGCTGGCCACGTTGAACTGCGCCCAAACCTGGGAGGCGTCAATTACTTTTAGCAGTGCTTGCCCGGTTGTCACATACATGCCTTCCCGGATTGCGAATCCTTGGGGAGCCGAAACGGGTGCGTTTGTTGTGCTAGAGGCACTGCCGCTTGAACCGCCCATTCCGCCCATGCCGTCTTCGCTACCACCTGTGGCGGAGGCGGATGCTGGCGCTACTGTTGGGGTTGCCGTCACTGCCGGATCCAACACATAGCCGGTATAGGGGCTGTATACTGAGAAGGTATAAGATTCCTTACCCGTTCTGGCCAACTGCCTTATCTGCCCATCAGTGGCACCCAACAAGCGTAGCTTTTGGCGCGCGCCGGCTATGAGGGACGTGTTACTGGGGTCGTTCTGGAGCAGGTACAGCAGTTCCTTCTGGGCAGTGACCAGCTCTGGGCTGTAGATGTCATACAACCTCTGCCCTTTGCTTACTTTCTGGTAGTTAAACTGCACGTACAACTTCTCAACGCGTCCGCCAAACCTAGCGGGGATGATATACTGCCGGCGCGTGTCATAGGTCACTACGCCAGACATGGTGATTTCCTGCTCCAGCGGTTTCTGCACGGGGTGCGTGGTCTGCACAGAAGAAACCACCGCCTGGTTAGATGGCTGCAACAGATAATCTAAATCAGTGGATACGGCCACTCCCGGTGCATTGGCGGGTTGCTTGGCCACCAGATCCATGCCGCAGATGGGGCATGAACCGGGTTTGTTCTGCACGATCTGCGGGTGCATAGGGCAGGTATATTCCATGCCGGTAGCCTCCTCTTTTTCTTTGTTACAGGCGGTAAAGGAGAAGGGCAACAGCAGGAGAATCAACCCAAGTAACCTATTTTTCCAGTTCTTTTTCATAGTTCACACCTATTAGGTAGAGTTGCTCCAGGTTATTGAGGTATTCCATCTGGGCCATGTTCAAGGCCTCCCATGCATCAATTACCAAAGGCAATTGGCCTGTGTTCTGCTCATAACTTAGGAGCGTGGTCTCATAGTTGCGCCGCAGGGCCGGGATGATTTTTTTCTCATAGTTCTGGACCTGCGTGCGTTTCGCCTGCAGTTCCAAAGCCATGCTCGCCACCATGTTTTGGGCCTCGTTCAAAAGACTCTCCCTTCCTTTATGCATCCCCTGGATCTCCAGGTTCATGGCAGAGGCGTTTGCCTTGTACATTTTGGAGGACCAGGGCGCAATGGGAATGGAGACCATGCCCATCAGGGTAAAGGACTGCGGCATCATCCTGTCGCGGGGCATCATGTTCTCGAACCGAATCCCGAAATCCGGTTTGCGCTGCAGGTTTTCCAGCCGCAGGTTAAGCTGCATAGACTCGATGGTTCGGTCTATCTGGCGTATGTCACTGCGGGCGGCGCTTAAAGCGCCAGTGTCTGGCAACACGATGAATTCAGGTGCGCGCACGGTAGTATCCACCCTGAATCTATTTTCCGGAGGGAGGTTCATGAGCATGTTCAACTGGATGTTTTTCATCTCAATCTCGCTATCGGTCATGGTGAGCATGTTCTCTACCTCCCCTATCCTTCCCTCTGCTTTGTATATACTACCCAGGGAACTCTGGTTGTAGGGATAACGAACCTTTCCCAGCTTGAGCATGAACTGCATGATGCGCTGGCTCTCGGCCAGCACAGACCGTTTCTTCTCCAGCACTACCCATTGGTAGTAGGCAGCCTTGGCCTGCGCCCTGAGTTGGTTGAAGGTCATATCCCTTCCGGCCTCCTCAATAGCGGCTCTGGACAGCTGGTACTTCTCACGGGCTTTCAGTTTGGCGGGGTTGGTGATCTCCTGCTCCACCGCCGTCATGTACATGGCGTCGTCCTGCCCTCCCATCTCTTCCCCCGTCATTTTCATTTGCCCTGGATAGGGATACATGAAGACCCCGGCACCCACCATGGGGGCCATCTGGCTCCTTGCACCCTTGGCCATGGCGTTCTGGGCCTTGGCCCTAAACTCAATCTCCTTGAGCATGCCGTTGTTCTGGGATATGCGGCTCAGCACCGTATCCAGTGGCAGAACTGGTGTTTGGGCCTTGGCAGACATAGCCAACAGCAAGAGCAAGGCACCCAGGTATATTCTAATGTTTGACATCATAAATCTCTAGTTTGCCGTGTTTTCGCAATTCATACTCTTTGGTCATCTCAAATACCACGGGGGTTACCAGCAGGATATGGATGGAAGAAGTGAAGACGCCGCCGATGAGCGGCAGCACGATGGGTAGCATCACATCCGTGCCTACCCCAGTGGCCCATAGAATAGGTATCAAACCGAACAGCGACACTGAAACGGTCATTATTTTAGGTCTTAGCCGCTTAGCCGCTCCCTGAAATACATACTCCCTTATATCCTGCTTGGTGATGGTTTGGCTGGAGTTTCCCTTTTTCGCCACCAACTCGTTCATGGCCTCATTCAGGTACACAACCATGAGCATGCCGGTTTCCACAGCCATCCCGAAAAGGGCAATAAATCCCACCGCCACTGCCACGGACAGGTTGATGCCATAGAAATACACGATGAACACCCCGCCCACCAAAGCGAATGGAATGGTGATGAGATTTAGCAAAGCCTCCTTGAAAGAACCGAAGGAGAAATACAGGATCAGGAAGATGATGAGCACTACCAGGGGAATGATAATCTTCAACGTCTGGTTGGCTCTGATCTGATTTTCCCACTGTCCGCTCCACTCCAAGTGGTAGCCGTTAGGGATTCCCGTCACCTCCTGATTGATGGTTTTGATGGCCTCCTGCACCGTGCTGCCTAAATCACGGTCGCGCACATTAAATAGTACCGCCCCCCGCAGCTGAGCGTTTTCTGAAGTGATCATGGGCGGTCCGTCCACAAACTTTACATCGGCTACCGCGGAAAGTGGCACAGTGCCAGCTACCCCAGACTGAATAGGGATGCGGCGAATGCGGTCAATGCTATTGCGGTACTCCTGCGCCAGACGAACATTAATAGAGAAGCGTTGCCGGCCTTCAATCGTGTTGCCGATACTGGCACCTCCCAAGGCAGACTCCACCACGCTGTTCACATCATTGACGGAAAGGCCGTATCGCCCCAAATCCTCACGCCGTGTCTGTATCTCCAGGTAGCGCCCACCGGTGACGGGTTCAATATACAAATCCTTTACCCCCTCTATCTGTTGCAGGGCGTTGCGAACTTTCTCAGATACCACTGCGATTGAGTCTAGGCTTTGGCCATATACTTTAACCCCCACGTCTGTCCTGATTCCCGTCGCCAGCATATTAATGCGGTTGATGATGGGCTGGGTCCAACCATTGATCACGCCCGGTATCTGTAGTTTCTGGTCCAACTCTGCGATGATCTTAGCTTTGGTCATGCCCTCCCGCCACTCTGACTGAGGCTTCAGTAGGATGATGGTTTCAATCATGCTGATGGGGGAGTTGTCTGTGGCAGTATTTGCCCGCCCCGCCTTGCCTAATACCTGCTCCACCTCTGGCATTGACTTGATAATCTTATCCTGCACTTGCAGAATGCGTTTTGCCTCGGCATTGGAGATGTCAGGCAAAGTCACTGGCATAAATAGGATAGAACTTTCATCCAGGGGAGGCATGAACTCTGAACCCAGGCTCATCAGCATCGGAATACTCACCGCCAAAGCGAGGACATTGAGGCCAATAGTGGTTTTTCGCCAGTTTAGGCACCAGCGTAGGATTGGACCATAAAATCTCTCCAGCCCACGGTTGATGGGATTTGCGCTCTCTGGTTTAAATTTACCTTTTAAGAGAAGGGACAAAAGTACCGGCGTAACCGTGATAGCCACAAAGGCATCTACAATAAGGATAAAGGTCTTTGTCCAAGCCAAGGGACTGAAAAGACGCCCTTCCTGCCCAGTTAGAAGGAATACTGGCAAGAAAGAGGTTATAATGATAATGGTACTCCAAAACACACTGGGCCCCACCTGCTTAGAGGCTTTCTCTATAATGGACAGTCGCTTTTTATTATCCATGGTTCTCTTCTTCTAATTGGGCATCTGCTAGGTGCCGGTATGCGTTTTCTACCATCACAATGGCGTCATCTACAATCACTCCAATAGACAGTGCAATTCCTGTTAAGGACATGATGTTGGAAGTAATACCAAAGGCGTTCAAAAGGATGAACCCGATGGCTATGGAAAGCGGCAATTGAATAATAATAATAAGGGCGCTGCGCCAGTGGAAAAGGAACAGGAACACAATGGCAGAAGCTACCAGCATCTCCTCTATCAGCGTCTTTTTGATGGAATCCACAGACTCATTAATGAGTCCGCTTCTATCATAGACAATGTTGAACTTGACGCCCTTCGGCAGACCCGCCGATACCTCTTCCATCTTGGCTTTGACGTTCCGGATGACCTCCTCGGCATTCTCGCCGTACCGCATCACCACAATACCGCCCACGGCCTCGCCCTCGCCGTTCAGATCAAAGATGCCCAAGCGGCTTTCCCCCGTCATCTGCACGGTGGCCACATCCCGCACACTCACGGGAATGGTATTTTGGGTGGTGATGGGAATGCTTTCTATCTCTTCCATGGATTCGAGATAGCCCGTGGTTTTGATGATGTAGCCGATGTCGCTCATCTCAAACTTCCGCCCTCCGCTCTCATTGTTGTTGGCCCTCACGGCGGCCATCACCTGCGGCACCGACAGGTTGTAGTAAGTGAGTTTGTTAGGGTCAACGGTAATTTGGTACTGTTTCTGGAAGCCCCCGAAAGAGGCGATTTCACTCACGCCCGGCACATTCTGCAAGGCGAACTTCACGTACCAATCCTGGACCGCCCTTTGCTCTCCTAGGTCCATGCCTTGGGCATCTAGGGTGTACCAAAGGATATGCCCAACCCCGGTGCCATCTGGGCCTAAGGTGGGTATGGCCCCCTCCGGGAGTAGCCGGTTGGCGTAGTTTAACCGTTCCAGAACCCGCTCACGTGCCCAGTAGATATCTGTCTGGTCGTCGAAGATGATGTAGATGAAGCTCATCCCGAACATAGAGACACCCCGTACATATTTTACCTGGGGCATGCCCTGCAGGTTGGTCACCAAGGGATAGGTCACCTGGTCCTCAATAATTTGAGGGCTTCGACCCATCCACTCGGTGAACACGATCACCTGGTTCTCAGAAAGATCAGGGATGGCGTCTACCTTGCTGGTGGTGACGGAATAAGCTCCCCACCCAAACATGCCTGCGGCTATGAGCAAGACAATCATCCGGTTACGGAGCGAAAAAGAAATTAATTTGCCAATCATAAAATGAGTAAGATATATGGCATTGATGGCTTAGTGTTTTGGGGCTGCTTTACTTAAGACAACCCCAAAACGACGGTAGCAATAAGTCTTGACCGTAAGAAATTCAGAAGAGACTAGTGCTGTTCTCCTTCGTGGTGCTGTTGGGCTGCGGCGGCAGAATCCAGTTTTTCGCCTGGTTTAACTTCCTCTAGGAACATGCCACACTTAGGGCATTTGCCCTTCACGTCACTCACCACCTCTGGGTGCATGGGGCAAGTGTAGGTTACTCCGGCTACCTGGGCCTCAGAAGTTGTTCCTTCAGTTGCTTTTTGTTCTGTTCCAGAGCTGTTACAGGCTGAGAATGAAGTCAAGCCGAGGCAGACCGCAGCCATTGTTACTTTTAAATATTTCATAATTAGGTAGGGTTATAAATTTGAAATACATATAATCAGTCTTCCAGACACATAAGCACCCAAAAGCCAATCAATGAAGGATTAGCCATTTCAGATGCTCTGAGTGACAGTTTAACTGTAAAGAAAAATAAGATAAGTAGAGGCTATAAATTCAGGAATCAGCGAATGCGGATTTGCCTAAAGCATGAGGCTAAAGCAAGGTTGAAATGCAAGCAGTCATATTAGTCTTTTGGACCAATAGCCTAGTTGCACAAAGCTGTTATGAATTTACAGGATAGAAGAAAGCCGAAGGAAGGATAATTGGCCACTTCTAAAGATTGGGTACTCAAATAATAAACGTCTGATTTAAAATGCCGATGAACCTGCCGGAGAACGGAGGTGGCAATGTAAAGTGAGGTTCAGCTTCAAGAATGGCAGGACGGATTGTTTCGGTAAAGTTTGGGGACAGTACCGGTTCTTTCACCGTCTTTGCTACCTGCTGGGCCGCGGAGTTGAAATTTGTCTGCGTGGCTACTCCCCTCTGCATGACACAAGACATGTCATTACAGGACTTCTTTGGGGTTTTTGCGGTTTTCCCGCAGCAACAGGTGGGGGATGAAAAAAAGCTAATAGACTGGCCTTCTTTCATTGAGCAATGCGAGATATTCACGCGGAAGCCAAAAGAAGCCAGTAAAATGGCTGCAATTAAGCTAAGGTGAATAAATTTTTGCAGTGCCTTCATCTAAGATGCTATCTATTTGTCTAAGTATCAAACGGTAACAATCAAAGAGAGTTGCCGACATACTAATTCCAATCTTGCAAAAGTATAAACAATTTTGTATTATGATGTTATATAATTTTTGATAAAAGTTATATAAATCGGTTAAAATTTAAAGTATGAATGCTTACTCCGACTTGGAACTGTAATCCGAAATAATAAATACAAATGATTCCGGATTTAAGTTTATACTTTGTATTTTAGATAGGTAGGTTGTGGTAGAACCAACTTCAGGGATTTTGTTTTCCCCTACCGCCCTAATGATTACATACTTTCTGTCTTTTCTAGGAGAGCCGGTTGATTTTGGGCTAAACTAGTTTAAAACAGTCAACAGGGACAATCCTATATTTTTATAGGGTAATAAACGGGTTTTACTTTTAAACCCCCGCACATCCTTAATTCCATCTTCCGGTGAAAAGTGTATTTCTGCAAAGAAATCACCCATGGCATAGAGTGCTTTGCATACGCCGTTTTGATTTATAGTTTTAATGAAATTTCCTAAGTCCCAAACTACATTGGCCCTACCGTTTCGGTCTAAAAAATTAAATTGATACAGGTTCATGGCGTTACAATTGTAAAAAGTTCATTTTAACTACTGCTTTATCATAGTCCTTTTCATTCAAGGGGAAGAATCGGCAGGAGAAACTACCCGGAATTTCCTGAATGGCCACACCATCCCAAATTCCGGAGGAATCCAAATACATAACCAGGTAATCAGATACAGGGATGAATAGATTGATATAAGCTAAGATGTTATCAATGTTATTGGTTACTGATTTGTTGCCTTTATCCAGGTCCCGGATAGTTAGTATATCCCCGTTGAAACTGTAGTCGAAATCAGACTGCCTTGCCAGCCCCTCAATATCCAAAGGTTTCATTTTGCAATTGTAAATTAGTCTGTCGGTAATCCTGCCTCTTTCATTCTGGCCCTCAGTCTCCGGTTCGTATCCCTTAGCTCTATGATTCTATTTCTGTAAAGGGCCTCTCTTTCCTCCCAGGATAGCCTAAGGAATTCTTCTGTAGATAAAGCAGGCGAACCATCTACAGGAATAGCCGGAGTAGGGGCCGCACCTTGCTGGTATATCACCGTAGGCCGGGTAATGGCGTTATAAAGTTTACGGTTATAGCTTCTTCTCCTTATGAACGCATAGACAACTGCCCCCACCACTACTATTATTGTCAGTGGCCCAGCTATAGGCTCCAATAAATCCCTGAACATCATGTTAGGGGTATCTACCTGCAAAAACATACTACCCATAACCGTACATTTTTGAAATTATAAAATCAATTTTTGACTTCCACGATTCTACTTTTATTATGCTCCCTTGGTTTGGTTTTACCAGTATTAATCAAGTCACAGATGTCCTGCATTTCTGAAATGGTAAAGGTTTGGTTTCTCTTCTTCACCTCCCAGGTAGGGCGTGGCATTCCAATCCCCTTATAGACGTAGACCTGTTTAATTCCAAAAGAGGCTAATACTGCGGGAAGCTTTTTTTGCAATTCTAAAAACAGTTTAACTGGTTCATCCGAGATTTTCATAGCTGGCAATTATATAAATGCTGTATATGAAAGCAGTTATTCCTCCGCTCTCTATTCGCTTGCAAGTAATAAATTTAACTGCGTTCATTTCATATAATACGAGGTCTGTATATAATATGATACATTTATAGTTTAAATAATATACATTATAAATGTATGGCTAAAAAAAAAGTACCCTGCCAAAAGGAGGGTACTTTTTACTATTAATATAGGAAATTATCTGAAGTGGTATCTAAGGCCGAGACTGAAAAAGCCTGGCCACTCGTCCAAGTGAGTCTTGTTAAACGTCTTCCCCTTTATCCCGGTTGCAACCAACGAAATCCGATTGCCAAAGAAGAAGTCCACTTCGGCGCCAGCTTGAGGCCCGTAGGTAAAACGTTCGCGTCTGCCCGAATTACTCCCTTCCCCGTCGGAATCTTCCCCCGTCCTTTCATAGGAAGCGGCACCTCCAAAGAGCAGGTGGAAATAGGCGAATTCACCAATCCGGAATAACTGCGGTGCCAAGAACCCCCGGCCACTGAAGGCAGAGTATTCCCCACTTACCTCTAAGTCGCCAAACTCCCTCAAACCGCTGACCCGTACGCTCAGTTTATCAGTCAGGTAATTCATATAACTACCCTCGTAAAATTTCCCCTTTTCGGTACGGCCATAATGCGCACCCCAAGCGGAAATGTGTCTGACGTGCCGTTGTGCCAGTGCAGGTGACAATGTGCTGAGGCCGATAAATAAAAGCAGGGAGAGCAGCGCCTTCTTCATCTCTTAATAATTTTTAGTCCTTCTTTCCAAATCAATCAACTGCTTTTGCGCAATCAGGTCGGTATAGACCATTTCAGCGGCAATATGCGCAGGCCCTTTCTGGGAACTTTCCGCAATCAGCCTGTCAGCTTCCTGCCGCAGTTGCATGGCCCGAACCATGTTCTCGTTAGAGGAGTTAATCATGGCCATGCGCTCCCCCTCGGTCATGGAATACCGACCGGGGTTCTTCAGGGTGGCGTTCATCTCAATGCTTTGCTCGGTCATTTCATCGGCAATCTTGTAATAATTCAGAGCCGTCTGGATTTTCTTTTTCTGGTTCATTTCCTCGTAGGCGTAGGCAGAAACCGCAGATTCTTCCCGGCGTTCTACATATTCCGCCGAACTCATGCGGTCATTGTTGTCAGAATCCCCAGAAGTCCGTGAAAACACAGAGAAGATGGTTTTGATGTCTTCCTCCGGATTGTTGTTCTGCAGGGCCACCCGCAGCCGCTGGGCCTTTGAGAAGTGCGGCATGTAGTGCGTGCCGGAATTGCCCCCGGACATGGCCAGGGCCCGGGCGAACAACTCTGCCGGGTTGGATATGCGCAGATCCACGATGCTGTTTACTTTCCGCAGGTCTTCTTGAATCTGTTTTTGCAAGGCCAATCCCTCAGAAGTCAGGTCCTTTACTTCCCCGGTGATATCCTTGGTCACCCCGGCAATGGTTTTCGCATCTTTTATCACCTGGTAATTTTGCACTGTTTCCGCCCATTGCGCCAGGCGTTTGGCAAAATCACTGATATGTACTCCCATGTGGATAGGGTCGTTCACCACCATCTGGGCGTCCGTATTGCTGGGACGGAATACCAGCAGCCCTGCCGCCAATACCGTAATAACCACTCTTTTCATACAACACCTTTTTAAATTGAACTCAATAAATCAATTTGCCCCTGCGCTGGCAGCGGGAGCCATTTGCCCCGCCGCAGCGGAAGTAATTAATATCGGATACCCGTCTGGCAGAAGGACATCCCTCAGCCGTTGGCGGGACCTGGGTTTGGAGACCACGTTGGCCGCAACCCTACCGGCCACCCCTACCACCGAGTTTGCCGCCGAGGCTGAACGGTCAATGGCCGTGCTCAGTTCCTGGCTTGCTTGCCGCTGCGCATCGTATATTCCCTGGTTCGCATCCTTGGCGATTTTCTTTTCCGGGTCTATCATGATACCCGGCATATAATTGAAATCAAAAATGTCAGCTTTCACCCTGGTAGGGCCTAAGCGCTCAATCTGTACCGTCACCCGGTTGGATTCCACCTTGGCGATACCGGCAAAAACCATGTTTTTGGGGAAGGTTACCCCAGATACCACGGCATCCTCCAGCAGGCGCATGATTACCACAGAACCGGTTCTTATTTTTTGCTCCCCGGAAATCACGCATTTATAAAAGACATCAGGGGTAAGGGTTCCCTGTCGGGTATTCGAATCTCCTGGGTTGAAACGGGCATTCGTCACTTTATAGGTATTGAAGCCGTCGGCCCCGGGCAGGGCTGCCTGCGCCTCTCTGGGGGCATTGGCCGCACCAGGTTCCCGGTAACGCTTTCCAGTCGTCTGCTCATATATCCGGCGGGTCTGCGGGGAAGAGGCGGCCAGCATCCGCAAAACTTCCGGGTTTGTCTCGAAGGGGGTTCCGTCCGCATCGTAAGCAGGCGCCACCATGTTATTGGCGGTTGGGCGGGACCCGCTCCGGCGGTTGGTATTACGCGGTACGATGATTTGTTGCGTGCGGTATTGACCGGTGGATTGGTCTTGGACCGTGGTTTCCACAGTATCGACCTCCTGGGCTGCCAGCTTTGCCTGCTGTTGCAATTGCAAATTATATCGCCTCCGTGCCGCCTGCCCGGCCGTGTCTACCACAAACGCATTGGCTACCTCTTCTTCCGACGGAGCAGCCTGCGCATACTGTGCCTCCTGTTCGGCTTTGCGCTGTTCCTCTAAAATAGCGGAAGGCGTTTTGTTTCCCAGGTTATCCGTTACCACGTCAGGGATAGCTTGCTCAATGTTCTCGGAGGCCGCCGCCACCGGTACCGTGTTTTGCTCAGCAGCGTTCTGCGCCGATTTCAGCCAAAGGAACAGCCCGGCGAAAATCAGCATCACCAAGCCCAGCAGTAACTTGAACCAGTGCTCTTTCAGTATTTCTACAGGCGTGCGTTTCGCTTTCTCCGGCGCGGAATAACTGGTAGTTGGGGAGTCCCTGAAGTCGTTTTCAGGGCCATACTCGTTTAGGTTATCCATTCTTACAATATCGTTAAATGGTAGAAGCCCTGTTTATTACTTTGGAAGGAATAGGGAGTACCAGTACCCGTGCCCCGTTAAGTTCCCGCAGCGTCACTTCCAGGTAACCGTTTTCCGTGGCCGCATAAAGCGGGACAGCATAGGTAAGGTAACCAGTGGAACGCCCGGTGATATTCTGGTTTGATTCACCACCGGACGGGGCCAGGGGCCGTCTGGCTTCATTCTTTTTCCTCCCCAGGAATTTCTTCTCGGAATTCTCCACCAGCTGGAAATCAATAAAATCCACGTTGTAGTCGATATTCGTCTTATTGATAACCTTAAAGCGCAGATATGTGAAGTCTTTGTCGTTGCGGATGTTGGCCAGCGACAGCACCAGGTCATTTTCCACCACCGCCACCGATTGGTTCTCTTCTTTGGCTTTGCGCAGCTTGAGCAGGTTGCTTTCTATCACTTCTTTCTTTTCCGCTGATTTATCCATTGCCAGTTCATTATCCGGGGTGCTTCCCGAGTAGGCAGAACCCGTTCCGTTATTCAAGCTGGGTGTGCCGTCTTTGAAATCATACAGCTGCATCACAGGGCCAGGGGCGTACACCAGCCGTCCCATCCAGTATTCAGAGCCGTAACGGATCAGGATAGGGGTAGGCACGGTGTTCTTTTTCCTGGCCCGGACAAAGACAGCGTTTGCCTCGATCTTCACCAGGTAATTCCCGGCCATTCCCACATCCACCAAGGAAACCGGGCCATTGAAGACCATATAAGTGGTAGAGGAATCAGACACGGCTATATCCGAAAGCGGGGTTACTTTTTGCGCGCTGGCCGAACCTGCTGCCAGAGACAAGAGGAAAATAACAAACCCAAAGAATGTATTTTTCATAACATGGAATTTTGGAAGTTTACTGATTAGGCGGTACAGCTCCAGGGGCAGCCGGTGAACCATCCGCCGGTGCCGGTGTGGAATAGCCGGGAGGTGGCGCTACACCTGCCCCTGCGGCGGCATCCCGGAGTCTTCTTTGCCGTTCAGCTTCCTGTTGCTGCAGGAATTCTTTTTCTTCACGCGAAACCGGTGGGTTATAGGCGATGTAGTCAAAGTTTGTGATCAGCAGCCCATAAGGATTCTCATCAGAGCGGTCCGTCTCCACGAGGTTGAACTTGGCCGCCATCGGCAGGCTCTGCCGTTGCTGGTCGCCGATAAAAATGCGCTGTTTGGTGTAGACTCTGCCCGAATAGGGCCGGGTTTTCATGTCCAAATAGATGCTGTCCACGTCCAGTACTGAGCGTGCCGAGTATCTCTGGTAATTCTGCAACACTTGCCCCCGGTTAAAGTTCTCGAAGATCCTGCGGCCGCCTGCACCTTCAATTAAAGGCAAAGCAGCATCAAGGTTCTGCTTGAAAGTGTATTGGTCATGGCCAAACATAGTTTTCATAAATCCTTTCACCATGTTCCGGGCTTCAAACGGCGTATGGGTATCCTCCTCAACGGCCAGAGCCGCTGCCGAACCCGAATTAGTTACCACGTACACCCGTCGCCCCGCATCCTGGGTGACCTTGTAGAACCCATATCCTGCGCTTACCGCTAATACCACGAACCCAATAATACAGGCTAGTGAAATGGTTCTCATGGTTTTAAAGGAGGTGTTCAAATCTTTTATGTTACTCATATATCCCAGCTTTAAATTCCTGAATCAATTTTCAATCAATGAATATGTCATCTAAATCATCCTCATCCCACGCTGGAGGTTTTCGGTTTTCCCTCCTTCTCCTTACTGAGTTGCGCATAAATCCCGAGGAACCCATGGAAGGGAGGGCAGAAGCACCATCATCAGGAGCGTCATAAGGCGCTGTGCTATCGGTGCCAAAGCCGGAATCATAGGTAGTGTCTCTGCTAGCCCCACCAGCGTATCCGCCGGAAGCCATGGCTGGAGCAGCAGTAGCCATGCTGCCGTTATAGCGAACGGATGTGCCGGCACCACCACTCGTGGGCATGGCCGGGGCCGCACCTGAGAAAACAGAACCAGACCCGGTTTCTCCCCCCAAACTCCCACTGCCTGCACTACCGCCGCCAGAATTGCTGAATCCCATTGCCCTGCCAAGCACGCCGGAGACCCCGCCACCTGCGGCAGGGGGGGCAACCACTCCCGCTGCCGTGCTGGCCGCTCCGGCAGCAACGCCTACCGCCGCGCTCATAAAACCTTGGACTGCGGTGGAGCCGATGAAATAGCCCGTTAGGGTAGGCACCATGCAGTAAAGAATAATGAAAGCGACCGACATTAGCAGGAATTGCACGTCATTGAAACCTTGACCTGGGGTGACCATACCGCCAAACACACCTCCTACGGCAGTATTCTGGTCGGCAAAATTGGAATAGATCAAATCAAGTAAATTCATGGTCAGGGCCCAGAACTGTACCGCGATAAAGTTTTGCATCCATTTCCCGGCCAGCCCGGAAAAAGCGGGGATTACGGAAAGGCAGATAGCGATGGGGCCGATTACGTACAGGAACCCTAGCACGAATTGCCGGATAAACAGCACTATTTGCCTTACCAGCATCACCGTAGTCGTGGTAAAGAACTGGGTGATCAGGTTCATCAGGGAAAAATTGGCGATGCTGTTATAGATTTTAGAATACCAGGCCCCACCCTGCTCTACCACGTCTGTCTGCGCTACATGATCGGATTGAGCCGCTGCGGCAATGCCTGGTGGCGTTGTCAGCTTCTGCAGGGCTTCGCCTACGTTGCCCGAACCATCGAATAGCTGCGTCACTCCTTTAATGCCAGCCCCCAGGACATTCATCAGGTCCTGATAAAAGAAGAGCACCAGGAATAGGGCCAAAGCCTTGATAATGGGCGAAAAGTCAATCTGCAAACCATGCCCAGACAAATACCCCCGTCCTATGGAGATGATCAGGGCAATGCTCATAAACGTAGGCGTAATGAACCGGCACACCGCCAGGACAGTCTCAAGGGAACGGTCACAGGCTCTTAGGAAACTGTCATCAATTCCGTGGGCTACGAAGAGTAATACTGCCTCCATTTCATTTGCCTAATAGGCCCGCTCTTTTATCTTCCGTGAATTGCTCCACCGCATAATCCAATCGCTGTTCGGTGAACGTCTCAAAAACAGGGTAGCCGTTTTCCATTTTCACCTTGCCGTTTTTATCCATGGCAAACCGCTTGTGCTGTTGTTGGTACCGTTTCACCAAGCGGTTCAGGTGATTACGCTCCACGGGTTTGGAACTTAAGATGGCCCCCAGTTCCGGGGCAGCCTCCAGGATGTACACTTTCCCCTTGGTGCCTTGCTTGATAAAGAACTCCCGGAAATCAGCCGTAGAACGGACGGATTTGATTAAATCCATCTCGTGGTTGGTGAAGCCCAGCGGGGTCTGCAGTTTAGCTAGGGAGTCCGGATTCGAGTGCCGCAGGATAATCTTGGTGGAGCTGTTATTAATCAGCGCATAGCCTATTCTGCTTTCCACGATTTCCTGAATCCCCTGCGTGATAATGGTAATCGAACCGTTGGTTTTCCGGATGGTGCGGTA
>NZ_JADALJ010000001.1:3832500-3840000 GCF_014876185.1 Rufibacter sp. LB8 | reverse complement strand
TTCGGGCTCCATTTTGCAAATGAGCACCAAAACGGGATTTGAGATGCTGATGTATTTAGTAATTAGGTTACGTGTTGTTCTTTATTAGGCTAAGTCTGAAATAGCAATTCCTGTTTTCGGGCTCATTTCTGTAAATGAGCCCGAAAACAGGAATTGATTGTTCTTACCTTACAGGTATACTTTCTTTGGCTTCTTGTCCTCCCAATTTTTATTTAAGCATCTCTTTTATATAAAGGTTAGCAAGTACACCCAATGCTTCTTTTAAATACATCTAATTGAGGTGATTATAAAGGTAACAGATTGTGACTCTACTAAAAGTGTTCTTTTTCGTTCCTCTTCAGTTGGCTTACCTTTAATATAGCTTGCGCCATGGCTTGCCAGGTGTATTTCTTCTTCTCTATTCTTATGTTCGCCTTCATCTCTTCTGACTTTGTCTCTTGGAAGAAAGTATGGATGGCGTCTGCTATGGCCTTGGGTTCTACCGGTACCACATACCCTACATCACCATGCGGAATCATTTCAACTAAACCACCTACTGCCGTTACTACCATAGGGACTTCAAAATGATAGGCTATTTGGGTGACGCCGCTTTGGGATGCATGCCGGTACGGTTGCACCACCAAGTCTGCCACCGAAAAATAGGTGCGCACCTGGTCATGTGGAATGTACGAGGTTTTTAAGATGACTGAATTCTGCAGGTTTCCCTCCTGTATGATTTTAGCATAAGGCTCCTGAGGTTCATAGAATTCCCCGGCTACTATCAATTTTATGCCAGCTTGCCTTATCCTTTCATCTTGCATGGCCTCCAGAAGCAGGTCCAGTCCTTTATAATGCCGGATGAAACCGAAGAACAACAAGTATTTCCCTTCCGGTAGGCCCAACTCCTGAAGTGCTTCTTGCCTAGGCATCTTTTGGCCGTAGGTGTCATAAATAGGATGTGGCTGACAAACAATGGGCTTATGGGTGGTGAATTGGCGCAATTCCTCTGTTACCGTGTTTGACATGGTGACGAAGGCGTGGCAAGAGGCAAGAAAGTAGTCTGTAAGCGCTTTGTCTCCTTTCCGTTTCTCGTGCGGAACCACATTGTCTGTTAAGGCTACAATTCTGGAATACCCGTTTTTTCTGATAATTCTTGCCACAGTTCCTAAACTTGGGGCCATAAAGGGCAACCAATATCGGAACAAGACCATATCTGGCCTGGCTTTTCTGATGGCGTTCCCCACCAGAAACCAGGAAACTGGGTTTACAGAACTCAAGGCTCTATGGATGGTCAATCCTTCTGGGGCAGGTCCTTCTTCATACTGGGTTTTGCCTGGGAACAGCATACTGGGATACTGCGTGGTGAACGTGTAAATCTCCACTTGGTGGCCCATCTGCAGCCAGGTGCGCGCTAGGCTTTCATTGAATGCCGCAATGCCACCCCTGAACGGATAGGCCGGACCCACTATTACCAGCTTCGCCATTCTTAATACCCAGCTTTGTCCCGAACCAGATACTCATTCTTCTTTTTACCAGAAAGGGAAACCATCTCCGCCAGGAAACCTGCCAGGAACAGTTGCACGCCTACTATCACAGCCACCAAGGCCAGAAAAAACAGAGGCTGGTCTACCACGTTTCGGCTGGGCATGTTCCGGAAAGAGTAATAGACTTTCTCTCCTACCAGCCAGGTTGTGATTAAGAAACCTATCAAGAAGGAGATAGACCCCAGAGAGCCGAAAAAGTGCATGGGTCTTTTCTTAAACCTAGACACAAACGTGATAGACATCAGATCCAGGAACCCATACACAAAACGCTCCAAGCCAAACTTGGTGGTGCCGTATTTCCGTTCACGGTGCTGCACCACTTTTTCGCCAATCTTGCTGAAGCCATTCCATTTGGCAATGACCGGAATGTAGCGGTGCATCTCACCATACACTTCAATGCTTTTCACTACGCGCGCATCATACGCTTTGAGTCCGCAGTTGAAATCATGGAGTTTGATTCTGGAAATCTTGCGGGTAGCCGCGTTGAACAGTTTGGTGGGAATGGTTTTACTTAAGGGATCAAACCGTTTCTTTTTCCAACCAGAGACCAGATCGTACCCATCAGACACAATCATATTATACAAGTCCGGAATCTCATCTGGGCTGTCTTGCAGGTCGGCATCCATGGTGATGACCACGCGCCCCAGGGCTTTTTTGAATCCCACATTAAGAGCCGCCGACTTCCCGTAGTTTCTGTTGAACCGAATCCCTTTGATGTTGGGGTTCTGGAAAGACAATTCCTGAATCAATTTCCAGGAGTTGTCTGTACTGCCGTCATCTATCAAAATGACTTCATAAAGAAAACCGTGTGAGTCCATCACACGGTTTATCCATTGGGTAAGCTCTGGTAGTGATTCCTCTTCATTGAGAAGTGGAATCACCACTGAAATATCTAGATCGTACTGCATTTACCTTTTACTCAAATTCTGGCTGGCTTCTTTTCATGATAGCCGCAATGATTAATGACAAAATGAACGCTCCAATGATATAGGTGATCAAAGTAATAACCACTACCATCACAGGCCCGGTGAACATGTTTGCCATTTCCATAGCTTGTTCAATTTGTTCCTCAGACAAACCACGGGCTTCCATCTCCTCAATTTGCTTGTCCATTTCGCGCGTCATGATTGAATTATCTATCATTGACGTATAAATGGCTGCAAAAATACCGCCTAACAACCCAACCACTGCTCCTAAAATTGTTCCTATGCCCAGCCCCTGCCCATAAGACATAAAGCCGTTGTTCGCTCTTTTGAAGTATTGGTACGCCATCACAATTCCGCCAATTAGAATAAGCCACCCTAAAGAAGCCACCAATTTATTGCCAGCCATATCTGTCACATATAGTATTGCGGTAAAAATTACCAGTACCAGGCCAGTAAGTAAGCCATAGCGCAGGCCGGTGGCAGATGGTGTAGTTGTTTGTTGCTCGTTCATGGATAGTGGGTTTGGGGTTTATTTTCTAAAAAAGATTGCTAATACAAGGCTGATGATAATGCCTAAAATGATTCTGTAAACAAAAGTGCGTTTGGCCAGGTCAAAGGCATTTAGTTCTTGCAGGCCGTTCAAGCCTCTTTCATAGTTTACCTGCCCCATCACCTGCACAACTACCTCCCTGTTCAATTGCATTTCGGCCTGCTTGGCTACAATATACTGCTGAATTAGTTCTGCCCCCACAAAAAACGAGAAAATACACATGAGCACCGCTGTAGTGAAGGCCAGGTAGAACGTGGTAGCGAAACCAACTTTAAATGCTCTTCCAAAACCTAAGGCTTCATCATTGAATTTCTTGAAATATTTTATTGCTAAAAAAACAAAAACTGAGACAAAAACCAAAGTGGAAGAGAACTCGCTGGGGTCGTCATATGGGTTTTCAAAGCCTAGCAAGGCTAGTATGGCCATATATAAGAAACTTACAATGCCTCCAGTGACCCCGTACCGGATAGCAGTATTGGCAACAGCTCTATCAAACATAAGTATAAAAGCAGAGATTCTTCCTTAAGAAGAATAAGTAGGGTTTAAGGTAAAATGATTGTTAAAGAACGTGCCGTACACACAGCCTTCCAGTTCAGACCCAAGAAAAGGACTGTTCTGAGAAAGGGAGGCATTGCTCTCTGAAGTAAAAACCCATTTTTTGGTGGGATTAAAAAACGTAAGATTGGCTTTCTGCCCTTCTGCTAGACATGGTATAGGCAATGAAAGAACCTTTCGGGGCCCTTTGGACAGCAAGTCTATGACTTTTGCTAAAGAAGATGTGGGTTCAATAGACTGGTGAATAATTGAAAAAGCCGTTTGGGCTCCAATTATTCCGGGCTCCGCCAAATCAAATTCCAATTCTTTTGATTCTTCGTCCCAAGGAATATGGGCAGAGACAATGGCATCTATGGTTCCATCTTCTATTGCCTCTAACAGTGCTTCTCTGTCTTGTTGGCTCCTGAAGGGGGGGGCTACTTTATAAGAAGTATCAAAAGGCAGAATGGTCTCGTCAATAAAAGCACATTGGTGCGCCGCCATATCACAGGTAACGTTTAAGCCCCGTTTTTTGGCTGCTCTTATGGCATGAACACTCCCTTCGGTTGAGATCTGGCTGAAATGTATCCTTCCCTTGCTATATTCTACTAATTGCAAATCGCGTTGAACCTGTACTTCTTCCGCAATAGCTGGAATTCCTTTAAGGCCCAATTGAGTACTTACAAGCCCTTCATGTATTTGGCCTCCTGTGGCTATACTTGCATTCTCCGGACGGTTCAATAATACGCCGCCAAAGATTTTAAGGTATTCCAAGGTTTTCAGCAAGGTACCTGCGGCTTGAATAGGCTTTAGGCCATCTGAATAAGCCACAGCTCCTGCAGCATGTAAATCTAAAAGCTCGGTTAAGTCGTTCCCTTCAGTTTGGTGAGTGGCAGCTGCTATTGGGTGTAGCCTAACGCTTTGATTGTTAGTTCTATATAAAAAGTATTCAACGGATCCCTTACTTTGGGTTATTGGGTATAAATTGGGAAGGCAAGCTACTTCTGTAAAACCTCCATAAGCAGCAGTTTTTATAAAACTCTCAATAGTTTCTCGGTGTTCAAAACCTGGTTCTCCTACATATGCTGATAAATCAAACCAACCTATAGAACAACAGAGACCTTCTTCCTCAATTATGTTAGCACCTGGCACCTCTAATGAATCACCAATCTGCTCAATGATACCGTCATTAATCAAGATGTTTGTTATCTCCCCGGTGCCGGAGAACGCGCTGTCTATAATAGTAACCTCTTTAAACAGGTATTTCACGTCTTTTTGTACTTAAAATGATTGCCTCTGCTATTAGACATAGGAGGCACAATATTAGGCAATATTTCCAAAGACTGGTTATGCCTTCCTGCTTTTGCACAGGTCCCCTAACATTTGATTCCAACACTCGGACATTAGGATGCGTGTCAGCGAATAACTCCCTGAGTTCTTCTACAGAGTAACTCTCTAACAAAGATTCTTCTTTGGGAATATTCAGCGCAATCTGTTGAATAACTTCCTCACCGTTCTTGATCTCATAGAACCCTGGCTGATACACTTCATCTGGTAAAGTTAATTGAAGGACACCTTGTTTAAATAGCTGGCTCGGGATGAAAGTCTGCCCATTCATAGAAAGAGAAAAAGGTCTATCTTGCCCTCCAGTAATGGATAGGGGTATGTTAACTTCCCCGTTTAAGGGCCTATAGCTTAACAAACCTTCAGAGTGCTGCCCGGCCAGCGCCAGTTGATAGATGACCGGAACAAATAATGGGTGGTTAGCAAAGGGAGAACTGGCATCTAAAGGGCTGGACAATACATAAACTTGACCTTCTCCAACTTTAAAAGAACTTAAGAAGGGGGTGTTATCAGTAAACCGTAGAATAGTGTGGAAGGCACTACCCCAGCTTATAACCGGAGTTGCACTGGGCATTTTCATGTTATTCACCTGCTTCTCAAAAATCCCTTTAAAAAACCCATCACTTAAATCAGGCGCTTTTATAAGCTTTAATTCCCCTCTGATATCCTCTTCCTTAATATTTTTTAACCCAAGTGAGTTTACAATATTTAAGAGCGGCTTTTGATCACTTGCTGAGGGCAACAATAAAACAGAACCTCTGGCTTTTAACACATCTTTGATCTTACTGATAAGCATAGCGTTATTGCCAGCATACTGCATATCAACAATAAAAAATGTAGGTTGTGCTAATTGAGATGTAGTGAAGGAGAAAGCTGCTTCTTCTTTAAGGGAACGCAACACAGGATGCTTGTCTGGAATGGGGCCGTTGACTCCTACCTTTATAGCACTTGCTTTAGGAATTACCACAAAGTGTTTATTGTCAAAGGGTGTGTAAGAATCACTAAGCTGAATGATAACTTTAGTTTCCCTATCCTGACTCGGAAGCAGAGCTAATTTAGTAACCACTACTTCTGATGGCTCTACCAAAACCTGGACAGCTCCTATCAACTTTTCACCTTCAGTAGCCGTGATTTTAATTAACTCTTTTTCTGTCTGCTGGCTTCCCTTTAAACGCACAATCAAATTGGTAGAAACCTCTGGCAAAATAACAGGTTGCTCTAACCAAACTGAATCAATAAAAAAATTAGCTTGGTTTGATGAATAAGGGACAAGGGAAATATTCTGGTTTTTAGGTAAACCAGCCAACAACTCTTTAGGGAACGAAGCTTTTGCGAAATCAGAAAAGAAAAAGTTGGTTGTAACAGGATTGACCTTTTCTAAGGCCTGTAGCAGGCTTCGGCCTGAGCTTAATGTTACATCGGTTTCATTCTCCTTAACTGAAGAATTTTGGTTACCTGTGTTTTGGTTTATCCTAGATTTTGCTACATCAAGCTTTATTTGGCCACGAAGTGAATTTCCATTGGCTTTAACGGACCTTTGCATACTCCAGGAAGAGTCAACCAGCACATTAGCCTGCTGAGTAATTCCAGAGTTAGATTTTTGGAGATTCCTGAAAAATAAGAAAAAAGCTAATAAGGCACTTAGTATAAAGAGAGTTCTGAAAAAAAGTAACAACAGATTTTGAGCCTGCTTTACAGATTTCGTTTTGGAAACAAGGTTAGAAAGGAAATGTATATGAGTGAATTCAAGCTTCTGCCTGATTCTTAATCCAAAGAAATGAATAACTATTAAAATGCAGGTAGCGATTCCTGCACTTAAGAACAAAGGGACCATATTTTTATTTCCAGATCCAATATACCCGATCGTCTCTTCATCTGCAAACCTATTAAACGCGGACAGCCCACCGTGTCTCCAGGGTGGGCTGTCGTTTGAAAAAGGGGGTTGGCGGCTACCTACTCTCCCGCGTGTGACCGCAGTACCATCGGCTCGGCGGGGCTTAACTTCTCTGTTCGGAATGGGAAGAGGTGGACACCCGCGACATAGCCACCATTATCTTGGGCCTTTCGGCTCGAATGATGCCGGGGGGTGCTCTGACATACGTGGGAAGAGAGAGAAAGAGGGGAGGGCACGCGCCTTTGGGGCGGCGAAGCCCTCGGGCAATTAGTACGGCTCGGCTGTGTCGTTTCCGACTTTACACCTGCCGCCTATCGACGTGGTCGTCTACCACGGCCCTTGAAGGGATGTCTCATCTTGGGGTGAGTTTCGCACTTAGATGCTTTCAGCGCTTATCTCATCCGAGCGTAGCTACCCTGCGCTGCAGCTGGCGCCACAACAGGTCCACCAGAGGCTCGTCCATCCCGGTCCTCTCGTACTAAGGACAGGTCCCCTCAAACATCCAACGCCCACTACAGATAGGGACCGAACTGTCTCACGACGTTCTGAACCCAGCTCGCGTGCCACTTTAATGAGCGAACAGCTCAACCCTTGGGACCTTCTCCAGCCCCAGGACGTGACGAGCCGACATCGAGGTGCCAAACCTCCCCGTCGATATGAGCTCTTGGGGGAGATCAGCCTGTTATCCCCGGCGTACCTTTTATCCTTTGAGCGATGGCCCTTCCATGC
>NZ_JADALJ010000001.1:1500000-1712500 GCF_014876185.1 Rufibacter sp. LB8 | reverse complement strand
AGGCGAAGCATTGAATCGAAGCCCCGGTAAACGGCGGCCGTAACTATAACGGTCCTAAGGTAGCGAAATTCCTTGTCGGGTAAGTTCCGACCTGCACGAATGGTGTAACGATCTGGGCGCTGTCTCAGCCGTGAGCTCGGTGAAATTGTAGTCTCGGTGAAGATGCCGAGTACCCGCTACGGGACGGAAAGACCCCGTGCACCTTTACTATAGCTTAACATTGACTCTGGGTAACTGATGTGTAGGATAGGTGGGAGCCTCTGATCCGGCGTCGCTAGGCGTCGGTTAGGCAACGTTGAAATACCACCCTTCAGTTGCTTGGAGCCTAATCCCCTTGAGTGGGAGACATTGTTTGGTGGGTAGTTTGACTGGGGTGGTCGCCTCCAAAAGAGTAACGGAGGCTTTCAAAGGTACCCTCAGCACGCTTGGTAACCGTGCGCAGAGCGCAATAGCAGAAGGGTGCTTGACTGTGAGGCCCACAAGCCGAGCAGGGCCGAAAGGCGGATATAGTGATCCGGTGGTTCCGCATGGAAGGGCCATCGCTCAAAGGATAAAAGGTACGCCGGGGATAACAGGCTGATCTCCCCCAAGAGCTCATATCGACGGGGAGGTTTGGCACCTCGATGTCGGCTCGTCACGTCCTGGGGCTGGAGAAGGTCCCAAGGGTTGAGCTGTTCGCTCATTAAAGTGGCACGCGAGCTGGGTTCAGAACGTCGTGAGACAGTTCGGTCCCTATCTGTAGTGGGCGTTGGATGTTTGAGGGGACCTGTCCTTAGTACGAGAGGACCGGGATGGACGAGCCTCTGGTGGACCTGTTGTGGCGCCAGCTGCAGCGCAGGGTAGCTACGCTCGGATGAGATAAGCGCTGAAAGCATCTAAGTGCGAAACTCACCCCAAGATGAGACATCCCTTCAAGGGCCGTGGTAGACGACCACGTCGATAGGCGGCAGGTGTAAAGTCGGAAACGACACAGCCGAGCCGTACTAATTGCCCGAGGGCTTCGCCGCCCCAAAGGCGCGTGCCCTCCCCTCTTTCTCTCTCTTCCCACGTATGTCAGAGCACCCCCCGGCATCATTCGAGCCGAAAGGCCCAAGATAATGGTGGCTATGTCGCGGGTGTCCACCTCTTCCCATTCCGAACAGAGAAGTTAAGCCCCGCCGAGCCGATGGTACTGCGGTCACACGCGGGAGAGTAGGTAGCCGCCAACCCCCTTTTTCAAGCGACAGCCCACCCTGGAGACACGGTGGGCTGTCCGCGTTTAATAGGCTTGCAGATGAAGGAACCGTGGCGTGGGCCAAAATGTAGCCTGGAAGGGAAATTGGGGGATTTGATGATTATATTTCCATTATGGACTTTCCTGGTCCCTTGTAATTTCATTTTCCAATCCTCTAATTAAATAGTGCCCCGCCAGTAAATTAATTTAATTGACTTCACGTTTGGAAACAGTCCCTAAGTTAAATTATAATAATCAAGAGAGAAGGACTGAGAATGTCAATTGATATTGGCCATCTAATTCCCTAGTATCAGATTGACCCGTAAAGAATTCTGTTTTTGGCCTCATTTTTAGAAATGGGCAGTAAAACGAAAAACATCCAAAATTCTCAATCCAATTCTCCTTTATATTTTCTATCGCTCCTTACAATTAAGGGGCTTCTGCATGGGTGTAATCATAAGCAGGAAGGCCGCCCTTTTTGAACGGCGGCCTTCTTTGTTTGCATTCTTCTTGTTGAATCACCTAACCAAATCTGGTAAAGCTATTTTCAACTGCAACTTAGTTTAATCGCCAAAGTTTAATTCCGTTTTTGGCTTCGTTTTTACATTTGAAGCCAAAAACGGAATTTTAATTTTCAATAAATTGGTAACTGCTCTGATTTTTTTAGAACAACTGAAGGCCTGTGTAATTAGATGGTGTAATCTTTTTCAATTCTGCTTTTAAGTCCTCACTAACATCAAGATCTTCTATGAAGGATTGAATAGAAGTTGCCGTTATTTTTTGATTAGTTCTTGTAAGCTCTTTTAAGGCTTCATACGGTGAAGGATATGCTTCTCTTCTAAGGACTGTCTGAATGGCTTCTGCTACCACAGCCCAATTGTTTTCTAAATCATTTTGTAACGCCTGGT
This sequence comes from Rufibacter sp. LB8, assembly GCF_014876185.1. Taxonomy (NCBI): domain Bacteria; kingdom Pseudomonadati; phylum Bacteroidota; class Cytophagia; order Cytophagales; family Hymenobacteraceae; genus Rufibacter; species Rufibacter sp. LB8. The sequence goes on along the minus strand of NZ_JADALJ010000001.1, from coordinate 1,710,379 downwards.
TAAAGAGCTCGAGTTTGTTAATTCCCTTCTTAAATGATTTCAGGGCTATTAGGGAATGCGCGAACGGTACCCCAATATTCCGGAGAACGGTAGAGTCTGTTAAGTCGCGTTGTAGCCTGGATACAGGTAGTTTCTCAGAAAGGAAGCCAAACAAAGCGTTGGCCATGCCTAGGTTACCTTCCGCATTTTCAAAATCTATGGGGTTTACTTTGTGCGGCATAGCCGAAGACCCAATTTCGCCTTCCTTTATTTTCTGCTTGAAATAGCCCATGGAGATATATTGCCACACATCCCGCGCCATGTCAATGAGAATGGTATTGATGCGTTTAATAGCATCAAACAAAGCAGCAAGGTGATCATAGTGCTCAATCTGAGTGGTGATTTGACTTCTTTGCAGGTTTAATCTGTTCGTTATAAAGTCATTTGAAAACCTTACCCAATCAATTTCTGGATACGCCACATGGTGCGCATTAAAGTTACCAGTGGCTCCCCCAAATTTACCGGCAAAAGGAATGGATTGTAGAAGATGGAGTTGCTGGTCTAACCTTTCAGTGAAGACTTTGATTTCTTTTCCTAGTCTGGTGGGGGAAGCTGGTTGGCCGTGGGTATGCGCGAGCATGGGGACTTCTTTCCATTCTTCGGCTAAGCCTTCTAACAGCTGTTTGACTTCATGTAATAAAGGCAAGTAAACAGTTTCTACTGCTTGTTTCAAAGAAATCGGAATAGCCGTATTGTTAATGTCTTGGGAAGTGAGACCGAAATGCACGAACTCTTTCTGGTCACTTATGCCTAACTTCTCCAATTTGGCTTTGACAAAGTACTCCACCGCTTTCACATCATGGTTGGTGGTTCTTTCGGTTTGCTTTATCTCGTTGGCATCTGCTATGGAAAAATCGCGGTATATGGTACGCATGTTCTCAAAAGCAGCAGCGTCAACAGCCTGTAATTGAGGAAGGGGAAGTTCACACAGGGAAATAAAGTATTCTACTTCCACTAGCACCCGGTACCGTATCAGCGCGAATTCAGAAAAATACGGGGCCAATTCTTCAACCTGGCTTCTATACCTTCCATCAATAGGCGACACCGCTGACAATGCATTCAATTCCATAGTTGTATCTTTTGCCCAAAGATAAGCATGTTGGGCAAAACAGCTACTTTCATAGCCTTTATTGAAACGATCTAATCAGATTAACGAGCAAACATTAAGTTAATTTGCCCGTATGTACCCACCTAGTTTCCTCTGCTTTTTATGTAAGGTGGAAAACAGTATTTTTACCTGTTAAGAAGGGGCTGTGGGCCTACTTTTTGATTTGTGTATATTTTATTTTTAAGCTTTGTCTAAGTTCAAAAACTTCTTCATCAGGAATAAAAAAAAGCTATTAATTGGTTTAGGTGTATTCCTGGGTCTGTTGGTGGTGGCAGTGGTCTTGTTCATTACCAACCGGCAGCGGCTGCTGCAGTTTGCCGTGAGCAAAGTCATTCAGAAAGTAGAGGCCAAGTATCCCGCCAAATTAACCATTGGGAACGCGCAATTCCTTGACTTAAACACAGTCCTTATCACAGATATAGGCTTATTGCCCATACAAAAGGAACAATTGGTTCAATTAGACACGGTGGAAGCCTCGGTCAGTTTCAGGTCTTTGTTTCTGGGCCGATTGGTGTTCAAGCAGTTTGATGTGGCCAATGGCAAGATCACAGCGGTCAAGCAAGACAGTGTAGACAATTTCTCCTTCCTGTATAAAAAGAAACCAGGTAGCGGCCCCGTAGACACCACCGCCAAAGTATCTAACTACGGTACGCTTCTCAACCGACTGATTGAGACGGCGTTTGAGAATGTGCCGGATGGGGTGAACTTCAGGAACCTGGCAGTTGATTTTCTGAATGACGGCAAACTGATTAGCATGCGCTTGCCTACCTTGACCATGGAAGATGGGAACATCAATGGCCGTCTGTCTATTTCCACGGAATCTGTGACCAACAACATGTTTGTGCAGGGGCGCATAGACCCAGACAAGTACCTGCTATCGGCGAAGATGTACGGTGACCAGCCCGGCGGCATACAAGTGCCTTACATTGAACAGCGCTTTGGTGCCACCATGCGGTTTGACACCTTGAACCTGAGTATCACTGACAAAGTTTTCAAGAATAACCAACTGACTATTTCTGGAGAATCAAGTGCGCATAGTTTGGTCTTGAACCATCCTAAAATAGCCGATGAAGATGTGTTTGTGAAGAACGGGGCCTTGAAATACGTCATTACGCTGGGAGATCATTACTACTCTCTAGATGCACCGTCTGAGGTACGTGTCAACAAAGCTGTGTTTTACCCAAAACTCACGTATGAAACCAAACCCAACCGTAAAATTGGGATTAAGGTGAGCTCTCCAGACATTGCAGCCAACGATTTATTTGAATCACTGCCACCCGGCTTGTTTGATACCTTCCAGGGCATGAAGGCTACAGGTACGTTCCAGTACGGGTTGGATTTCTACGTAGACATGGCCAAAATTGACCAGTTGCGCTTCAGTTCAGATCTAAAAGCCCAGAACCTGCAGATTCTGGAGTATGGCAAGCAGGATTTGCGCAAGATGAACCAGGAGTTTCAGCACACCGTGTATGAAAATGACCGTCCGCTCCGTTCGTTTCTGGTTGGTCCCTCTAACCCCAATTTCACGCCTTACAACCAGATTTCCAATTACCTCAAACATTCTATCTTAACCGCAGAAGACCCTCGTTTTTTCACCCACAAAGGCTTTCATGACGGGGCTTTTAGGCATTCCTTGATTACCAATATCAAGGAGCGGTCTTTTGTGCGGGGCGGTAGCACCGTTTCCATGCAATTGGTGAAAAACGTGTTTCTTACCAGAAAGAAGACCATCACCAGAAAAGTGGAAGAGGCACTGATTGTCTGGCTGATTGAGAACCTGCGCCTGAGTACCAAGGAGCGCATGTATGAAGTGTATCTGAACGTAATAGAATGGGGACCCAATGTATATGGCGTGAAAGAAGCTGCGCGTTTTTACTTCGAGAAGGCACCCAATGAACTGACCCTGGAGGAAGCCATGTTCCTGGCCAGCATTGTGCCCAAACCCAAGCTGTACAGAACCTATTTCAACCAATACGGCGAATTACGGGCCTACCCACGCTACTTCTTTAAATTGATCAGCGGCAACATGGCCAAGCGCGGTTTGATTACCGCCGGAGAACAACAGAGCGTGTCGCCGTACGTGAATTTAAGAGGCCGGGCTGGGTCCTTCGTCATTGCCAAGCCAGATACCACTACGCAACAATTAGATACGCTGGAACTGGCCCCAATTGACTTGCTAGACTTCTAGCCAATGCATTAGTAAAGCAGTCTCAAGCCATAACAAAAAGCGCCGCCCCTGTTTTCGGGCTCATTTCTGGAAATGAGCCCGAAAACAGGGGCGGCGGTGTGTTAAAGAAAAAGCGGGATTCGCTCTGCGTATTACTTTGTGCTATCAGTAGAACCTTCTTCTTCCTCTGCTACATCTGGCAGTGGCAATGGGTGAGTGTCTTTCTTCGGGAAGATCAGGGAAAGGACCACCGACATGGTCAGGATAAAGGCGACCACGCCCAGGGCTATGCGCATGTCCAGATGGTAAATGTCAGACAGCACCAGTTTAGCCCCAATGAACACCAGAATCAAAGACAAGCCGTAGTGCAGGTAATGGAACAGTTGCATGATGCCCGCCAACGCGAAATAGAGCGCCCGCAAGCCTAGCAATGCAAACACATTGGAGGTGTACACTATAAACGGATCTTTGGAGATGGCCAGAATAGCCGGAATAGAGTCTGCCGCAAACACAATGTCCGTAGTCTCCACCATGATCAGCACCAGAAACAGGGGCGTGGCGAAGCGGGTCTTGTCAATCTTCACGAAGAATTTGTCCCCGTACATTTTATTGGTGATGGGAATATACCGGCTCACAAACTTAACCACCGGGTTGGCCTCTGGGTCAATCTCCTCGTCATTGTTGGTGAAGGCCATCTTGATTCCCGTAAAAATCAGGAAGCCGCCCAGAATGTAGATGATGAAATGGAACTTGGCAATAAGCGCCACGCCCACCAAAATAAAAATTGCTCGGAAGAAAAGCGCACCCAACACGCCCCAGAACAGAATCTTGTGCTGCACCGCCGACGGCACATGAAAGAAATTGAAAATCAGGATGAACACAAACAGGTTGTCCACGCTCAAAGACTTCTCAATGAGGTAGGCCGTCAGGAATTCAAGGGCCGGGCCGCTGCCTTTCCAGAAATAAATGCCCACGTTAAAGGCCAGTGACAGCACAATCCAGAAAGCACTCCAGAGCAGCGCCTCTTTGATTTTCACCTCATGCGACTTCTTATGAAACACAAACAAGTCCAGGCCCAGCAGAATGAGCACAAACAGGTTGAACCCAACCCAAAATAATATATTGGTATCCATCAATTAATATTTACAAACGTAAGAAATGGCGCGGTTGCCCCGCTTTCAACAGTTCAGCAAAAGTGAAAGATACGGCAATCTGCGCAAAAACAGAAGTTGAGGAAGGAAATTCCTGTTTTCGGGCTCATTTCTGGAAATGAGCCCGAAAACGCACGAAAAGACTAGCGTTTGAACTGCCGGAAGTAACTGCTCACCTTCATTTGGATTACGCCCAGGAAGGCTTCACGTATTATGCCCTTGCTCATTTTGGACTGGCCTTTGGCGCGGTCTGTGAAAATAATAGGCACTTCCTTGATTTTGAACCCGAACTTGTAGGTAAGAAATTTCATCTCAATCTGGAAGGCATACCCAATAAACCTGATTTTGTTAAGGTTAATGGTTTCCAGTACCCGGCGCGTGTAGCATTTAAAACCAGCCGTGGCGTCATGAATGGGCATGCCCGTGATAATGCGCACATATTTACTGGCGAAATAGGAAAGTAACACGCGGCTCATGGGCCAGTTCACCACGTTCACGCCGTTGCTGTAGCGACTGCCCACGGCCATGTCATAGCCTTCCAGGGCACAGGTCTGGTACAGATGCACCAAATCCTCAGGGTTATGCGAGAAATCGGCGTCCATCTCAAAAATATAGGAGTACCCGTTGTTGAGCGCGTACTTGAACCCATGAATATAGGCCGTGCCTAAGCCCAGTTTGCCCTTGCGTTGCTCCAGGAACAGTTGGTCAGGGAATTCCTGTTGCAGATGCTGTACCGCCTGGGCAGTGCCGTCTGGGGAGTTGTCGTCAACAATGAGGATATGGAACGGATGGGGCAAAGAGAACACCTTCCGGATGATGGCCTGGATATTCTCTATTTCATTATAGGTAGGAATGACTACCACCGATTCTTTCATTCCCCAAATATAGCCCTAAACAGATTAAGGCATGGAAGTACGCCTAGAATAAATTTTTTGGGCCAGTTGTTTGGCATGGCGTACGCAACCGGAAATAGAGAACCCAGCCACCCAACCGGCACAGGCGTATAGCCGGTCTTGCTCCACCAGTTCACTCATTTTGTCAACGTCCAGCATGAACATGTCGGGTTGCGGAAGGGCGTTTGGCCAATGGTGTGCGTGTTGAAAAAGCGGTTTTTCTCCTTTTATGCCATAGGTGGCCTGCAGTTCCTGGTCAATTCTCTGCTGTATCTGGCGTTCGGCTTTGTGGGAGTCCGCCTTCGGTAAAGTTTCGGTGGAAAAGGAGGTGAAGAGCACATCTGTCTCCGGGGCCGCGGCCGGGAAAACCGACGATCGCCACAGCATGCCTACCGTTCCGGTTTGTTCTTCAGCTGCCTGCATGGCGCCCAATCCGTGTAAATTATAGTTTACGTTGGGTTTTGGATAGGCGGTGTGTACCACGGTTAGGGGCGCATAGCTTACGTTTTGTAAGGCGGCCGCCCAACCAGGCGCGGCAAACTCCATCAACTCTGCGGCGGCGTGCGCGGGCAAGGCCAAGGCCACTGCGTCAAACTCCACTTCGCCCAGGCTTTCCATATCATGCTGAATGCTCAACAGATACTTGCCTCGCGCACGGTGCACCATTTCTACCTTGTGGTCCAGATGCAGCGAAATCAACTTGGAGGCAATGGCTTTGGGAAGTGTCTGCAAGCCGCCCTGCAGCGTATGTAGGGGCTTCATCTCCGCCTCTTCCAGCGCCGAAATTCCTTTTAACACGGAGCCGTGTTTTTTCTCCAATTCCTTCAGCCACGGGAAGGTCTTTTCCAGCAGCAGCGTGTTAGGCTCACCGGCATACAGACTAGCCACCAGCGGTCGCACCAGTTCTTCCACCACCTCAGGCCCAAACCGGCGCTCAAAAAAATGACGGACGGTTTCATTGGGCAAGTTTTGTACAGGTTGCTGCATTTCCTGGGCAATGCGCAGTTTGGTGCGCCAGCCAAAAAAGGAGTTGACCAGCAATTGCATGGGCGAGTGCGGCAGGCCCTGCGGTTTTCCTTCTTTCAGCACAAACAGATTTCTGGCAAGCGGGGTGGGTTTGACTACCTCGGCCTCCAGTTTCAGTTCCCTGATTAACTCCTGCAATTCCTCGTTTTCCTGGTAACCTTGTGCGCCCAGTTCCAGCTGGTACCCTTCTATGGTCTCAGATTTAATAAGGCCGCCCACCTGGTTTTCGCACTCAAACAAATCATAGCGCACGCCTAGCTTTTGTAAGTGGTAGGCCAGCGCCAATCCAGAAATTCCTGCCCCAATAATGGCTACTCTCATGTACTGCGTGGGTTGCTGCTGCCTGTAGGTACGCAAGAAGGCGGTTGTCGTTTAGGAGGGAAAGGGGAGAAAATAGCCCGGAAACCTTTTTTTACTGTCAAGACAGGCGGGTTCTTCGTATTTTCAAGCCATGGAAACGCAGCAAGTGCAGATGAAGAACAAAGCCGTATTTCTGGACCGTGATGGGGTTCTGAACGAAGAGCGGGGCGATTACACGTGGCGGTTGGAGGATTTTATAGTGAAGCCGGAGGTGCCCCAGGCGTTGGCGCTCCTGAAAAACGCAGGCTATCTGCTCATTGTCATCACCAACCAGGCGGGTATTGCCAAGGGCCTTTACACCAAAGAAGACGTGCTGGCTTGCCATGAAAAACTGCAGCAAGCCTCAGGTAACTTGGTAGATGCCCTCTATTTCGCGCCCGGCCACCCGTCTGTCTCAGAATCACTGCGGCGCAAACCAGATAGCCTCATGCTGGAGAAAGCCATGGCCAAATTTTCTATTGACCCAGCCACGTCTTGGATGGTAGGCGACCAACTGCGCGATCTGCAGGCCGCCGCCAACTGCGGGGTAAAGGGAATTCTGGTAGGGGCCTGGCCCGAAGGGACTGCTGAAAAGCAAACCTCAGATGTCTTGGCGGCTGCTCAGATTATCTTGAAAATACCTGACAGAAACCCATAAAAAATCCGTTTTCGGGCTCATTTCTGGAAATGAGCCCGAAAACGGAAAAGAGGAATCTGGGGAAATGTTTATAAACACAAAAAACCGGAAAGAGCTTTCCGGTTCTAATGTCTTTGCGAAACAGCGATGGCTTAGCCGTTGATGCTGCGGGTTGCCTTAGCGTCAGACGTGGCTTTCACCATCACTTTCTGATCAGCGGCACGGTCTGTCTTCTGCGCGTAAGCAGGGCATGACGTAGATTTGCAAGAAGCAAAACCAAACATACCAAGGGCGGCAACAAGTAATAGTTTTTTCATCAGAATGTTTTAATCAACAGGTGTGGCTATTCTACGCCAAAGCTACACTTTTTGTGACAGCTTTGGCGAAAATAGTTCAAAAATAATTTAGTTTTTATAGCCCAGTATCTGCAGCATGGAATCAACGTTCTGCTCCTCGGCAAAAACCCATGACTTAAGCGTGCCATCTGCCTCACGGTCAATGATGACATGCTTGGGTGAGGGTATTAAACAATGCTTGATGCCGCCGTACCCGCTCAAGCTCTCCTGGTACGCGCCAGTGTGGAAGAAGCCAATGTACTGCGGCTCCTCCTGGTCCTGTTTCACCTTAGGCAGGAACACCTGGAAACTGTGCATCTCTGAGTTATAGTAATCCTGGCTGTCACAGGTGAGGCCGCCAATGTTCAGGCGCTGGTAATCTTTGTTCCAGTTATTGAGCGCCAGCAAAATATAGCGCTGGTTCAAGGCCCAGGTGTCTGGTAGGTTGGTGATGAAAGAACCGTCAATCATGTACCACAACTCTTTGTCGTTCTGGAGCTTGGTGTCCAGAATAGAGTAGATGTGCGCACCGCTTTCGCCTACGGTGTAAATCCCGAACTCGGTGAAGATGTGGGGCTCCGGCACGCCTTCGTCTTTGCAAATGCGTTGGATGGTGCGCAGGATCTCCTCAATCATGTACCGGTAATTGTAGTCAAACTGAATAGAGGTCTTGATGGGGAAGCCGCCACCTATGTCAATGGTGTCCAGGTCTGGGCAGATTTTCTTCATCTCACAATACTTGTGCACAAAACGGCTGAGTTCTGACCAGTAATAAGACGTGTCTTTGATACCCGTATTAATGAAATAATGGAGCATCTTGAGCTTGAACTTGGGGTTATCCTTGATTTTGTTCTCGTACAAGCCCACCACGTCATTGTAATTGATGCCCAAGCGCGAGGTGTAGAACTGGAACTTCGGCTCCTCATCAGAAGCTAATCTTATGCCCAGTTGGCACTGGCCGGTCACGTGCTGCTCGTAGTGCTCAATCTCGCCCAAGTGATCCAATACCGGCGTTACGTTCTTGAAACCGTCGTTGAGCATGCTGGTGATGTGGCTGCGGTACAGCTCACGTTTGAAGCCGTTGCAGACCACAAAAATATCTTTGGAGACTTTCCCTTTTTCGTAGAGCGCCTTAATAATGGGCATGTCAAAGGATGAAGATGTCTCAATATGAATGTCGTTTTTGAGCGCCTCTTCCAGCACAAAAGAGAAGTGGCTGGACTTGGTGCAGTAGCAATAAGTATAGGTGCCCTGGTAATTGAGCTTCTCCATAGACTCCTTGAAAAGGATTTTCGCCTTCTGAATCTGGGAGCTTATTTTGGGCAGATAGGTGAGACGCAGCGGTGTGCCGTATTGCTTCACCAACTCCATCATCGGGATGCCGTTGAAAGAGAGTTCATTGTTGGTAACCGTGAATTCCTCCGTGGGGAAGTCAAAGGTTTGGTGTATAAGATCAGTGTATTTATCCATGGGTGGGTAGTGGCGTTGGAAGACCAGATAACGTGCAATATTGGGTATGTTTTACCATCTTTGCAAAAACTAGTTTCCGTTTCGCATGAAAAAAATTAGACTAATTGAAGTTAAATCTGAGCTGGGGGCTGGAACGCGTGGCGCTAGTCTTGGGGTTGACGCCTTAAAGATAGCGTGCCTGAACAAAGGGTCAGATTATTTCAAGCGGTTTACGTCTGTAGAGGTGCCTAACCTCAATGATGTCATGTTTGAAAAGAACCTGTTCCCGCATGCCAAATACATTGACAGCATTCTGCAGACCTACAAGCGCATCAGCCACACCGTAGAGCAGACACTGGAGTTGGGCATGTTCCCGCTGGTACTGGCCGGCGACCATTCTAACGCAGGCGGCACCATTGCCGGCATCAAAGCCACCTATCCAGACAAAACGTTAGGCGTGATTTGGGTAGATGCGCACGCTGACATTCATTCGCCCTATACCACGCCGTCTGGCAACATGCACGGCATGCCCCTGGCCGCTTCTTTGGCCGAAGACAACAAAGACTGTCAGGTGAACGAACCGGCCCCGGAGACCATTTTCTTCTGGGAGGCCCTTAAGAAAGTAGGCACCGAGGAACCCAAGATCAAGCACCAGCACATTGTCTATATTGTGACCCGCAGCTATGAAAAGCCCGAGGTGTTTTTGTTTGACAAATACAACATCAAGAACTTCACCTATCCAGAGGTCATTGCCAAAGGCCTGGAGCAGGTAGCCCAGGAAGCCCTTGCCAAACTAAAAGACTGTGACATTATTTACGTGTCTTTTGACGTGGACAGCCTGGACTCCAAGTTCTCCAAGGGCACGGGCACGCCGGTGGAAGTGGGTTTGAACGTGGACCAGGCCAAAGAACTCTGCGGCCATTTGGTACGCAGCCCCAAAGTGGTCTGCTTTGAGATGGTGGAAATAAACCCTACCCTAGACGCCGAGAACATCATGGCGCAAAACGCATTTGAGATTTTAGAACATACCACCCAAGCCATAGTAGAGCGGCTTCACCAGGAAGCCTAGCCCTTTAAACTTTTGGCCAATAGTACCATGAAACAACTAGAGACCCAGATTGCCCAGGCGCTGAGCCAGGCATTAGCCAATACTTTTCAATTCACACTGGCCGCTGACCAAATCAGTCTGCAGCCCACCCGCAAGGAGTTTGCCGGCACGTTTACGTTTGTCACCTTCCCCTACACCAAACCCGTGGGCAAAGGCCCCGAGCAGATTGGCCAAGCCTTAGGAGATTATTTAGTGCAGCACGCGCCGCAGGTGGCCGGGTACAACGTGGTCAAGGGTTTCCTGAATGTGGAAATCAAAGACAGCGTGTGGCTGGAAATCTTTGCCGAGCAGGTGAGCGGTCAGTTTGGTGCCCATTTGGAAAACGGAGGCCAAAAACGGAAAGTGGTGGTGGAATATTCGTCACCCAACACCAACAAGCCGCTGCACTTGGGTCACCTCAGAAACAACTTCCTGGGCTACTCCGTGGCGGAGATTCTGAAAGCCGCCGGAAATGACGTGGTGAAAACCAACCTGGTGAACGACCGCGGAGTGCACATCTGCAAGTCGATGATCGCCTATGAAAAATTTGGGCTGGGCGAAACTCCCGAAAGCGCCGGCCTGAAAGGCGACCATTTGGTTGGCAAGTATTACGTGGCTTTTGACAAGGCCTACAAGCAGCAAATAGACGAACTGGTGGCCCAGGGCACCGACAAAGAACTGGCCAAGAAGCAGGCGCCTTTGATGCTAGAAACCCAGGAAATGCTCCAGAAATGGGAGCAAGGCGATGCCGAAACGCTGGCCCTCTGGGAGAAAATGAACAACTGGGTCTATGACGGCTTTAATGCTACTTACAAAAACATAGGCGTTGACTTTGACAAGTTCTATTACGAATCAGGTACTTATTTACTAGGCAAAGACCGCGTGGAAGAAGGACTGGCCAGCGGCGTCTTCTACAAAAAACCAGACGGCTCCGTTTGGATTGACCTCACGGAGGAAGGCCTTGACGAGAAACTGGTACTCCGTGCTGATGGAACATCCGTGTACATCACCCAGGACCTCGGCACCGCCGAACTGAAGTACCAGGATTTCCACTATGACCAGTCTCTGTACGTGGTGGCTGATGAACAGAATTACCATTTCCAGGTGCTCAAGGTCATCCTCAAGAAAATGGGCAAACCATACGCCGATGGCATCATGCACCTGTCGTATGGCATGGTGGACTTGCCCAGCGGCAAAATGAAATCCCGCGAGGGCACCGTGGTAGACGCCGACGAACTGGCCCAGGAAATGGTGGACACCGCCCGCCAGAAAACCGACGAACTGGGCAAGATTGACGGCTTCACGCCCGAAGAAGCGCAGCAACTCTACCACACGCTGGCCATGGGTGCTCTCAAGTATTTCTTACTCAAGGTTGACCCCAAAAAACGCATGCTCTTCAACCCAGAGGAGTCTATTGAGTTTCAGGGAAACACCGGTCCGTTTATTCAATACACACATGCTCGTATCTCAGCCATCCAGCGCAAAGCCAAGGAATTGGGCATTGTCTCAGACGCAGCCGCGTTTGAAGGCGTAACTGCTTTGCAGGAAACCGAGCGCGAAGTATTGGTGCTCTTGAACTACGCCGAGGCCACTATACAAGATGCTGCCCGCAACCTGGCTCCCAGCATCATTGCACAATACGCCTTTGACGTAGCAAAGGCCTATAATCGTTTCTACACCGAGGTGCCTATTTTTCAGGAGCAGGACGCCAAAGTGCTGAGTTTTAGAATTGCTTTGTCGGCGCAGGTAGCCAAAACCATCAAACGCATGATGGGCCTTTTGGGCATAGCGGTTCCAGACAGAATGTAAAAGGAGAGGAGCGGTGCCGAAAGGGCCGCTCTTTTTTCTGGTTAAGCTTGAACAAAATTCATCGCCTACAGTTTAAAGCGTGATTGCTCTATTTAGAACATGCAGAAATTTCTAACCTATTTGTCTTGTTCTGTGCTGTTGGCCTGTTCATCGCCGGGCGGCACTGTAACTGACACTACCCCAAATTCTACTACTATGGAAAATACCTCAACTACAGCCGCTTCTTCAATCTATGATATTGCGTTGGTCACCAATGACGGGCAGAAGACAACTTTGAGCAAATACAAAGGCAAGAAGATCCTGATTGTGAACGTGGCTTCTGAGTGCGGGTACACGCCGCAGTACGAGGATTTGGAAAAACTCCAGAAGCAATACGCCCACAAAGTGGCGGTGCTGGGTTTCCCGGCGAATGATTTTGGTGGGCAGGAGCCGGGCTCTGACCAACAGATTGCTGCGTTTTGCCAGAAGAACTTCGGGGTTACGTTCCCGTTGTTCCAGAAGGCACCCGTTTCTGGCACGGAGGCGCAGCCTTTGTTCAAGTGGTTGGCCAGTAAAGAACAGAACGGCAAGAACGAACAGGCGCCCAACTGGAACTTCTGCAAATACCTGATCTCTGAAGACGGCACTTTTGTAAAGTTCTATCCGTCTAAAGTGGCACCGCTCTCAGATGAGCTGCTCAAAGACATCAACCTCTAAGCTGGTTTCGCGTGCATTTAGAAAATAGAGCCCAAAAACGGCCCAGCGCCGGAACCTGGGTTTCTGCGTTCCGCCTTCGTACGTTGCCGTTGGCTTTGTCCTGCATTGGCATGGGCGGTTTTCTGGCGGCCGCCGATCATCAGTCCCGGTGGCCGGTGCTGTTGCTCTGCGTGGTGACTACGCTGTTCCTGCAGATTCTCTCCAACCTGGCCAACGACTACGGCGACACCAAACACGGTGCCGACAGCCAGCACCGCGAAGGTCCGCAGCGCGCCGTGCAGGCCGGGCAGATTTCGCCGGGGCAGATGAAAGCCGCTATTGTTGTGTTCAGTCTTTTTTCTCTGGTGTCGGGTATTGCTTTGCTGTGGGTGGCTCTGGGAACATCGGGCTTGTACTTGTTTCTGTTTTTCTTGCTGCTGGGCATTGGGGCCATTTGGGCGGCCATTGGCTATACTAACGGCGGTAAACCCTATGGCTACGCCGGCTTAGGCGATATTTCGGTATTCTTTTTCTTCGGATGGGTGGGCGTGTTGGGCACGTATTTCCTGCAAACCGAACGCATTTTCTCAGAACTATTGTTGCCAGCCTCCAGCCTGGGCTTTTTCTCAGCGGCGGTGCTCAACGTGAACAACATTAGAGACATAAAATCTGATGAACTAGCCGGGAAGCGGTCGGTGCCGGTGCGTTTGGGAGCGCTGCGGGCGCGAAGGTACCATTGGCTGCTGCTGCTATCGGGCATTGTCTGCACGGTGATGTTTGTCTGGCTCAGAACCAACGCCACCTTTTGGCCGTGGCTGTTTTTGGGGGCGGTGCCCCTACTAGCCTACAACGGCCGCGAAGTGAAAAGGCGGCAAACCCCCGCAGAACTGGATCCGCTCCTGAAACAGATGGCTTTGTCTACCTTGGTCTTTGTGCTGCTGCTGGGCGTGGGCTTGTTGCTGGACTCTTGATTTTCCGTTTTCGGGCTCGTTTTCAGAAATGAGCCCTAAAACGGAATTTGCTTATCGCTTTATAATTTTAAGCCGCTCAATTTTCTGGTTCTGCTTTACTTGAAGCACATACACTCCCGGAGGTAATAATTTAGTATCTAATCTATTGAAACCTCCTGTGCTATTCCCGTGCAGCACAATTTTCCCATTTAGATCAAAAAGCGCATAAGCAATCTGCGCGCGCTGGGGAAAGTCAATCTGGAGAAAGTCTGAAAAAGGATTGGGGTAGAGGGCAGTAGCGATTTCTAATTCTTCTGCATCTGTAGAAACAGGAGGGTGTTTATGGTAAGTTGGTGCGTTTTTCTGGTTATTATTGGGTTTAGCCAAAAGGGTGTCTGGGGGCAAGACCGAAAGGCTTTTTTTATAAAGTTTGAGCAGACCCTTTTTGTCTGGCTTTAAACGCAGCACAGCGCTGTCTGTGGAAAGATAGGTCACCAAATTTGGTGAACTTCCCTGCAAAATATTCTCCCTTACAAAGGCAAGTTGATTCCATTTGTGGGTGAGGCCAAACACCAGAGTGCCTTTCACCTGCACCGCAAAGATGTGGTAAGAGGAGTCATCCATTTGTTGGCTAAGAAAATAGAGGCCTCGGTATTTGCTAGCCTTTCCATAGAAAATGGTGTCACCTGTGGCTTTTTCCTGAATCAGGTTGTGATTTTTACTAAATATAACGTTTGCATGAATCGTGTCTTCTCCGTTTCTGAGACTAAATTCTGACCCCAGAACAGTGCGTAAATCTTTGTTGGGTTTAGGAAAGGGCGCTTCAAAAGTCACGCTGTTCTCCTGGCTGCAACCTGAGAAGAGCAACACGCAAACCAAGTAAGGCAAGACTGAAGTAAGCCGCTTTTTCATAGACATAGATTTGCGTGCGTTTCTGCAGATTAATGACACTTTTGGGAAAAAGTAACCCAAGAGGTGAATTAAAAAAATCTTGATTTTCCGTTTTCGGCCTCGTTTTCAGAAATGAGCCCAAAAACGGAAAAAGGCTCCCCTGCTAAACAGGAGAGCCTTTTCTATTCTATACTGCAGGAATTACTCAGCGGCAGGCGAAGAAGTCTGGGAAACTGCTTGGCTGGTACCTTCCGTGGTAGGTCTTGGGCCGGCGGGTTTCTTCCGTTTCTTTTTGCGCTTTACGGCTTCCCCTTCCGTGCGGGGCGGTTTGGGTTGTCCTGCCACATGAGGCGGACGAGCAGTTGCATCTGCGCTGCCTTCTGGCCTGGGTTCACGTGGAGCACGTTCTTGTCTGCTGGTACCCGAAGAGGCGCTATCGCGGCGTTTGCCATCTGACCGGCGGCCTGCGCCACCTGCGCTAGAACCGCTTCTGCCACCACCTGCACTTGAACCACCGCGGCCTCGGCCGAACTTGCCTTTGTTGCCTACTGGGTCATACGCCGGGCCTTCGCCCAGGCCTTCGGGTAAGGGCATTTTGGGGAGCTCGCGCTCAATCAGTTTTTCAATGCGCACCAGGCGCTCCTGGTCCTGCTCGTTCACAAACGTGATGGCCATGCCCTTGGTGCCGGCACGGGCGGTGCGGCCAATGCGGTGCACATAATCCTCGGCGTCTTGGGGCACATCAAAGTTCACCACGTGGCTAATGTTGTCCACGTCAATGCCCCTTGACATCACATCTGTGGCCACCAATACTTGCAGTTGCTTGTTCCGGAATTTCTGCAAGGTGGCTTCGCGCTCATCCTGGGTTCTGTCTGAACTAATGCCTTCGGCCTGCAGGCCTAATTTCTGAAGGGAACGCACAATGTCATTCACGGCGCTCTTGCGCGAGGTGAACAAAATCATGGTCTGCACTTCGGCGTCTTTCAAGATGTGTTGGAGCACTTTCAGCTTTTGGTTGTCATAGACCAGGTAGATTTGCTGGTCAATGTTGGCGGCCGGCTTAGAGATAGAAAGGCTTATCTCTTCAGGGGTGTTCAAAATCTGCTTCGCGAAAACCCTGATCTTGGGAGGCATGGTAGCCGAGAACATCAAGGTCTGGCGCTCTTTGGGCAGCGTGGAGATAATCTTCATGAGATCATCCATAAAGCCCATGTCCAGCATTTTGTCGGCTTCGTCCAGAATCAGGTATTTCACCTGGTCCAGTTTCACGTAGCCCATTTGCATGTGCGCAATGAGGCGGCCGGGCGTGGCTACAATAATGTCGGCACCGCTGGTGAGGGCTTTCTTCTGCTGGTCCCAGTTCTGGGCGTTGTTGCCGCCGTAAATGGCAATGGAAGTAGCACCCGTGAAATAGCTGAGACCTTCTACCTGGTCATCAATCTGCTTGGCCAATTCCCGCGTGGGCACCAGAATAAGGGTGCTGGTGAAATCAAACCTGGCGGTGGCAATCTTGCTTAGGGTTGGCACCAAGAAGGCGGCCGTTTTACCGGTACCGGTCTGGGCGCAGGCAATGAGGTCTTTCTCCTCTATGATAAACGGAATGGCTTGGGCCTGAATAGGCGTGGCCTGTTTATACCCCATGGACCTGATACCATCTAAAAGGTCAGGCTGGAGGTTAAAATCATCAAATGTTACACTCATGAAATCTGTTTCTGCTTCAATGTGCTGCGAAGCTCTTCCGCAGGTAGGCTAATACTACAGGTAAATATAGTCTTTTTCTGCTGATTTTCTCGCACGTGCGCCGCTAAACGATTCATTTGCAAGGCCTAACCCAGGCAAGGAATAGGTTTTGTGCTTTCTGGTCTGAATTTGTAATTGTCTTAGATAGATAAGGGCGGGTGATTTTGGATGCGAGTGAGGACAGTGGGTGAAAATAGAGTATTAGTGATATTGAATAAGCTATATATGAAAGTTCATGATAATACACAAAACTATGAAAAGTGCTATATATAATAGTTGCCTGATAGGGTAAAATACAGCTTTTTTCTTGAAAACGCAGAAATAAATTGAACAAAACAAAGAAGGTGTTTGTAAAATCGAATGAAAATGCAATTTGTGTGAAACTGTATTTTGACGGGGTCGTTAAAGAGGTATATACAATGAAATAGAACATTGTAAAGGATTTGAACGATAACTTAATTGTACGGAAAATATGAAAATAGTTGTACTACCCCTAGTGATTCAGTCTAAGATTGCCGATTTGACCTACCAAATCTTTCTGAATTAAAAAATTGCTCCCCTATCTAGTGTTTAACAGCCTGCCAATGGCTGCTTGAGTCAGAAAAAATACAATCCATCTTCTTTAATCCTATTGTCATGAAAAAACTCATACTTTCATGGGGTGTTACCCTACTGCTTTTACTTTTAGGTGTTACCCAGTCAGCCCAAGCACAATGCAAAGCCTCTAATGACTGCTTCGATTTTACCTTTAATGGTGCCCAGCAGACCACAAACGGTAATGTGAAACTTACTTTCACCGTTAAAACCAACTGCCAGTTTGACCTGAGCAACGTGGCCTTTGAATTACCGGCCGGTGTGAAAGCCCTTAACCCCAAAGGCACAAAATACAATTACGGTGTAGAGAACACCACTAATAATCCATTTTACTCTGTTAAGTTTGAGGCCAGAAACGCCAATGGCTACAAAAACGGAGCTGAAGATGTATTCTCCTTTGAAATTCCCTTCGCCAAATATTCTGGCATGACCACCATCCGCATCCAGGCCAAAGCCGGACAGCGTGTAGGCAAAGTAGCCATTGACATCACCAAGTGTAACCCAGGTGGAGATAATGGAGACGGTGACAACGGCGGTGGAGACAATGGCAACGGCGATGGCGATAACGGAGGTGGAAACAATGGCGACGATGAAGGCGATGATGATGGAAACGTTACTGGTAACTGCAAAGACTCCCAGCCTTCCCCTATCTCTGGTCCTTATGACCCTTGCCCAGGCGAAATTGTAACGTATTGCATTGAGAAAAATCCAAAATACACTTCTTATGTATGGGATGTTCCTAGAGCACATGCCGGCAACGAGCCAACTGGTTGGGTGATTCTGTCAGGACAAGGAACAAACTGCGTAACGGTAAGAGTAGGTGAGAAACCTGGTACCATGAAAGTGAAAGTGACCCATGCTGAATGTGGCACCAAAGTTAGAACCAAACCAGTACACCCCGGAAAGAAAATTGAAGTAAACATTACCGGGCCTACTGCTTTCTGCCCCAATGATAAATTAACGTACACAGCAGACGCCGGAAAAGCCAACCCAGGTAACGGCAACGGTGGCAATGATAAATGGTTCTCGTATGCCTGGACTGTTCCTGCTGATTGGACTATAGTTTCTGGGCAAGGAACAAAGCAAATTGTAGTGATTGCCGGTCAAACCAAAGGCGATATCACTGTTAAAGTTGAAAGCACAAAAGGAAACGACAAAGACACCAGCGAGAACGGCGGTAACACCAATGGCAACCCTAACAACGGAAACGGGAACACCGGTAACAACCAAGCAGGAGGCGGAAAGTTCTGCGGACCAGCAACAGCTAAAATCACCCCAGAGCGTAAGCCTGACTGCGGTGGAAACACTTGCCCAACCGGCGCTCCTACCGTAAACCTGGTTGCCCCAGACAGCGTGTGTAACTTATCTGACAACACCTACTTCTTTAGAGTAGAGCAAGTACAGGCCGGTGTTGACTACCAGTTTGAATTGCCAGAAGGCTTTGTAGTAGTGAATGAAGGCGAAGGTTTTGTAGAAGTGGTGCCCGTGTTTGAAGAAGATCAGCTTGGCCAGCCGCAGACCATCAGAGTAATTGCCACCAATGAATGCGGAACCGCTTCAGATACAGAGACAGTAATTGTAGTAGAATGTTCCCCAGGTAACCCGCTTCCGGTAGCAATGAAAACCTTTGACGGGGTTTCTAGAAACGGAGCAGTTGAATTAACCTGGACCACCGCTTCTGAAATTAACAATGACCGCTTTGAAATTGAGCGCAGCACAAACGGCACTGACTTCGTGAAAATTGGCCAGGTGAAAGGAAACGGCAACAGCACTGTGGAGATTGACTACGCTTTCACAGACCGCAACGCCAGCGCCGGCACCGTGTACTACAGATTGCGCCAGGTAGACCTAGACGGTTCTTTTGAGCACTCTAAAATGATCACCGTGAAACACAACGCATCTGCCAACGCCGCCGCCAGAGTAAGCGTGTTCCCTAACCCTGCCACCAACGGCAACGTGAACATCAGATTCTCTGAACTGCCCCAAGGCAATGCCAATGTGAGATTGGTTGACATGACCGGAAAAGTAGTGATGACCAAAACAATAAACGGAGACGGAACCCTTGAATTTGGTTCACTAGGCCTGGCACAAGGCGTCTACATGATCTCCATCACCAGCGGCGGAACCACAGAGACCCAACGCCTGGTAATCCGGTAAGGATAAACAGAATTACAATAGGATGCCTTGGAAAGGCGGCGCCCCCTGGACGCCGCCTTTTTTCTTTTCCTTCGCCCGGTACCGGCGAGGGATTTTTTTATTTCCCCGTTTTTTGCCCAGTTTTGGAAAATGAGCCCGAAAACGGAAAATGAACCTTTATTGGCCGGCGTGCTGGTGGTGGAACTGGCCAGCGTATTGGCGGGGCCCAGCGTGGGGCAGTTTCTAGCCGAACTGGGTGCCACCGTACTCAAAGTAGAGAACCTGAAAACCCAGGGAGACGTGACCCGCAGCTGGAAACCCTCCACTGAAGATCCCGCGGCCCAAGTGTCAGCATATTTTTCAGCCGCTAATTGGGGAAAGCAGTCACTGTGTGTGGATTTGAAAGATGCCAACGTGCAACAGGCGCTGCAGACCATCATTCAGAAAGCAGACATAGTGCTGGCCAGCTTTAAACCCGGTGATGCCGAAAAGCTGCATATGGATTACGCCACTTTGGCTAAGGGCAATGAACGCCTGTTGTATGGCCAGATCACCGGCTACGGCAATGACGTGCCACGCGCCGGGTATGACGCTGTGCTGCAGGCCGAAGCCGGTTTTATGTTCCTGAACGGCGAGAAAGACGGCCAGCCACTAAAGATGCCCGTAGCCTTGATTGACCTGCTGGCCGCCCATCAATTGAAAGAAGGCCTGCTCGCGGCGCTCTACCACCGTGAAAGAACTGGCAAAGGCCAGAAAATAGAAGTGTCTTTGGTGCAGGCGGCCATTTCGTCCTTAGCCAACCAAGCCACCAATTACCTGGTGGCGGGCGTGGCGCCCCAGCGCATGGGCTCTGAGCACCCCAACATTGTGCCTTACGGTACGGTATTCACCACCCAAGACCAAAAAGAATTGGTACTGGCCATAGGCGATGACCGCCAGTTCCGGGATTTGTGCCAGATTCTACAGCAGCCAGATTTAGGCACAAACCTATTATTTGCCACCAACAGAGCCCGGGTAGTGAACAGAGAAGTATTGAACCGGCAGCTTTCAGACCTTATCTCAAAAATTAATAGGGAAGACCTGCTGCAGGCCTGCATCGCCCAAAACGTACCCGCGGGGGCCGTACATTCCATACCAGAGGCGTTGGCGCAGCCCGCCGCTCAGGCGCAACTGCTGGCAGAACCGGGGCAAAACCCGAAAGGGCTTCGGCAGATGGCCTTTCAAGGAATGGGCTTGGAGCCTGCCGTCATGTCTCCGCCTCCGGCCTTGGGGCATCATACCTGGCAAATCCTTCAGGAAAGGGCCGGGCTTACGGTGGAGCAACTGGAGGAGTTGGCCGCGGCCGGTGTTGTTTCTGGCCAAGGCGGTGGGCAAAAAGAGTAACTAAATGAGGCCCGCAGGGGTACTACCAATGAGGCTTTCTTTCGCTTTTGCCAGAGAAAGAATTGTTTCATCAAACACCAACCTATGGAAGATAGATTAGAGTCCATTTTTGAAGGGCTGAAACAGAAATCATCCACCAAGCAGACCATTTTCCGGAACACCAGAGATACGTTTGAACAGCTGCGCTCCTGCGCCGTGGAACTGGTGGAAAACCTGAAGCAACGCATTTCAGAGGTAGATGCCAACGTGGTGATTGAGTACCGCAGCGTAAACGATTTTGAGTTCCATGTCAAGTTTTCCGGCGATCTGCTCATCTTTGTGATGCATTCCAACGTGATTACCCTGCCAGAGGAACATGAGCTCATGCGCAGTCACTACGTGGAGGAGGATTTCCGGCGACGCTTTTTTGGGCACATCATGGCCTACAACTTCATGGCAGATTCCATCAAGTACAACCGCCTCAACGACCCCGGTTACTTGCTGGGCCGCGTGCTCATTAACATAGACAATCATTTTTACCTGGAAGGGGTGAAGCAGCTGGACCTCTCGTACAATGACATGGCCAAAAACAAAGTGGAGTCAAGTATTCTGCGGGTTTTTATTGAAAGCGCCATGATTGCCTCGGTGAACAATGACCTGGTAGCCCCGGATGTGGAAGAAATAAGGAAGATTACGGTGAAGCAGAAGCTGGAGGAACAGCAAATCAGTACACCACAGAAAGTAGGTTTCGCGTTCAGCTTCCAACGAAAACCAAACGTGTACTAAGTTTTCTAATTGTTTAAAATCACAAAGGCCTGTCTGAACGTTCAGACAGGCCTTTGTGATTTATTGATTTCCGTTTTCGGGCTCATTTCCAGAAATGAAGCCAAAAACGGAAGGTGATGTTGATAAACATTGCTTCAGAGAGCACTTTCATCCACTATTAAACGGCTTCCGCGTTCGTAGGAATAGGTCGCGACCTGTCCTTTGCGGTGGCCGAAGCAATCTGTTTTCTACAAAGCAAACACTAGGCCCCCACCAAGAAAATGCGCAGATCTGGAATACGTATGGGACAGGTCATGCCCTTTCCGTACAAAATCAGCAATCTCAATTTCCTGTTTTTGGGCTCATTTCTGAAAATGAGCCCAAAAACAGGAAGTGAGGATTACATGATATCCGCCAGTTCCAGCCAACGCTCGGTTTTCTTCTCCACGGCATCGGTCAATTCCTGAATGCGCTGCGCGAGTTCGGCCAGGCGTTTGTGGTCTGCCTGGCCGGCGTTCATTTCTGAGATAAGGGTTTCTTTCTCGGTCTCCAGGTTCTCAATCTCTTTTTCCAGCTGCTCGTATTCCTGTTTTTCTTTGAACGATGCCTTGCGTTTGGGCGCTGCGTCTGCTACTGGCTGGGCCACGGGTGCCGCCGGGGCCGCCACGGGTTTGGGAGCGGGCTTGGCGGCTTCTTCGGCTTTCAGGCTTTCGCGTTCCTTGGCCCACTCACGGTAATCTGTGTAATTGCCCGGGAAGTCACGCATTTGGCCGTTTTCCTCAAACACAAACAAGTGTTCCACCAGGCGGTCCATGAAATAACGGTCATGGCTCACAATCAGCAAAGAGCCGCCAAACTGAAGCAGGAAATCCTCCAGAATGTTGAGCGTCATGATGTCCAGGTCATTGGTGGGCTCATCCAGAATCAGGAAATTGGGATTCTTGATCAGCACGCGCAGCAGTTGCAGTCTGCGTTTTTCGCCGCCACTCAGTTTGCTGACAAACGTGTATTGCTGGGCCGGCGGAAACTGGAAATGCTGCAGGAATTGGCTGGCGGTAATGACTTCGCCATTGCCGGTTTCCACCACTTCGGCCACTTCCTTCACCACATCAATCACGCGCTGGTTGTCATTGAAGGTAAGCTCAGACTGCGTGTAATAGCCGAAAACGGTGGTCTGACCGGCAATGATCTCGCCTGAGTCTGGGGCCAGTTTGCCGGTGAGCATGTTCAGGAACGTGGTTTTGCCCGCGCCATTCGGACCCACAATGCCTACACGGTCTTTTTTCCGGAATACATAACTGAAATCATCCAGAATCACTTTATCCCCGAAGCGCTTGCTCAAATGGTCAATCTCCAGAATCTGGTTTCCCTGGCGCGTGCTCTTCACCGACAGCTCTAACGATGTTCGGGTGTCCTTCTGGCTGGTTTTGTCTTTGAGGTCATAAAAAGCATCTACCCGAGATTTGGACTTGGTGCCGCGGGCGCGGGGTTGCTTGCGCATCCAGTCCAGTTCCTTCTTCATGAGCTGCTTGGCCTTGCCCATTTCGGCGGCGTTGGCTTCTTCCTGTTCGGCTTTTTTCTCTACGTAGTAGCTGTAATTGCCTTTGTAGGTATAAATCTGGCCGCGGTCAAGTTCCACAATTTCGTTGGCCACCTGGTCCAGGAAATAGCGGTCGTGTGTAACCATTAATAAAGTAGTCTGCTCAGTGGTCAAAAGGTTCTCAAACCACTCAATGGTCTCCAGGTCCAGGTGGTTGGTAGGTTCATCCAGGATTAACAGATCTGGTTCTTCAATCAAGACCCGGGCCATGGCCACGCGCTTTTTCTGTCCGCCGGAAAGATGGTCCACTTTCACATCCAGGTTTTGAATGCCCAGTTTGCCCAGAATCTGCTTGGTGCGCACCTCGTATTCCCAGGCATGCAATTCTTCCATGCGTTCCATGACCTGCTGCATGCGTTTGTCTGAGGTGTTGGGGTCTTCCAGGCAGGCTTCATAGTCTCTGATGGCATCCAGCACCGCGGTCTGGCCCGAAAAAATGGCATCCTGTACGCTGGCACCCGCCGGGAATTCAGGTTGCTGCCACAGGTAGCCCACGCGTATGCCGCGGCGCACGCTCACTGAGCCTTCGTCGGTGGGCATGGTGCCTGCCAGAATTTGGAGCAAGGTGGTTTTTCCGGCGCCGTTTGCGCCAATAAGGGCAATGCGCTGGCCCCGGTTTATGCCAAAGTTTAAGCCCTGGAACAGCCATTTGTCCCCGAAACTCTTAGATATAGAATCTGCTGAAAGGTAATTCATGGGGCAAAGGTACGCAAACAGAAAGGCCGAAACCACCCCGCTTTGTAAAACTGGCCATACGCAGAAAAGCCGAGACCATTGCCTCGGCTTTTCTGTGCTTTTTCTTTATCTATTTTGAGTAACCCAGCCAATTAGTGGGTATGGCCGTGGTTCATGCTGCTGCCTCTATAAGGAGTACGGTTGGCAGCGCCATGCTCAGGCACCACGCGGGTCATCATGGCTTGTACTACAATAAAAGCACCTACAATCAAGTGGGGCAAATATACGTATTCATCAAAATTGAAGATCCAGGGCGAAGCGGCTAGGAAAATACCTATCAGGTAGTCCATGTTCAAGTGCATGTTAGGGGAGATGGCTCTGATAGCGCCCACTTCCCAGTTGGTGGCTAAATTCTGGATAAGAATCATGGCACCTACAATGATGGGAACCCAGGTTTCGGCGCCGCCGCGGTCAAAGTCTAAGATAAACGGAGCGGCAATCAATAAAAGACCCACCAGGTAATCCATTACCCCATGGGTGCGGGTTGACATTACTTTCATTTTTATTCCTCCTTTTTTAGTTTCAACTTGTAGGGTCTTTTACGCCTTGTTTTTTGAGGTTGTTGCTGAAAAGTGCATTTTTGTTTTGTATTTTAAGAATATGGGTATTTTTACGGATGGCGGTTTTTGCTTACTTTTGGGGCTTGTGTAAATGGGAAAGAACGTAGAAAACCAGCGACGCCCAATTGGTATCTTTGACAGCGGCATTGGCGGGCTAACCGTGGCGAAAGCCATTAAAAAGCAACTTTCGGAAGAGCAGCTCATTTATTTTGGTGACACCGCACACCTGCCCTACGGTGATAAATCAACTGCCGCCATTCAGGCCTACGCGGTAAAAATTTGCGACCTTCTACTAAAGCAGAATTGTAAAGTTATTCTGATTGCGTGCAATTCTGCCTCGGCGGCGGCGTATGAACTGGTGCGGGAATATGTGGGCAGCAAAGCGCATGTCTTAAACGTGATCGACCCGGTGGTGCAATACGTGGGCCAGCATTACCAGCGCAGGACCGTGGGCCTTATTGGCACCAAGCAGACCGTGCATTCCAATGTCTATAAAAAGAAGATTGATGATCTAGACTGCGGCATACACCTGAAATCTCTGGCGACGCCCTTGCTGGCCCCCATGATTGAGGAAGGCTTTTTCAGCAACACAATTTCTGAGAGCGTGATCCAGACCTATTTATCTGACCCCTCTCTGGCTGGCATTGAGGCATTGATCCTGGGTTGCACGCATTACCCGCTAATAAAAGAACAGATACAAGCGTTCTACCAGGGAAAGGTGGAGGTGCTAGATGCCTCAGACCTGGTGGCCAACTACGTGGGGCACGTGCTGCAGCAACTCAACATAGCTTCTGACGCGCTGCAGGGCGAACCACACTTCTACGTGTCTGATTATACGGCTTCATTTGAGGCGTCTACCAAGATTTTCTTTCAGCAAAAAGTGACCCTGGAGCATTACCCTTTGTGGGAATAAAGGCAGCCGAACCTGGTTTTCTTGCCAGTTTCGCGTCTTTTTTGTAGTATTATACAGCCAAGCAGGTTGGTTTTCGTAGAAACATCGGTTTCAGCAGAAACACAGCCTCTTGCCAATCATGAATTAAAAGCACAGATATGAAAAAGCGTTATTTCTACATAGGTGATTTCTCCCGCAACGTGATGCTGCTCAGCGCCGCCGCGTGTCTGGGGTTCTCCACCGCCTGCTCAGACAACCGTTCAAGCCAACAAGAAGCATCCACCGAATGGAACTCTGGCGAAGCCGCCCCGGCCTACTCCCAGGGCGTGGTCACCGAACTAACGGAAATCAATCCCAATGAATGGAAAATCACCGATGAAACGCCCGCCGAGGCCGGAAAAGTGATGGCCATTCTTAAGCACAACAACGGCACCGTAGACACGTTGCAAGGCTTGGAGCTGGAGAAACGCATGCAGGAGTACACGCAGGCCAACCCCACCAACACCGGTGGGTTCAGCATGATGAACGTGCTCATGTGGAGCGGAATCGGGTACATGGCCGGCCGAATGATGACGCCAAACCGCGCCTATTACGCCAACCCCAACACCATGCAGCGCACCGAGGCCTGGCGCCAGCAGACCGGCGCTGAGCGCTCACGCGGGGCGCAGGCGTTCAGAGGAACTTCCGGCGCGTACAGCCGTCCGGCTGCCACTGGCAACGTGCGGTCCTCGCGCCCAACCAACAGCCGTTCCGGTTCGTTTGGAGGCCGTTCCGGTGGCTTCGGTAGCTAAGTTAATTTCTTAACACAACCATCTTTATTTTCCGTTTTCGGGCTCATTTTCAGAAATGAGCCCGAAAACGGATTTCCTTGTTTTACACGCACTCTCCAAAAATAAGCTTTACTCACATGTCAGCAGAACAGCCGTCCACCGTTCACCTGTTGCCCCACCACGGCGATGTCACCCAGATGGTCAAGCAGATGGGCTGGGAATGGGTAGTGGAGGAAGAATGCCAAACGTACCTTTCCGGCGAAGCCGTGATTCTGTCCCAGGCATCGGCCGATGCGCTGCTGGAAGCCGCCACCACGCTCTACCAGATGATGGTGGAGGCCGTGCCCGATGATTTGCCCGACGATTTCCTGCGCAAGATGGGCCTGCCCGAGCGGCTGTGGCGCGGCGTGCGCCATTCCTGGAACGATGACCGCTATTGGCACCTGTATGGGCGCTTTGACTTCGCGCAGACCGCTGATGGCATTAAGTTATTAGAGTTCAACGCAGATACGGCCACTTCCATTCCGGAAACGGCGGTGGTGCAGTGGGCCAGCCTGGCAGCGGCTGGCAAGAACAATAGCCAGCAGGCCAATGGTTTGTATGAAGCGCTGGTGGAACAGTTTAGAACCTGGCTGGGTTTGAACCCGGAATTGGAACCCGCGCTGTTGCTGGTGTATTTAGGAGGAAGCAAGGAAGACTACACCAACTGCCAGGTGTTGGCCGAGGCCGCCCGCGAGGCCGGTTTTGAAACCCACGTGTGCCCCGTAGACGAAATGGAAGTGTCTACTTTAGGCGCCGAGCGAGGAATCTGGGCGCAGATTGGCGCCGAGCAATGGCGGCGGTTCCCGTTTCTGTTCAAGCTGGTGCCCTGGGAGTTGTTCGCGCAGCTGGAGCCGGACCTTTGCGCCGATGTGATTGACTTGCAGTTCAGCCGCACGGTGGTCATCGCCAACCCTTTGTATTCCTTGATTTTCCAGAGCAAAGGTTTCATGGCCTGGTTGTGGCAGCAGTTTCCGTATCACCCGCTTTTGTTGCGCACCGAGTTTCAGTCGTTCTCAGGGAAGTCTGTGGAGAAACCTTTTTTCGGCCGCGAAGGCCAGAACATCACTGTTCGCCAGAACACCGACATTTCCTCCACCACCGGCGAGTACCGGAACCAACCGCACATCTACCAAGCCTGGGCTGACTTGCCGCGCGACGCCAACGGCTACCTGTACCAAGCAGGAGTTTTCTGGGCCGGCGAAGGCTGCGCCATCGGGTTCCGCCGCGAGCGCGGTATTATTACTAATCTGTCACAGTTTGTGGCGCATGTAGTGGAAGGGTAGAGTAGCCCACAGCCCATTTTTGTAGAGACGCAATACCTTGCGTCTCACGCGTGCTGGTAAATATGTCTCACGTGTGTTGATAAAAATAAGGAATGCGGGAGACGCAAGGTATTGCGTCGCTACAAGGTAAATTCTATGCTCCTTTCAGGATGACAAAAAATAGGATTATGGAAGATTTTCCAGAAAGGAGAATGATTTACTTCTGCATTTTGGAAAACCATAGATAAAACTATCTGCCAATTCCATGGAAACCCAACCGCTAATTCTTCTGGCCAGTGCCCGCAAAGACAGCAACACGCGCCGGTTAGTGCAGAAGGTATTCCAGGAGACGCCGCACCAGTTGCTGGATTTACTGGAATACCAGGTGCCGCCGTACCAATATGAACAGGAATATCCACCAGGAGATCAGTTCCTGCTGTTGGTAGAGAAAATGCTGGCGCACCAGGTGCTGGTATTCGCGACGCCGGTGTACTGGTATGCCATGTCTGGCAGCCTGAAGAATTTCTTTGACCGGTTCACAGATTTAGTCACCACGCACAAAACCTTGGGCAGACAGTTGGAGGGCAAAACTATGTTCCTGGTGGCCGTGGGCGCAGATGATGCCCTCCCCGACGGGTTTGAGGTGCCGTTCAAGCTCACGGCCAAGTATTTGAATATGAAATTTGGGAGTACGCTTTACGGCTCTACCGAGGAAGTGGAAACCGATCTCTTCCATCTGGGCAACCTCCGTGAGTTCCTGCGCGAGATGCAGGAAGCCCAGAAAAATGCCTAGCTGAATTTCTTGCCTTCGCCCACGCGCTCTACGGTTTTCAAGATGCGGGTGTCACGGGTTTCGGGGCGTTTGGCTTCGGTGACCCAGCGTACGTATTCTTTGCGGTGCGTGTAGGCCAGTTTCTCAAAGGTTTCCAGTTGCTGGCCTTCAGATAAAGCTAGTTTCAAATCCTCTGGAATCACAATCGCGTCGCGTTCCACAGATTTCAGGGCGGTACCAGCTTTGAGTTGGGTGGCGGCTTTAATGTATTCTATGAGCACGGGCACGTTCACTTGGTCAGGACTGGTGAATTTGATGCTGCGCATGGTTTTGGCGTCTTGGCTGCTGGTGAAAATGCCGTGCGGGTCGGGCAGCAGCGCGCCTTGCGTAAACGAGAGGTTCACGTGCTGCTTGAACACGCCAACGGCGCAGACCATGCCGGGGCCGGGTTTTTCGTAGACGGGCGTGTTCCATTTCCAGGTGGCTTTCAGGTCTGGGTCGGCGGCGGCAATGGCTTCGCGCAGCAGCGTGCAAATGGGTTGCGCAAAGGCCGGGGCCTTTTCATAAAATGCCTCTATTTTCTGTTCTTGCTCTTGGGCGGTCATGGTTGCCATTTGACTTGTGTGGAAGAAGTAGTACAACTGTTTTCGGCCTCATTTTCAGAATGGAGCCCGAAAACGGGTTTACCATTTGGCGGTGATAAAGCCTTTGGTGGTGAATAGGTCATCTGGCAAAGAAGCCGGGAAACGCATGTTGTAATACAGTTCATGCATGGTGGTCTTGCCGTTGGTGGAGAAGGTGAGGTCGGTGGCGATCCAGTTGCCTTTCACTTTCTGGTAGCCTTTTACATCCACCACGCTTCTGTTTTCGCCAGACTGTCTTACCGTTTGCAGCAGCCACAACTTCTCCTGGTCAATGATGAAATGGCTGGCTTTCTCCTGGAAGTTTCGCACGCCCACCACGTACACTTTCTTGCCCTGCCAGGTGGTGGCGAAGACTTTGTTGAGGTCAATGCCGGCTTCCTGCAATTGCGTGGCGCTCCTGTGGGCAGGCTGGTGGTACACGTCAAAGGCCAAGACCAGCAGCTCATGCACACGCCGCCGCTTGTTCTGCAGTGCGTTGTTTTTAAACACATATTGGCTGTCCTGGGCATAGAGCGCGCCGTTGCCGCCCGTGAAATCATTGAACTTGATTACCAACCTGCCCGGGAACGCGATGGCCTCGTGCCAGACTTCCTGGGTGGAGTCCTGGGCGCTTTTGTAGACAATGGCCTTTTGGTCAAAGGTAAAATAAGGATCAAACTGCCCTTTGTATTTTTGGTGCATCTGCTCCAGTACCTCCTTTCCTGTGAGCGGTGCAGGCGGCTTGGCCATGAATACACTAATCCAGGAAAAGAGAATGGTCAGAAAGACAGGCAGTTTCATAAATATTTGGGTTAGCGGTACCTAAAGTAAAAAGATTTTCTGAACGATGAAATGCCGGAGGTTAGGAGCTTTTAATTTCTGTGGAAGGTCAAGGAGTTCGTTTTTCCGTTTTTGCCCTCGTTTCTGGAAATGAGCCCGAAAACGGTTTTTTAATTTGTTCGGTGTTAATAGGAGCCAATGACTTAAACTGCGTCTCAACCAGCTTTTGTGCATGCCATTTGCTTTCCTTCCAAAAAACCGCTTATCCCTTGCCTCACAAGACTGCCTTCGCCGTTGTTGGGGTTATCACCAACTACCTGAACTGTGGTCTCAACCAGCTTTTGTGCACGCAATTCGCTTCCCTTCCAAACTCCCGCTTATCCCTTGCCTCACAAGTCCGCCCTTTCCATAGCCAGGCTCCGAGCGCTCACGGCCGCGAGGCCCCGCCTTCCCCTCTCGCGCTGTACCAGCTCCCTGGTGCCTCTGCCACCCGCCTGCCGGCGACGGAACCTGCTTAGGCGCTCGATGGAAAGGCTGGAAAGGTACAGTTTGAAAGGCAGTCTGCGTTTTTGGCATCAACAGTGCCGCCTGCTCAAAAGACCTCACAGGTTTTGGAAACCTGTGAGGTCTATGCCAGTTGCGTTTCCGGGCTCCAAATTGGAAATGGAAACGAATCTGGAATTCTGTTGCCGGTTGTGGAGACCAGGCACTGCCTTGTCTCTACGGTGGAGGGCCCGACAAGCGCTTACTCAAAAGATCTCGTAGTGTGCGCAGCTCCTACGAGTGTCTCCGCCAATTGCGTTTTTGCCCTCGTTTCTGAAAATGAGCCCGAAAACGGATAAGAAAAAGCACCTTCGTATCTTGCGGCCGCTGCGTATAGTACCCGTAGATTTTCAGATACCAGATAGCCATGTTCCAAACCACCAAAGCGCCCCTGCCTGAACGCATGCGCCCCCACAACCTGGACCAATATGCCGGTCAGCAACATTTGGTAGGCCCCAAAGGCGTTTTGCGGCGCTACATTGAGGCAGGCATGGTGCCCAGCATGATTTTCTGGGGACCGCCAGGCGTAGGCAAAACCACCTTGGCGGGCATTATTGCGGGGCAACTGAAAGTGCCTTTCGTGGCCATGAGCGCGATTAACGCGGGCGTGAAAGACATTAGAGACGTGATTGACCAGGCCCGAAAACGGCAAGGAACCGTGTTGTTTATTGACGAAATCCACCGCTTCAACAAGTCACAGCAAGACGCGTTGCTGGGCGCGGTGGAGAAAGGAACGGTGACCTTGATTGGGGCCACCACCGAGAACCCATCGTTTGAGGTGATTCCCGCGTTGCTCTCCCGGTGCCAGGTGTACATACTGAAATCTCTGGAGAAAATTGAGTTGGTGGAACTGGTGCAGAAAGCGCTCACGCAGGACGAAGTGCTCAAAGCCCAGGACATAGAAGTGCAGGAATACGAGGCATTGTTGGCCATCTCGGGCGGCGATGCGCGCAAGCTCCTCAACCTGCTTGAGATTGTGATTGACGGCAGCACCAAAGGCGAAAAGTTGCTGATTACCAATGACCTGGTCAAGCAGATTGCGCAGCAGAACCTGGCGCTCTATGACAAGGGTGGCGAAGCCCATTATGACATTATTTCGGCGTTCATCAAATCCATGCGCGGCTCAGACCCCAACGCCACGGTGTACTGGTTGGCCCGTATGGTGGAAGGCGGCGAAGACCCCAAATTCATTGCCCGCCGCATGTTGATCATGGCGTCTGAAGATATCGGCAACGCCAATCCCACGGCTATCATCATGGCCAACGAATGCTTTCAGGCGGTAAACGTGATCGGTTACCCGGAGTGTGATATTATATTGTCGCAGTGCGCTATTTATCTGGCTACTTCGCCTAAGAGCAACGCCGCGTACAAAGCCATCCGGACGGCGCGGGCCATGGTGCGGGAGCAGGGGAGTCCGCCGGTGCCGTTGAACCTCCGGAACGCGCCCACCAAATTGATGAAGGAGATCGGGTACGGAGAGGCTTACCAATACTCGCATGACTACGAAGGCAATTTCAAGGCCCAGAATTTTTTGCCAGATGAACTTAAAGGCACCATTTTCTTTAACCCCGGCAACAACGCCCGCGAAAACGAAATGCGCAAAAACCTGCAAAACCAGTGGGCTGGGTGGTACAGTTATTAATGTGCTAATTTTTTAATGTGCTGATGTGCTATTTCCTTAATTTGATGATTTGAAAATGTGGAGATTAGAAAATGTGAAAACATCCTTTTTTGAGGTCACCCTAAGCGCAGCCGAAGGATCTAATGAGGAATCCACTTTGATTTTATGTTAGGATAATTGTCAATGCCTATTTGGGCCCTTTATCACAATTAGGAATAGGTAGGAATGTTTCTTTGTTAGATCCTTCGGCTGCACTCAGGGTGACAAGTAGATAATGGTTGTGGTTTGGCCTTCATTTCCGAAACAGAGCCTAAAAACAGGATAACTTCCCTCTTCCTCTTTCAACTAAACACTAACAACAAATCACCAGCAAAGGCAGTCAATTATTACGTCTTTTTCCCTTTCCTAAACAGGTTCATCACCAAATTAGCACATCACCAAAATTCTAAGTAGCACATCAGCACGTTAAAAAATCAGCACCTTAGTCCAGCCAATACCGCACGCCAAATGAGAGGGTCATGATGTTGGGATAACCGGGCACGAAGGAGGTGGAGAAATCTGTTCTCTCTGACAGGCGGTAATTGTATTCCAGTTCGCCGGCGTACCAGATCATGCGGTATTGCCATTTGTCAGAGGCGTCACCCCCGAAGAACGAGGTAGAGAGATTGTAACCTTCCAACTTAGACCAGTTGCGGCGGTAGACCAGGGTAGGGCCCAGGCCTCCGTTCAACGAATGCCGGCCTGCCTCAAAAATCACCGCGCGCAGCCCCAGGTGTGTGAAGCCAGCCAGTTGCATGGCGCAGTCGGCATAGAGGGCTTGCAGGGCTTTCACTGAGAATTTGGTGCCGCCTAAGAAATGCTCATAGCCCACGCTGGCGCCCACATTCATGACAAAATAGCCTTTGCCGTCGGGGTTGAGGGGCATGAGTTCGGCGTTGTCATCGCCCTTGGGGTGCAGCGTGAGCCCGAAGTACTTGAAATTCAGGTTACGGCGGTATTGGGCCTCTCCAGCAAAAGGCGACAGCAACAGCAGAATGAAAACGAGCCAGCGGTACATATGTGTTCCTATACGGGAAACCGCAAATTTGGCTTTTTGAAAGTGAAGGTGGTGACCAAGTAGAAGAAAAAAGGTTCCTTCGGTCTGCTAAACCCATTACATACTTGGTTTTGGTTTTTCGCCGGGAATGATCATTTGGGTTGAATGCTTTCTCTGCCTAGAGTTACGCTAGCGCTACACTTTAGGCAGAGAACCTGGAAGTGATTCTTGGAAAGTTAATTATCAGCAATAGAAATCAACCATCCACCCGCTTCAAAGTCAGAAGGAAGGCGGGGAAATTATGCGTTTACTTTCTGCCCATTTACTTGCGCCCTAGTTAGTGTTTTCATCAACAAGCAGAACAAGGGTTACGAATGATGTTACCATTGCAACGTTACTGGGCTTCTGGCTATAAATGAAGAGTGAGTTTCCCGTTTTCAGGCTCGTTTCTGGAAATGAGGCCCAAAACAGATTACGCCGCGACCGAAGGAAACAGGGTTATTTCTGCGCTAATCCAATTCCTTGTAAATTTCTATTCTACAACTTGTAAGGCTTTTTCCCTTTCATCGACTAATAACCCAGACGAACAACAGGCCGGGCACGTGCAGCTAAATCCAATAGCAGTATGTACATGGCTTGACAACATTAACCTATGCGACAATTTTTTAAGTTTGTGCTGGCCACCATTGTGGGCCTGTTTTTATTTGGCTTTGTGGGCTTCCTGATCCTGGTGGGCATTGCCGCCTCGGCCTCAGACGACACCGTGACCATTGCCAATAATTCAGTATTGGAAATCAAGTTAAGCCAACCCGTAGTGGAACGGGCGCCCCGCAGTCCGTTTGCCGAGCTGGGGATGGGCGATGTGTTTGGCGATAACGGCATTGGCCTGGACGAAATCAAAGCCTCCATCAGAAAAGCCAAGGCAGATGATAACATCAAGGGCATTCTGCTCAAAATGGACTTCCTGAGTGCGGGCATGGCCTCTACGGAGGAAATCAGAAACGCCCTGCTGGACTTCAAAAAATCAAAGAAATTCATTGTGGCCTACAGCGAATTCTCTACCGAGAAAGCCTATTACCTGGGCTCCGTGGCCGACCGCTTCTACCTCAACCCATCAGGGGCCATTGAATTGAACGGTCTGAGCTCAGAGGTGATGTTCTTTAAAGGCTCCCTGGAGAAACTGGACCTGCAGCCGTACATTTTTAAAGTCGGTGATTTCAAAAGCGCCGTGGAGCCGTTCATCTTAGACAAAATGAGCGAGCCCAGCCGCCTGCAGACGCAGTCTTTCCTCAATTCCATGAACAACTACATGCTGCAGAACCTGGCCAAGACCTTGAAGAAAGACGTGGCCGTGGTGAAGAACATCTCAGACTCCATGCTGGTGCACAACGCCGAAGACGCCAAGCGCCTGGGGTTGGTCACGCATCTGGGGTATTATGATGAGGCCACAGATTTCATGAAGCAGAAAGCCGGCATCGCCAAAGACAAGGAACTCAAGCTGGTGAACCTGGGCCGCTACAAAAAAGCCGCCGACCCTGAGAAAAAAGACGGCGATTCATCCAACAAAATTGCGGTGATTTATGCCTCCGGGGAAATTGCCGGCGGCGAAGGCAGTGACAACAGCATTGGCAGCGAAGGTTTGTCTAAGTCCATCAGAAAGGCCCGGCTTGACAAAAGCGTGAAAGCCATTGTGCTGCGCATCAACTCGCCGGGCGGAAGTTCTCTGGCCTCAGACGTGATCTGGCGCGAAGTGATGCTGGCCAAGAAAGTAAAGCCGGTGATTGCGTCCATGTCTGACGTGGCTGCCTCCGGGGGCTACTACATTGCCATGGCCGCCGACACCATTGTGGCGCACCCCACCACCATTACCGGCAGCATAGGCGTGTTTGGCATGATGGTGAACATGGAGAACTTCCTGAAAAACAAGCTGGGCATTACCACAGATCGCGTGAATACCGGCAAGTTCTCAGACGTGCCCTCGGTGACCCGGCCTATGACCGCCTATGAGAAAATGCACATTCAGCGCGAAGTGGAACGCATCTACGAGGATTTCACCACCAAAGCCGCCAAGGCCCGCAACATGCCCGTGGACCAGCTGAAGAAACTGGCCTCGGGCCGTGTGTGGTCTGGCCTGGAAGCCAAAGAAAACGGCCTGGTAGATGTGCTGGGTGGCCTGGAAACCGCCATTGCCATCGCCGCCAAAAAAGCCGACCTTAAAGAAGGTGATTACCGCCTGCGCAGCCTGCCGGCGCAAAAATCCTTTATGCAAAGCTTCTTCTCAGACACGGAAACCCAACTCAAGCACCGCGCCCTGCAACAAGAACTGGGCGCCGCCCTGCCGTATTACCAGCAATACCAGAAGGTAATGCAACTGCAAGGCATACAGGCCCGCATGCCCTTTGAAATCACCATTGATTAGAATTGATTCAGAGCTTTCCCCTGCAAAAGAGGCTGCCCCTGGCAGTCTCTTTTGTTTTAGATGAAGTAGAAACGCTATATGCAGATGGTACGGACAGGGCTTGACCTGTCCTAAACTCTGTCCTGAGTCTTAGGCTTGCTATGCCACAAAATAATATCCCCTGCGGGAAGGCGTGAAAATCAGCAATGCGTACTGATCAGAAATGCGGGGGTGTCCAGTTCATGACTCGTCTCTACGGTTGCGCTGCCTTAGCTTCCGTTTTTGGGCTCATTTTCAGAAATGAGCCTGAAAACGGAAGCCTTTTCTACTCTTCAGGGCCTTCTTAACATGTGGCATACTTTCCAAAACATAATAATCTTAACAACTACGGAAAGGCCTCGTATTTACTAGGCTGGCGGCGGTTGGTGCAAGGCAACCTGGTGTTCTTTTTCAGAAGTAAAAGTTGGCGTCGGCGGCGAGTGTTTTATTCAACGGGGCTTTACGGTCCGGCTTAAAAAATAGATAACATGGAGAATAGAGAGGTAGGTTCTAGGAGCAGTCATTTGCTGGAATTAGGCGATAGTGACTACCAGGTGCGGCAAGGGGAGCCCGATGTACGGGGTTGGCAGGTGGTCACCACCCAGGGTCTGCTGGTAGGAAACGTGACCGAATTACTGATTGACCGCGCGGCTCAGAAAGCCAGTTACCTGGTGGTGGCTCTGGCAACGGAACAAAATCAACCGCCTTACGCTGTCTTGGTGCCGGTGGGGCCCAGCGTACTGCAAGCCCCAGAAAGAACGGTGCTGGTGCCGCATGTGCCGGAACAACAGTTGTTGGCGTTGCCCGCCTATGAAAAAGGCCAGGTGACGTCTGCCATGGAGACCATGGTGCTGCGGGTGTTTATGGAGGGCCATGTGCATGTGCCAGGCTCCGCGCTCCCGGGCCAAGCGCCAGACTTGCCAAATGGTATAATTGACCAGCATGAGCCAGCCACGCTAAGAAAGCCTATTCCAGAAATTACGCTAACACCTGTGGAGAAGCAAATTACGGAAGTGCCTCTGGGGCCCGCTGCGGAAAAAGCTTCTTTGCGCCCTTTTCAGGAAGGTGCCCTTGTCTTGCCAGAGCTAACCGAGATACCGGTGGTGACCAAGCAGGCTTTTGTGGTGGAGGAGGTAGTCCTCCACAAAGAAACCGATGAGCAAGAAACCCACGTGCACACTTCCGCCCGTAGCACAGCCGTAGATGTACAGCTATTCAACTCCACCTCGCCGGATGCAGATCCCACATCTACACCTGAAAACACCAAATAAACTCTTTAAGCACATGCCTTTTCCAGTTAAAAATGGTAAAGGTTAAAAATTCAGAATTATTAATATAGTCATATTGGTATTAATAGCGGTTTCCAGGTGTAATTAAACTGGGTTTCCTTAAATGATCTGTAATTCAAATAGTTGCTTGTGGATAATGTGGTTTTAAGCAGAGTTTATATTTTGTATGATTAAGATAGTAATTAAAAAATACAAAAATATCAAACCAATCAAAGCCATTGCCGTTTAGCCTTTTATAAAACGAGCCAATGGAACCTACCCCTAACCAATCTCATACATCAGGCAATGATCCTCGGGCAAGGGAGCAACAACACACTGCTTCCCAGGACGGCGCTTCCACCATCATTCCAGTGATAGAGGAAAAGGTAATGATTGACAAAGAGGTGGTGGAACGTGGTAATGTAAAAATCACCAAGATTGTCAATGAGCAGCAAGTGCCGGTGAACTTACCCTTGTTGCAGGAAGAGCATGACATTCAGCGGGTGCCGGTTAACCAGTTTGTAGAGACGCCGCCCCCGCCCATTCGCCATGAGGGCAATACCATGATCATTCCTATTCTGCAGGAGGTGCTGGTGGTAGAAAAACGCCTCATGGTGGTAGAGGAACTGCACATCACCAAGCAGCAGGTCACCACCCAAGAGGTGCAGCACGTCACCCTCAAGAAAGAAGAAATCATTATTGAGCGCACCAGCCATGACCAGGCCGGTGCGGCACCCTCCCAAGCATAATTTTCACAAGTAGTATATCCCCCAATTTTTTTAACCTTAATTCTAAAACTATGAGCAAGACAGTCATTGGTATTTTCGACAGTTCATCAGAAGCACAGAGAGCCGTACAGGAATTGCGTACCCTGGGCATAGACAATAGCAGAATAGACGTATCCAGCGCCACCAACGGAGCCACCGGTTCCTCTTCGTCAGCAGCAGGGTCAACCACCACCAATGCGTACCAGGAAAAAGACGATGACAGCATCTCTGGGTTTTTCCGGTCTTTGTTTGGTGCCGATGATGATGACGCCCGCGCCTATTCACACGTGGCCCGGCGCAGCGACTGCGTAGTGACCGTGCATGCGTCCACAGATGAGGAAGCCCGCCGTGCCGCCACCATCCTTGACCAGTACGGTTCTGTAGATGTAAACGACCGCGCCGCCCAGTACGGCTACACCAGCAATAACTGGACAGGTTCTAACCAGCAGCAGACCACCGGCGCTATTCCTATCATTGAGGAAAACCTGCAGGTAGGCAAGCGCGAAGTAGAGACTGGCGGTGCCCAGATCAGAAGCAGAATTGTGGAACGCCCCGTAGAGGAGCATCTGCGTCTGCGGTCTGAGCACGTGCGCGTAGAACGCCGCGAAGTAGACAGACCCGCCACCGAGGCAGATTTCAACAACTTTAAAGAAGGCGAACTCAATATCACCGAGCGCGCCGAAGTTCCGGTAGTAAACAAAGAAGCCCGCGTGGTAGGCGAAGTGGCCTTGAACAAAGAAGTGGAAGAGCGTGAGGAAGTGGTGAGAGGCACCGTGCGTTCTACCGAGGTAGATGTGGAGAACCTCAACAAAGACACTACCCGCACCCGCCAGGACGGCACACAGCCAGGGTATTCTTCTGACCAAAACCGTTCTGTATAATTAGCTAACAGATAATTTTTGAAAAGGCTGTTCCCATTTTGGGGCAGCCTTTTTTTTATGCCTTGCAAGAAAGGATTTGCCTGCAAAGAACAAGGCAACAGCGTTCCGTTTTGGGGCTCATTTCCGGAAATGAGCCCCAAAACGCAGGCGGCTTAGGAAAATCCCTTTCAAAAAATTCTTTCGTCAGCCTAAGTTTTTCAATTGTTCAAACACGCATTCCGTCCCCCTTTGAAGGGGGTAGGGGGATGACAAGGCAGTTTGAAGAACCATCAGCTAGTGGAATAGCCCCTTACAAAAAAATATCTCGGGAATGCTTGTAACCGAGAAGAGTGATCATCCCCCAACCCCTTCAAAGGGGGAAGAAATGCGTGAATCAGAAATGCGTGGGGCGTATGCGATACGCCCCTACACAATCAGACACGCGTGGTAATCAGGAATGCGTGGGGACAGGTCAAGACATGTCCGTACACAATAGTCCGAAACACAATAGTCCGTTTTTGTGCTTAATTCTGGAAATGAAGCCAAAAACGGGAATGAAACCTGTAGAGACCAGGCATTGCCTTGTCTCCCGCGCATTCCTGAGGGCCGCTTTAATAACGGGTGGCTTTTAAAACCCGGCGGAATTTCCGTAGCTTTTGGGGGTAAAACCCGTTACGTCCTGCATGATTTCTGCCACGCCATCTTCTATTAAGCAACGCCTGAACAAAGCCTACCGCCTCATCAAACCCAAACGCGCCGCCATGGAGGTGTTCAAGGGCAATCTGGTGCAGCTCCTGAACCGCATTGATGACAAAGAAACCGAGGAAAACGTGAAAGGCCACCTCATGGATTTCCTCAAAAATACCTTCTACAACCCAGACCATTTGGTGGCCACCAAGGGCAAGACAGATTTCGTGCTGCACACGGGCAAAGAGGCCAAAACCCCGGCGGGCGTGCTGTTTGAGGTGAAACGGCACAGCAACAAGAGTGACATGGTGACCAAAACCAACCTGAACGCCAAGGCCCTGCACGAACTCATCTTGTATTACCTGCGCGAACGGCTAGACGGCCAGAACACCGACATGCGCCACCTGGTCATCACCAACATTTACGAGTGGTTTGTATTTGACGCGCAGGATTTTGAGCGGCTGTTTGGGAAGAATACGCAGCTCAAAAAGGACTATGACGCCTGGAAAACCGGCCAGAAAGTAAGCAACAACACAGACCATTTCTACAAAGAGATTGCCAAACCTTTTCTAGACACGCTGCCCGAGGAACTGCCTTTCACCTATTTCAACCTCAAGGATTTTGAGAAGGCGCTGCGTAACCAAAACCAGAAAGACGACAACCAACTCATTGGCCTCTACAAGATTCTGAGCCCGGTGCATTTGCTCAAGCTGCCGTTCACCAATGACAGCAACAGCTTAGACAAAGGCTTTTACAGTGAATTGCTGCACCTCATCGGGCTGGAGGAAACTAAGGTGGGCAACAAGAAACTGATTCAGCGCAAACCGCCGGAGCGGCGGCAGGAGGGAGCGTTGCTGGAAAACGCCATTCTTACCATTGAGTCAGAAGACCGGCTGCGCAAGTTGAACCCGCCTTCGGCGTATGGGGCCACCGAGGAGGAACGGCTGTTCACGGTGGCGCTGGAGCTGTGCATTACCTGGGTCAACCGCATCTTGTTTTTGAAACTGCTGGAAGCGCAGTTGATTAAATACCACCGGGGCGGCGCGGGCTATAAATTCCTGAACTATGCCACCATTCCGCAGTATGATGAACTGAACAAGCTGTTCTTTCAGGTGTTGGCGCGGCGGCCGGAGCAGCGCACCGGCGCTATTCAGCAGAAATACGGGCACGTACCCTACCTCAACAGTTCTTTGTTTGAGCCCACCGAGCTGGAAGATGACATTATCAGGGTCAACAGCTTAGATGACATGACCACCTTGCCGCTGCACCCCAACACCGTGCTGCGCGATGCCAAAAACAAACCCGTGGCCCAGAGCCTGAACGCACTGGAATATTTGCTCCGGTTTCTGGATGCGTATGATTTTGCGTCTGAAGGCCGCGAAGAGATTCAGGAGGAAAGCAAAACCCTGATCAACGCCGCCGTGCTGGGCCTTATCTTCGAGAAGATCAACGGGTACAAAGACGGCTCCATTTACACGCCCGGCTTTATTACCATGTACATGTGCCGGCAGGCCATTCGGTTGGCGGTAGTGCAGAAATTCAACGAAGCCTACAACTGGCAGGCCCAGAACTTCGACGACCTCAAGAATTACCTGGCCGACCACAAAAGCGCGGCCAAAATTCTGGAATTCAACGCGCTGCTCAACAGTTTGCACATCTGTGACCCCGCCGTGGGCAGCGGGCACTTTCTGGTGAGTGCGCTCAATGAACTCATTGCCGTAAAAGCCGAACTCAAACTGCTGGCCGACTACAAAGGCGTGCGCCTCACAGAGCATGACGTGAGCATTGAGAACGATGAACTGATTGTCACAGACCTGCACACGCAAGATATTTTTGAGTACACCGTGAGCCCCGCCGCCCAGGGCAAAGGGCTGTACATTGCCCCCGAAACGCAGCGCGTGCAGCAGACGCTCTTCCATGAAAAGCAGACCATTATTGAGAACTGCCTGTTCGGCGTAGACATCAACCCCAACTCTGTCAAAATCTGCCGGTTGCGCCTCTGGATTGAACTGCTTAAAAATGCATATTATTTGCCCCACCCTAAATCCCTCCCCAACGGAGAGGGACTTTCAAGTGCTCCCCTCTCCGTTGGGGAGGGGCCGGGGGTGGGGCTCAGCAGCCCGGTGTGCTACGCCAGCGCGGCGGGCTTGCGTGATGGTTTTGCCCAGGTCAGCAACCAACCAGAACTGCAGACGCTGCCCAACATTGACATTAACATAAAGCAGGGAAATTCTCTATTGAGCCGGTTTGGGCTGGACACAGACTTGAGCGAGGCGCTGCGCGGCACCAAGTACAGCGTGGCCCAGTACCGCAGCTTTGTGCAGGAATACAAGAACAGCCACAACAAAGACCGCAAGCGCGAGCTGGAAACCATCATCAACCACATTAAGGCAGATTTCCGGACGGAGATTCAGCGCAATGACCCCAAGGTGAAACGCCTGCAGAAACTCACCGGCGAACTGCAGGTGCTCACCACCCAGATCCCCATGTTTGAGCCCAGCGCCAAGGAGAAGAAAACCCGGAAACAGCAGCAGCAGAAACTGGAGCAAGACATTGCCGCCCTGAGCACGGGCATTGACGAAATCAAAAGCAACGCCATTTACCGGAACGCCTTTGAGTGGCGCTTCGAGTTCCCCGAGGTGCTGGACAACGACGGCAACTTTGCTGGCTTTGACGTGGTGATTGGGAACCCGCCGTATTTAAGATTACGAGATGATAAAACCTCAATTAGAAATTACTTTCTAAAAAATTATACATCTGCAGAAAATCAACTCGATTTATATCATTTATTTATAGAAAGAGCTAAAATGATTGCGCACCAGGAAAGTGTTATATCATTTATTATTCCAAATACTTTTTTAGGAAATGAAAATTGCAAAAACTTAAGAAAATTTATTCTTGAAAATCTAAAGTTATATTCAATTATTGATTTTAAAAAACAAGTATTTGATGATGCTTCTGTTGAAGTAGTTATCGCTAACTTTAAATTAACAGGTTCTAATGATAATGGTTCCTATATTATATTAGATGATAACGGATTTAGAGAAGTGAACAAGTTTTCTGCCGAAAAATTTAGAGAAAATACAAACTACAATTTTACAATTACTTTAGATGCAGGTTTAATATCAGTAATTGATAAAATTAATTCCAAATCTCAGAGAGTTGAAGATTTGTTCGATGTGATATCTGGAGTTAAAGAGTACCAGATAGGTAAAGGAACTCCTAAACAAACAGAAATTGAAGTAAAAGGCAGAGTCTTTAATTCAAATGTAAAGCTAGATGAAACATATTTGCCTGAATTAAGAGGAAAAAATATTTTAAATTATATAGTCAAATGGAATAATGAATATTTAAGTTATGGAAAGTGGTTAGCTGAGCCAAGACAATTTTACCAGTTTCTAGGAGCAAAAATTTTAATACGACAAATTCCAGGAAGTACTAAACTTGTTGTGGCCTACACTAGTGATGATTTTATTGTTGATCAAACTGCCTATGTGGCAAAACTGAAGAGCAAAAATGATGACTA
Source organism: Rufibacter sp. LB8 (assembly GCF_014876185.1). Classification (NCBI taxonomy): domain Bacteria; kingdom Pseudomonadati; phylum Bacteroidota; class Cytophagia; order Cytophagales; family Hymenobacteraceae; genus Rufibacter; species Rufibacter sp. LB8. Next base: position 1,668,445 of record NZ_JADALJ010000001.1, on the reverse strand, counting down.
TATAAAAGTTGTTTTAGCCTTGTTAAACTCAAAATTGGTGTTTTGGTATTTTCAAAATACTAATAATGAATTTGATAAATTATTTCCTAAAATTAAAACTAAAGAATTTAAATCATTGCCATTATTTAAATTTGAAAACAGTTTAGACCAAAATGATATAATCGTACTCGTCACCCAAATCCTCGACCTCAAAAAAGAAAACCCACAGGCAGACACGGCTTCGCTGGAAAGGCAGATAGACCAACTGGTGTACCAACTCTATGACCTCACCCCCGAAGAAATTGCCCTGGTAGAAGCCAGCTAAACCCAAGCACGTACAACAAGATGAAAACAATTCACCTGCGCGCCACGTGGTATTTCCTGTTTCTGGTTCTGCTTTCCTTCGGGTGTACAGAGGAAGAAGAGGAACCCAAGCAGTACCTGTTAACCAAAATCACGCATCGGGTGGGCGATGACCGCCATGCTGGTAGTTTTTTCAACGGCGTGCGCACGCTTCAATACAACGCTAATGGAAAATTGGAGGCCTTTACGTTCAATGATAAAAATAATGCAGCGCATTTTACCAACACGTTCACCTATACCGCAGAGGGCAAACTTGAAACCATTACAGATGCAGCTACCTTAACTAAATTTATAGAAGTGCTGACCTATGATGCCCAAGGAAGAATTGCTACGTCAAAAGGCTATGCGCATAGGAATTTCACGTATGAATATGGCGCAGATGGGAAAATGACGGCTTTTGTGAATTTTGACGGCCAAGCCATTGCCTACGCCATTGTCACAGAATTTGACGCCAATGGCAACGTAGTGAAAGAGGAAATTTTCAAGTCCAATTCCTTGAAAACCATTTTAGGGAAAATAGCTTCCTTTGCCTATTCCTATGATGCCCAGAAAAACCCCTTGCAAGGTTTGACTAGCCCCGTAAACCCCCTTTTTGGCGTGCCCTCTACCTATTTAGATTTTGGCTATACCAACGCGGCGTTTTTTTACAGCCCCAATAATATTACCAAGCTAACCATTGACACCAACGTGTCTGGCACCCCTACCAGTACCACCTATGCATTCACCTATGAATACAACAAAAACGGGTACCCTACGGTCATTCGGTTTGGGCAAGATGTGATGGAACTGGAATACGGATTTCTATAAATTTCCTGTTTTGGGGCTCATTTCCAGAAATGAGGCCAAAAACGAATCTGTCACTACCGGTGCAAGAAAGCCCGGAAGTATGTGAACCAACCGCTGCCTTGGCAACGTGAAAAGATTAACAGGGGCGCTTTCTTCATGTTTTCCGTTTTCGGGCTACATTTGTGAAACGCCGCCCAAAACGCGGCGCCCACCAACCATTACGCAACATGCTACCGCACCTACAAGAAGCCACCACGTACATACAGCAGCAAATAGAGCAGTTTCAACCAGACTTCGGCATAGTGCTGGGCACGGGCCTGGGCGCGCTGGTGCAAGACATTGCCGTGCAGTACGCCCTGGACTACCAGGATATTCCGCATTTTCCGGTGTCAACGGTAGAGAGCCACAGCGGCAAGTTGATCTTTGGCCAGCTGGGCGGCCGAAACGTGGTGGTCATGCAGGGCAGGTTCCATTACTATGAAGGCTACACCATGGAGCAGGTGGTGTTTCCCATACGGGTCATGAAAATGCTGGGCATTCAGAAACTGCTGGTGAGCAACGCCGCCGGCGGCCTCAACCCCCAGTTCAATACCTCAGATTTAATGGTCATCACAGACCACATCAACCTGCAGCCCACCAACCCACTCATTGGCAAGAATCTGTCCACGCTGGGGCCCCGCTTCCCAGACATGAGCGAACCCTATGACCCCGACATGATCTCCCAGGCCCTGGATATTTCTGAGCGCCATAACCTGAACGTGCAGACCGGCGTGTACGTGAGCGTGCCCGGCCCCATGCTGGAAACCAAAGCCGAATACAAGTACCTGGGCCTCATTGGCGCCGATGCCGTGGGCATGAGCACCGTGCCCGAGGTCATTGCCGCCGTACACATGAACCTGCCCGTCTTTGCCGTTTCTGTGATCACAGATATGTGCGTGCCCGGCAAGATCAAGAAAGTGATTTTGCAAGACATTCTAGACGCCGCCGCCCAGGCCGAGCCCAACATGACCTTGTTAATCAAAGAACTCATCCAGCGCCAACCCTAAGTAGCTATGGCAACCCGTTTTAGTGCTCATTTCCAGAAATGAGCCCTAAAACAGAAAAGCCCCGGCCTGATTTCCTGTAAGGATTTCAGACCGGGGCTTTACTTGAAGAATAGTATTAGTGAATGAAAATCAACACGCATTTCGTCCCCCTTTGAAGGGGGTAGGGGGATGATGACTTTAAATGAATTTGCTTTCCCGAGAATCAGACTTTCTTGTTAAAATTAGTTAGTAGTCGGGCCTACAACTGGCCTTATCATCCCCCTACCCCCTTCAAAGGGGGACGAGATGCGTGAAGTAAATCTTAATAGTCCATTGAGATTTCCGTTTTAGGGCTCATTTCCAGAAATGAGCCCGAAAACAGAAAAGCCTCCGCTTGATGCCCGTGGGGGAAATCAAGCGGAGGCTTTTTTTTAATGCGAGGTTCTGCTATTTCAAGATCAGTTCCTTGGTGACGTAGTTCAGGTGCGTGAACACGCCGTAGCCGCCTACCACGGTATTCTGGATCGCCACGGGCTGCGCGAAGGGGTTGCCGTTGGAACGGCGGGCGTCTTCGGTGCTGCTGATAAAGCGGTAGTAAGCCTGGTCTACGTGGTAAAGCTTTAGGTTGAGCGTGTCGTCTTTCTTGAAACGGTAGGTGGTGGTGTAGGTGATTTTCTGGCCGTTGCGCAGGCGGTCGGTGATTTCGGCGTCCATGCGGCTGTTGGTGTTGTCCACGGTGGAAGTGTCTTTCTGGTGGGCCAGCAGGCGGTAAAAGTTTTCGGCGGCGGGGTCGTCTTGCCAGCGCACATATAGATAGGCCTCTTTCACGTTGTCGGGTTTGTCATTGAACTTGTAGCCCACACTGTCAAAAGGCACGGGCGGCAGAATCTTGGTGGAGCCGGTCACGCGGCGGCCTCTGGGGTCGGTGATTTCCAGGGTATAGACATCGCCGGGTTTGGCGTCAATGAGCACGGGGTTGTGGTAGTTGTAGGCCTTTCGGTTTTCCTCATCTACCTGTAACCGGAACGTGAGCTTGATGGGCGCTTCATTGTTTTTGGTGATAAGCACGGTGGCATCGTCTACAATGGTGGGCTGCACGTTGTCAAAATAGCCGGTAGACTCAGACAGTGCCATTTTAATGGGTTTTCCGTTCTCCAGATAGCACTCTACTACCAGTTGCGCGGGTATTTTAGGCAATTTCACCTCAATTTCCTGCTCCATGTCACAGGCCGTGCAAACCGCCGCCAGAAACAGGGTCAATATCAGCCTACCGTTAAAAAAAGTTTTCATTAGAACTTGAAATTATAGGTCACAGACGGAATTATGGGGAACAAAGACACCTGTTTGGCCGCAAAGCCCGTGATTTGGCGCGTCTCTTCGTCTTCAATGGTTTCAAAATACACAAAATAGGGGTTGCGGCGGTTGTAGGCGTTGTACACGCTAAAGGTAAGGTCTGCGCTGCCGCGCTTGGGCCGCAACTTCCAAACCAAACCTAAATCTAAGCGGTGGTAAGCCGCCAGCCTGAACGAATTGCGGTCTGGGTAAATGGGCACCACCACAAAATCTTCGCCCTCCACGTCTTGCACCAGAATGCGCTGTACCGGCAAAGAATAGGCGTTGCCCGTGCCGTACACAAAGGTGGCGGTGGCGCTTATGCGCTTGTTCACTTCTTGTATGGCCACTATGGAAATGTCATGCCGCCGGTCAAAACGGGTAGGGAAGGTCTTGCCGTTGTTAATGTCTGGGAAGGTGCGGTTGGTCCAGGAGAGGGTGTAGCCCACCCAGCCGGTGGTGCGGCCGTTTTTCTTCTCCACGTAAAATTCCTGACCATAGCTTTCACCGGTGCCAAAGACAAATTCGCCCTCCAGTTCTGTGTTCCCGAACAGCTCTGCGCCGTCACGTAAATCCAGTTGCCGGGTCATGTCTTTGTAATAGGCCTCCGTGCTGAACAGCCAGTCTTCTTTGTACACTTTGGTGAGGCCCAGCGCCACCTGGTCAGAGAGCTGCGGTTTTACGCCGGGGCTAGACGGGTACCAGATATCAGTGGGCAACGAAGCGCCGGAGTTAGACACCAGATGCACGTACTGGTACATGCGCGTGTAAGAACCCTTGAGCGTGAGTGTTTCATTTAAACGGTAACTGGCGGCGGCGCGCGGCTCCAGGCCCGTGAAGTTCTTACCCTTGTTCACAAACCCCGACACGCGCAAGCCATAACTCAAAGTCAGGCTGGGGCTCAGTTCCCAGTCATCTGAGGCGTAGGCGCCATACTCAAAGCCGGTGTAGGTATTGCCCGCGTTCACGCTCACAGATCCGTCTTCGCTGCCAGCCTGCAGGCGGCCCACCACAAACTCATGGTTGGTGCCAGAAAGGCCAAATTTCAAGGTGTGGTTCTCTTTGGGGCTCCACTCAAAGTCGGTTTTGAGGTTAATGTCTGAGATCTGGGAGGTAAGGCTGAAACTGAAAATGTCCAGCTGGTTTTTGATCTCATAAGAGTATCTGGACGAGGTGAGCGTAGTGTTGGAGAAGAATTTAGGCGAAAACTGGTGTACCCAGCGCAGAGAGCCCACCCGGTTGCCCCAGTTGAAATTGAAGTTGAAGTCGGCGTCATTGAAGGTGAAAAAATCACGGCCGTAGTACCCGCTAAAGAAGATGCGGTCTTTTTCGCCCAGTTCAAAAGAAGCCTTGGCGTTGAAGTCATAGAAGTAATAATCTGGGATGGGCGCCCATTCTGGGTCACTTTCCTGAGATTTGTTGATCAGGCGCGTGAACACGTCTACATACGTTCTTCGGCCGGAGATCAAGAAGGAGGATTTGTCTTTCTGAATAGGGCCTTCCACCGTCACCCTTGAGGCTATCAAACCCAGACCACCAGACACGTCATATTCCTTGCGGTTGCCTTCGCGCAGCTTTACGTCCAACACGCTGGAGAGCCGCCCCCCAAACTGCGCCGGAAAACCGCCTTTGTAAAGCTCCACGCCCCGCACCGCATCTGGGTTGAACACACTGAAAAACCCGAACAAGTGGCTGGGATTGTACACCAGGGCGTCGTCTAACAACACTAAATTCTGGTCATTGCTACCGCCGCGCACAAACAGGCCGGTGCTGCCTTCGCCGCCGCTCTGCACGCCCGGTTTCAGTTGCAAGGTTTTGATGATGTCCACTTCCCCGAACAGCGCGGGCAGAAGTTTGGCCTCACGGGCGGTCAAGGTTTCCACACTCATCTGGGGCGTGGTGAGGCGTTGCTGGTATGAGTTGCGCTCGGCTTCCACCACTACTTCATTGAGCGTGTTGGTGGTTTCTTTCAGTTCCAGGTTGAGGCGGGTGTTGGCGGTGAGTTTCACGTCCCGGAGTTCAGTCTGGAAGCCCAGGTAGGAGAATTGGACCTGGTACGTGCCGGGTGCCAGGGAGAGGGAATACAGGCCGTTCACGTTGGTTTCTGCGCCGGTGCCCAGGCTGGGGACGGCCACGGTGGCGCCAATGAGCGGTTCGCCGGTGGTGGCGGAGCGCAAGGTGCCGGTAAGCGTGACTCTGGCCTGAGCCTGCCCCGTGTGGGCATACACCAGCAGCGCCAGCAAGGCCGGCAGCACACGTTTTAAGAAAGGCAAGGGTACAAGTTGGGCAAATGAATACACGTTTCTAGTAAATGTAGCTACAGGCATAACGCCCAGACGCTTGATTTGTTTTCAGCTGATACAGAAAAGATTGCGCTTTGGTTGGCCTACTAAGAGCATGTTTAAATTTGCCTTTTGCGCTGCAATACGGTATCAACAGAACCTGACTTCACCATTTTTTCTCACCATAGCGCTGCTATGCTGCTCAAAAAGGGCTTTGCCAGAACCTATTGCTACCATTTTTCGCCTGCAAAATCAAAATTTAAACAAGCTCTAAACAGAACCAGCCACAGTCTCTTCTTTTGGCGGATGCCTGGCTCCTGGCCCCGGGTTTTCAAAAAGACACCTCTACTTGACCGCTCATGCTGGGTTTTCCCCTACGAACCCGGCAAAAGAAGAAATCCGTTTTCGGGCTCATTTACAGAAATGAGCCCGAAAACGGATACTACACCTTAAACACCTTACAGCGTGGAATACAGCCAGGCTTGCTGCAGGGCTTTCTGGGCTTCCGTGGCGTTGGGGTCTGGGTTTAACACATGGGCCACATATTCTTCTGAGGGCACCAGTTTGGTTTTGAGCACTTTGGGTTTCACGGTGCCGCTGGCGTCTTTTCTACCTACCACAAGGGTCAAGTCGCTGCCTTCCTGGCCGTTGAGCACGTGTTTGGTGATGAGGTCGGTGGCGTTCTGCAGCGTGATATCTTCGCCGTTGATTTGCCAGAGTTGGTCGCCGGCCTGGTAGCCCAGCTGTTTCCCGAAGGCCGTGACGTTCTCCACGCTGGCCACCATGATGTGCCCAGAGGCCTGGTCGTATCCCAACGTAGGCCTGCCCAACGACAACCTGCGCTGCACGCCGGTGGGCGCGTAAGTTACCCCCACTTTACTGAAAATCTCCTGGTACGGCAGCGGCGTGGCGCCTTCCACGTACAGCCTGAAAAACTCCCTGATTTCTGGGTAGGTGAGGGCCGTGATCTTGTCAAACAGTTCTTCGTCTTTAAACGATTGGTCTTTGCCGTAGGTCTTGCTCAGATCGGCCATCAGGTTCCGGATGCCGTATTTGCCACCTGACAGTTCCCGAAGCCTGATGTCCAGGGCCATGCCCAGCAGCGCGCCTTTCTGGTACACGTTGCCGTACTGTTTCTCATGCTGGTCCAGGGCGCCCAGGCTCAGCTCCGTAAAGGCCAGGTCATCTTTGTATTCCTGTTTAGACGAAATGATTTTGTTGCGCAACTCCGCCAGAAAATCTGGAAACTCCACCAGTTTCTGGTTTACCTGCACGTGGTGGGCAAAGTATTCGGTCACGCCTTCATAGAGCCACAGGTGTTTGGACATTTTAGGGTTGCCGAAATCAAAATTGCCGATTTCCTCTGAGTGGATGTTGAGCGGCGTGACAATATGGAAGAACTCATGCGCCGCAATGTTGCGCACCTGCTCGGCCAGCATAGCCGGGGGCATCTCCGGGAAATAATACACCGACGAATACGAATGCTCCAGCGCGCCATACATGCCCGTGCGGTTGGGTTTGTTGTCAATGTAAATCAGGAACGCGTATTTGTCCACGGGCAGGTCACCGCCCAGGTAGTTTTTCTGCGCCTCCAGAATGGTTTTGATGTTCTGCGCCAGGTTTTGGGAGCGCTTGCCCCCGCCGGCGGCGTAGGTGGAGATGAGCACTTCGGCGCTGCCTACTTTGAGCATGGCCGTGTCTGGCACGCTGTAGAGCATGGGCGAGTCTACCAGGTCATTGTAATTGGCCAAACGGTAGGTGTCTGCGGTGGCGGTGGAAGACGTGGCGCGCAAGGGCGTGGCACCGTAGAAACCCTTCGGTTTGGTTACGGTTACCTCATAGGGCACTTTGGTCATGCCGTCAAAATAGCCGTAAAACCCGTGGTTGTTGAGCAGAAACACCTTGCCATTTTCAATGTCTGTGGCAGCGGGTTCAAACACAATATCTTCTTTTTTAGATGTGTCCCAGGTGTCCTCTACCCAATAGGTGAGCTTGGCCAGTTTCTTGGCTTTCTTTATGCGCCAGCTGTTCTGATTGATGCGTTCCACGGGCAGTTTCTTGCCTTTTTTGTCAAGGGCCACCATGTCATTCACAAACTTCCCGAAGTCATACACTGAGTACGTGCCCGGCACCATCTTGGGGAAATTGTAGATGATTTCGTCCTGGTCAATGTCGGGGGTTAGGAGGGTGACCTGCAGTTTGTCATTTTTTACCTGGGTCAGGTCAATGGAGAACCGGTACCCGCGAGCGGCCGTTTCTGGCTCTGGGTCAGCCTGTGTAGGGAACTGCAACAAAAGGGCCAGGCCCAGCGCTGCCAAAAAGTTTTTACGCATGTTGGAATTGTATGGAATGCTATGAAAACGAAAGTTACCCGTTTTAGGTACGTGCCCAAGATAATTTCCTGGCCACAGGCTCGTTTACACTTCTTCTATAAGTAGCGGGGGGCGTCTAAAACTTACAAAATGGTAGTTTCCGTTTTCGGGCTCATTTACAGAAGCGAAGCCAAAAACGGACTTTTAACTGTTTGAGGCCAGGCCATCACTTTCTCTGCTGTTCGGAGTCTTCCGCAGGGCGACTCCTAACTTTGAATGGAATGGAAGTCTCTGACTTCCTGCCGAATGGCAAATGGCGCTATTGGTGAAATCTATGGTAATTCTTAGCCACCAGAAATACAGGTTGCTCATAACAGAGTTCCTCCAGATTCAGGACTGATGTGAAGTCGCCTTGCGGAAGACTCCCAATAGCGAAGTAGATGGGGTGATTTCCGTTTTCGGCTCCGTTTCCAGAAATGAGCCCGAAAACGGAAACCGCTATGTCAAATGCTGCTGCACAATCTGGCTGAGTTGGTGCGCCGGGACCACGCCTGACTGCCGCCAGACCTGTTTGCCCTGGTGAAAAAGTAACAGCGTAGGTATGCCCTGCACGCGGTATTGCTGCGCCACCGCTGGGTTTTTGTCTACGTCAATCTTGATCACTTTCACCTTGCCGGCGTACTGCTGGGCCACTTGCTGCAGAATGGGCGCCATGGTTTTGCAGGGGCCGCACCAGTCGGCGTAGAAGTCTACCAGCACGGGCATGCCGGGGCTGTTGATTAATTCCTGGAATGATTTTTTCGCCATACTTCCTTTGAATTTCTGGTCCAAGAACCTATACGGGGAAAGCCAGTTCCAGGTGAACTCCATTGCGTATTTCCTTGTCATAAAAATTGGCTTTTTCTGACTTTTTGAGGTGGACGGGTTAGCCCCGCAACGGAACTTTCTGGCCCCACAGAACCTTTACAAAAGGACACTCACCTAACCATTTCCCCCTTGAAAACTTTCCTTTTATCTACCATATTCATTGCCTTGCTGGGTTGCTCTTCGTGCAAAGATCCGGAGGTGCTGGAAGGCCCGGTGACCGCCGTTGAAAAACAGAAAGACCTGTTGGTGTCGGCTACCAAACTGACTACCATTCCGGCCGCGGGCCTAAGGCAGATTGCCGTCTCTAACGGGCAGCCGGAGCTGGCCGCGCAAGTGAAATTTGACGTGGATGTGTACCGCGTGGTGTACCTTACCCAGTACAACGGGCAGGAAATCAAAGCCTCGGGGCTGATGGTGGTACCCTTGAACATGCCGGGCCCGGCACCCATTTTGAGTGCGCACCACGGCACCACCTTTGACCAGAAATACGCGCCCAGCAACTTTCAGCTGAATTCGCTCACTGGTTTTGAGGCTTTTGGGGCGGCGGGCTACCTGACGGTGGTACCTGACTTTATTGGCTACGGCGAGTCTAAGCACATTCTGCACCCGTATTATGACGTGAAACACTCCGGCACCGCCGTGGTAGACATGATCAAGGCCGGTAAATCGTTCTTCCAGAAAAACAACATCAAAGAGTCTGGGGAATTATTTCTGGCCGGTTACTCTGAGGGCGGGTACGTGACCTTGGCGGCGCAGAAGGAAATTGAGGAGAACCCAACCCATGGCCTCACCGTGACGGGCGCCGGGGCTGGAGCCGGAGGCTATGACCTGGAAGGCATGCTGGCCCGCATTGTCTCTGGTCAGAAGTATGACTACCCTGCCAACCTGGCCTTCATTATTCAGGCCTATAACAAAACCTACAACTGGAACCGACCTTTAACCGATTTCTTCCGGGAACCGTACGCCACCCGCATTCAGGAATTGATTGATGGCACACGCACCAGCAGTTCCATCAACAGCGCCTTGTCTTCAGATCCTGCCCAACTGTTCAACTCCACCTTTTTGGCGGCCCTCCGGGGAGCCGGGGAACAGCCTTTGAAAGACGCGCTCAAACGCAATAGTTTGAAGAACTGGGTGCCTAAAAGTCCGGCCCGTCTGTACCACGGCACCGCAGACACCATGGTGCCGTTTGAGAACTCACAGGTAACGGTAAACGCCATGAACGCCGCTGGTGCTACTACGCTCACGTTTGTTCCCATAAAAGGAGGCACGCATTTTAGCAGTCTGGAACCCATGATCAAAGACCTCATTCCCTGGTTTACTTCCTTGAAAAAGAAATAAGCATTTGGATTTTTTCACCACGAAAAAGCCCCGGTTCTTTAGGACAGGGGCTTTTTCCGTTTTCGGGCTCGTTTCTGGAAACGAGCTCGAAAACGGCCATCAACAAGCAGCAAGTAAATTAACTCACCTGCTTCAGTTTGGTGACCACCCACATAGACAGCACCGTGAACACAGACGCAATAATGCCAATGGTACCAAAATGCTGAAGTTTTTGGGTGATAGGGTCATTGGTGATAATAAGGCCCGCAATAAACGCCGCCATGCCAGACGCCAACTGCTGCACCGATGAGTTCACGCTCATGAACGAGCCACGCAACCGCGGTTCAATGCTGGAGGTGATCATGGACATGGCCGGCACAAACCTCGCCCCGAACACAATAAAAAACGCCGTGGTCACCACAAACGCCTGCCAGTGAGGCACCTGGGGCAAGTTGGTCACCACCAGAATAGGAATGATAGAAACCAGCGCCGCCCACATGAACACTTTCTTCTTGCCGTGCTTGTCTGCCAGCTTGCCGGCGTATTGCGAGGTCACCACCGTGGCCAAACCGCCAAAAAGGTAAATGTAACTCAACTCCACTTCGGCAAAGCCCACATTGGCCACCATGTACGGGCTCAGAAACGGCACCACGGTAAACCCGGCCATGGACAGCACCACCATCAGCGCGAAGGCCCACAAGCAGTTGGCTCTGGTGAAAATGGTCTTCAGGTTTTGGGCCGGATGCTGGGGCACGTGGTGCAGCAAATGCGCGCGCATAGACGGCAGCATGCGCCAGGCCAACACCAGCACCAGCAAGCATAGCACGGTCAAAAGGTAAAACGGGGCGTGCCAACTGGCATGGCTGGCCAGATACAAACCCACCGGAATGCCGCCAATAGACGCAATAGAGAACGCCGCCATGACCTTGCCCGTGGCCGCGCCCCGGCGTTCCTCCGGAATAGAATCGCCAATAATGGCCAGCACCAACGCGCCCAGCACGCCGCCAAACGCGCCGGCCAGCACGCGGGCAATAAGCAGAAAAGTGAAGGTAGGCGCCAGCGCGCAGGCAAACGTGCCCAAAGTAAAACCCAGGTACAACACCAGCAGCGCTTGCTTGCGGTCAAACTTGTCAATGAAAAACGCGCTGAGCAAGCCTGAAATGGCCGCACTGAACGTGTACGCTGACACCAGAAACCCAAATTCGCGCGGTGATATGGAGAAAACCCGCATGAGCTGCGGGCCCAGGGGCATCATGATCACAAAGTCCATGATGTGCGTGAATTGTATGGCGGCCAATATGAACAGCAACCAACTTTCACGCAGGGCGTGCGGGGAAGACGGCAAAGAAGTAGCGGAAGACATGTGGGTTGTGGAGCGAGGGGAAAGTGAAAACTACCCAAGCCTTACGCGGCCGTTACCAAGAGGTTTCTGCCGGCAAAAAGCGTGAGGGCGCAAAAGTAAATAAATCACATGGGTAAAACCCAAACCACTGGCTTTCTGTTTAAAATGAACCAACATTCCTGTGACCACTGGTGGCGAAGAAAAAGAAAAACGCGGCTTTCCCTGCCTCAGACCCCGTCTGCGCCCTGTGCGGCCGCGAGGTAGGGTTCACCACCCTGCACCATTTAATTCCTAGGGAGGAAGGCGGGCGGCACGGGCCCACCGCCCCATTGTGCCAACCTTGCCATAGTACCATCCACCTCACCTTCACCAACAAAGAACTGGCCGTGCTCTACAACACCCTGGAGAAACTCCGGCAAGCCGAAGACCTGCAGAAATATTTGCTTTGGGTAAAGACTAAACGCCTTGACAGAATCTCCAACCGTCGCAGGAAAAGGTAAGGCAATGCTTCCGTTTTGGGGCTCATTTCCAGAAATGAACCCTAAAACGGAAGGATTTAAAGCTTCGGAATCCGCTGATTATTAAAATATTAGTGGTTATTCTGCGCTTTTGATATTAAAGTAAATACAATGCTTTGAAAAATGCAAAAAAATGAAAGAATCCTCTCTTGATGTACACTTGGCAAGCCCCTATCTTTCGAATTATTTTATTGTTAATGAACTAGCGTCTTTCCGGCTCCCCCCAACCAGATGGCAACGCATTGAACAGTTGTTCTTTCGCCATGGTACAGATTGCCCAGAATTTCTTTTACGAGCTTGCCGTAGACCCCGTTAAAAACAGGATATACTTTAAGGTATTTGGGTCTTGGTCAAAGGAAAAGGATGTGCCGCTTTACGTTGAGCACTGGAAACAGGCCCTGGCCCTGGTAAAGCCGGGCTTTTCCTTGCTTTCTGATATCAGGGAAGGCCGGGAATACGGGGTAGGCGTGCGTGCGCTCCATCTGCGCGTGCAGAAAATGATTGTGGCCGCCGGTCTTTCGCAGGTAGCCGAAGTCCATACCTTGAATGAGCCCGCCAGCGAACAAGCCATTGACCTGGCCCATGAAAGCAATCTCCCGCTCAACATTTTTGACAGCCTAGAAGACGCCGAAGCCTGGCTCGCCGAGGTTTCCTGAGCCGGCCCCAGGAAAACCTTCACCCCATTCTGCGTACATATAGGGAAACGTAGTGCTTTCTGTGATTTGTTAGTAGCTTAGCAAGCCATCACTGTTCGGCACGTACCAACCATCCCTGCTATGAAAAAGATTGTTTGCCCCGTAGATTTCTCCAAGACCTCCAACAGAGCCGCTGAGTACGCGGCCCACATTGCCCAACACACCGGCGCCTCGCTCACCCTGCTGCATGTGCTGCACCTGCCCATCATGGACACCTCTGAGTCGGCCATGATGGCCAGCCAGGTACTGGACGAGCAGCGCCGCACCGCCACAGACAAACTGCATTCCCTGTCGCTGCACCTGCAAGGCCTGTTTGGCGAAACAGGCGGGGCCCGGTACGTCACCGACTCCAAGGTGCAGGAGGCGTTTCTGGCAGATGCCGTGGAGCGCATGGCCCTGGAAGAAGGCGTTGATTTTGTAGTGCTGGGTACCACCGGCGGCGGCAACAGGCTAGAGGAAATCTTGATTGGCAGCAATACTGAAAGCGTGATCCGTCAGGTGAAATGCCCGGTGCTGGCTATTCCGGCCAATGCCATGTTCCCCAGCATCCACCGCATTGTATACGCCTCAGATTACCAGCCAGAAGATTCAACGGCTTTGCGCCAGGTATTAGAATTGGCCGCTGTGTTCCAGGCCGAAGTGGAGGTGGTACACGTGAGCAAAAGCGCTGATGCCGAGTCTGCGAACCAAGCCCAAACCTTTATGGAGCGCCTGCGGCAGGATCTGGGTGAATCTGCCATCCGGTTCCAGCAAATTGTGCACGAGGAAGAAGACGCCGGCCTCAAAGAATATCTAAGCAATACCCAAAGCAACATGCTGGCCATCTTGAAAAAACGCCGCAATTTCTTTAAAGACCTGTTCACCATGAGCCTGGCCGAGAAATTGACCTACCAAACCAAACTTCCGCTGCTGGTACTCCACGCTGACCAGGACTAAAGATTTTATGGCATCTGCTCCTGAAGCCGCCGCGCCGGCGCGGTGGCTTAAAGTTCTGGCCTTTGGGGCTATCTATATTATCTGGGGTTCCACGTACCTGGCCATTTTCATCGCCATTGAAACGTTGCCGCCGTTCCTCATGGCGGGGCTTCGGTTTTTGCTGGCCGGGGTGGCCTTGTATGCGTTCGCCCGGTTATCTGGTACGCCTGCGCCCAAAATTATTCATTGGAAAAGTACGGCCCTCATTGGCGCGTTGCTCTTGCTAATTGGCAACGGGGCCGTAGTCTGGGCCGAACAGCGGGTGGCCACCGGCATTGCCGCGCTGTTGGTGACCACTGTGCCTTTGTGGGTGGTGCTGTTGCAATGGTGGGGGCCTGCTCACAAGAAACCCACCTTGGGTGTGGTGCTGGGTTTAGCCATTGGCTTGGCCGGCATGGTAGTCTTGGTGAGCCCCTGGGAAATTAGTGGCGGCATTGATCTTTGGGGCGGCGGGGCCATCTTTTTAGCTGCCGGGGCCTGGGCTATGGGTTCTCTGTATTCGGCTTCGGCCCAGTTGCCTGCTTCTCCAATTTTAACCACCGGCATGCAGATGCTCTGCGGCGGCGCGCTGCTGCTGCTCACGGGCACCCTTACCGGCGAATGGCAAACCACCAATTGGTCTGAGGTAAGTGAGCGGTCTTGGTGGGCATTTGGGTATCTGGTGGTGTTTGGTTCTCTGGTGGCTTTTACCGCCTACAGTTGGCTCACCCGGGTGGCGCCGCCTGCGCAGGTTTCTACCTACGCGTATGTGAATCCCGTGATTGCCGTCTTGTTGGGTTGGGGCTTCGCGAAGGAAGAAATAACCAGCCAAACCTTGATTGCGGCCGCCTTGCTCGTAACGGCAGTGGCCTTAATTACCCTAAAGGCGAAGCGTTAAATTCTGTAGCCACCCTTCGGTAAACCTTAGTTCAATAACGGATTACCTTCTGCTTCTCCATCCGTTTTCGGGCTCATTTCCAGAAATGAGCCCGAAAACGGAAAAGTGTGTCCTTCCTTTAAAAGGTACAATCTTACATCTGAGGCCGAAGGATAAACCTCCGGCTGTTCTCTCCATTCCCTTACTTTTTACACCGCACAGACTTTGCAGGCTGCTTTTCCTTGTGATTTCGCTTGGGGAGCTGTGATGGACTTGGAGCCGCTTTTGCAACGCTTGAGGGAGCGACAGTTCTGGTCAAGGTGGTAGATATTGGAGCCAGTGCAGATAAACGCTTTGCCAGATTTGTTGGTGATGGTGGCGGTGCCCGAGTTGGCTTTTTTAGGGAGGCTGGCCTTGGCCGCCGCCGAAGCAGTTTTCCGGTTTTTCCTGAATTCCCAGGGAGCCACCGGGGTTGGGCCAGCCCAGAGGCCTCTTTTTTGGGCGCGGGCTTCCAGTTCCAGTTGGGCCAACGCCTGGTCTTTGGAATAAGCGGTGTAATGCCAGGCATAGCCTTGTTTTACCAGTTCATGATTCAGGCTTCGGCCATCGGGCAGCAGAATGTCGCCCACGGTACGGCCGTAACGGTCAATGTCGCGCACCACCAGTTCCACGTATTTCCCAAAGGCCAGGTCAGAGGCGAACTCCCGGGCCCGCGTGCCGTAATCCTGGTTTTTCTCCGGCGCGTCCACGCCTTGCAGCCTGACCGTGAGTCCTTTGCCGTCTTTCAGAATTTCAATGGTGTCGCCGTCCTTGATCCCGATGACTCTGTACTGGTTTTCCTTGGGAGCATTTTCTTCTTTTTTCTGCGCCTGCTGGCAACCCAGCAACAGAAGCGTGAGCCATAACCAGAAAATATCAGTAGTCTGCGGGAAGAAGCGTGCCATACATCAATACGTAAGAGTTTGTTTCTGACGAACGGAGGCGTCGTAACGTTTTGAGCCTCTGTTATTAAAAATATTTTGCCCGTCAGAAAAAAAATGGGTTCAGTGGATTTTCCCTTAAAATTAACACTTTCCGAATTAGGCATCCCGCTAAGGCTCCTTTTCTTTTAAAATAGCAATCAGATATCTATAGTGTTTCCAATATATAAATAAAATAATTTAATAATGGTAATATGTAGGGAGTTTGAGTGATTAACTCATACCAAGTTCATTTGAAATTTGTGAATTCTTCAACATCTTGAAAGGAAATGAAACAAATTTACTTCCTGTAAAAATGACGAAACTCTCAAAAATTCCCTTCATTTTATTGGTGGCCGTGGTGGTGCTGGCCCTGGCGTTCCCCTCAGCTTCCGGAGTAGCGAAAGCCTATGACCTAAACCAAGCCGATACCGCCTGGATGCTGACCGCCGCCGCGTTGGTGCTGATCATGACGCCGGGCCTGGCCTTTTTCTACGGGGGCATGGTCAACCGCAAGAATGTCATCTCCACCATGCTGCAGAGTTTTATTTGCATGGCGCTGGTGGCGGTGGTGTGGGTGGTCTTTGGCTTCAGCCTGGCCTTCGGCGATTCTATTGGCGGTGTCATTGGCGACCCAAGCACGTTTTTCATGATGCGAAACGTATTGGACGGTGCGCCCTGGGCCCTGGCACCCACTATTCCGCTGGCCTTGTTTGCCATGTTTCAATTGAAGTTCGCCATCATCACGCCGGCGCTTATCACCGGGGCCTTTGCCGAACGCATTAGGTTCACGTCTTACACGGTGTTCATCTTGTTGTTTTTTGTGTTCATCTACGCGCCCCTGGCCCATGCCACCTGGCACCCAGAAGGCCTGCTGTTTAAATTGGGCGTGCTGGATTTCGCGGGCGGAACGGTGGTGCACATGTCGGCGGGCTGGGCGGCGCTGGCTTCTGCCATCTGTTTAAAACGGCGGCACAAGGTGAGCCATTCACCGGCCATGGTCACCTTTGTGCTCCTGGGCACGGGGCTGCTGTGGTTTGGATGGTTTGGGTTCAACGCGGGCTCTGCCATGGGCGCGAATACGTTGGCCGCCACCGCGCTGGCCACCACCATGACTGCTTCTGCCGCCGCCGCCTTGGCCTGGATTTTCTTTGATGCCGTGAAAGGAAAGAAACCCAGCGCCTTGGGCACCTGCATTGGGGCCGTGGTGGGTTTGGTGGCCATTACGCCGGCGGCCGGTTTCGTGTCATTGCCGCATTCTCTGGTGATTGGCGTGGTGGCCGCTGTGATCAGTAACCTGCTGGTTGATTATAGGTCCCGGACTTCTTTAGATGACACCCTGGATGTGTTTCCGTGCCACGGGGTGGGCGGCATGGTGGGCATGTTGCTCACGGGTGTGTTCGCCAGCAAAAATGTGAACCCCGCTCTCACCGAGCAAGGCTTGTTCTTTGGGGAAACCCGCCTGTTTCTGGTGCAGTTGGGTGCCATGATAGGTGTTTCTATTTTCGCGTTTGCAGGTTCCTGGGTGCTGCTCAAGGTAACTAACCTTATCTCGCCGTTACGCGTGTCTATGGAGGAGGAAGCCCTGGGGCTTGACTTATCGCAGCATGATGAAAAAGTGTGACGTTTTCGGGCTCATTTCCAGAAATGAGCCCGAAAACGGGATTTTAAGAATCATCATCTGGCAAGTGTTCTAAGTCATTTAAATCTTTGTGTCTGGCGGCTGCTTTTTTATTCAGGCGAAGGTCATTTAAGTGAATTAAGGCAATATGAACACCTTCCAATTCAATCTCCATTCTGTTAGGATACGCCTCAGCAAACGTAACACCAGAAATGTGATTCATGATTTCAATCTGAGAAGGGGGAGAACCGATGTCAAAAACAGTCATTTCTGCAAAGTTCATAGTTAACAAGGGCGAGGCATCATAGCCGAACGCATCAATTGCTTTTACCAGATGTAAGGCATTTTCATTAGACGGTTCTACCCAGATGTCCATATCACCTGTAGTGCGCGGGTATCCGTGAAAGTTCACGGCGTAGCCACCAACTAATAAATACCGTACCTGATGCTCCTGGAGCAACTGTAAAAACTGAAGAAAATGCGCATCAAATAACTGCATATAATCTATTTGGCTGCTTGCGCATTTTTACGGGCAAAGAATTCTTCAAGTGTTTCATGTTCTTCTTTCACGAAGATTCTGGTCACCTTAATAGGTTGAGGATTGGCCTGTGCATAATAAGCATGGTACACTTTTCTGTTAAGCCGAAATGCTTCAGCCAGCCTTTCACTGTAACTTTTAGTCTGCCAGTAGGCACGCTGGTCGTCTTGCTGCGCGTGGGTGGAGAAGTTTATCTTCGGTTTCATGTTGTGCAACTTAAAGTAATACAACTGATTATTTGATGGTAGTTTATAAATTACACCACCACGCCATAACCCAGCACTCTAATAGCGCTTCGGCCAGCGGCTAGTTTCTCCACCACAATCTGCGTGCTGATGCGTTCTTTCAAGGCTTCTACGTGCGAGATGATGCCAATCATTTTGCCGCTGGCCTGCAGGCTTTCCAGCGCGTCCATGGCAATGTCCAAGGTGTCAGCGTCCAGTGTCCCGAAGCCTTCGTCAATAAACAACGAATGAATCTGCGTTTTGTGGCTGGCCAAGTCAGAGAGTCCCAAGGCCAGGGCCAAACTCACTAAAAAGCTTTCGCCGCCAGACAGGGAATTGACAGATCGCACGGCATCGCCTTGGTAGGTGTCCACAATCTGCAGTTCCAGTTCATGTTCGCCGCTTTTCAAGATGCGGTAGCGGTCATTGAGGCGGTGCAGGTGGCGGTTGCCCAGTTCTACCAGGCGGGCCAGGGTGAGGCTTTGGGCGTACTTGCTGAACCGTTTACCATCTGAGGAGCCAATGAGCGCCGCCAGCCGCTGCCACCGCTCGGCCTCGGTTTTCTGGGTGCCCAGTTGCTGGGTGAGTTGCCGGTGTTTCTCGCGGAGCTGCGTGTCTTGCTGCAGCCTGACCTGCACCCGCGTGTTCTGGGCCAGTAATTCCTTTTTCTCTTCCTCCAGGGCCAGAATCTGCGGCACCACCTCCTCCAAAGTTAGTTCTGTGAGGTGGCGCGCTTTTTCAAGGGTCAGTTCTGCGGATGTTTCCTGCAGGCTGTGTTCCAGTTGGGTTAAGGCTTTTTGCAGTTGCTCCTGCTCCATTCTTAGTGCCCGGGCCTCCGCCTCTGGCAATAAGATAGCCTGTAAGTCGGTCAGCGCTTGATAGCCCAGCGGTTGTATCTGGTGCAGCAGTTGTGCTTCCTGCGCGGTCTGGCTTTGGGCGTTGGCTTGATGTTCTTTGGTTTTGTCTGACAGCCGCGCGATGAGTTGGTTTACATGGGCCTGTTCTTTTTGTAGTTCGGCCTCAGCTTTTTGCAGGGCCTGACCGGCTTCTTGCAGGGCTTGTTGCAAGCGCTGCTTTTCTTGCTGAGGTTGAAGGTCTGCCGGTAACAGTTGGTGACGCTGGTCTGTCAGTTTCTGTAAGTGTTCCTGCGAGGTGCGCACCAATTGCTGGCGTTGCTCCAGTTCTTTTTGCTTTTCACCTTTGGTGGTAGAACCATTCTCTACCTGGTTTTTGGCGGTCAGAAATTTCTCGCGTAACGCTGCTTGCTGGGCTTTTTTCTGCTCAAACGTTTGACGACGCGTTTCCAGCAGGGCCATTAATTCGGCACCGTTGGTTCCAGTGTACGTAAGGCCATACGTGGCAAAAAAGCCACGCACGGTACCGGAGACCACTTGTTCCTGTTCGGCCAGATCTACCAATTCCTGCTGCAGGCGGTTTAATTGTATTTGCGCGGCGCTGCGTTTTTCCGTGGAAATTTCCAGGGCATGTCTTAGTTTCTGTTCCTCAGACAGCAGATGTTGCTCCTGCTGGCGAGCCTGTTCGGTTTTGGCGCGTTGGCTCCGGATGCCCTCCAAGGTGGTGGTGGCTTGCTGCAGTTCGGTTTTACGCGCGTTCCAGTAAAGGTCAATGGTGTCTGCGCTGGCAATTTGGTGCGCCAGGTCCAGGGCGGTGTTCACCTGCTGAAACTGCTGGAGCAACTGCTCTGCGTTAGTAGCCAATTGCGCGGCTTTCTCCTGGGTGTGCTGCTCCGCCACTTCCAGTTTATGGATGGCCGCGGCCAGGTTGCGTTCCTGCTGGTCATATTGCTGCACTACTTTTTGCTGGGCCTGCAGGTTCTGTTCGGCGGCTGAGAGCGTGAGGGGCTGATGCGCCTCCACAAACGGATGGTGCAAAGCGCCGCACAACGGGCACGGTTCTTCTGGCTGAAGCTGAGCCCGGGCATCTTCGTATTTCTGGATCTGGCGTTGTAAATCTACAATCTGCTGCAGGTCTTTCTGTTTGTCAAGGGCCTGGGCGTACAGCACCTGCGTTTCCGCGAGGGCTTTGCGCTGGGCATGCAAATCTCCCGTGGTGCGGGCTAGTTGGGTTTGCAGGGTTTGCCGCTGTTCCTCTAATTGCACGTAAGCCTTGCTCAGATGCAACTGTTTCTCCAGCTGGCTGCACACCGATGGAAGGCTGTGGCAAAGTTGTTCCAGCGCTTCGGGTTCCTGGCCCTGCAAGGCTTGTTGCATTTGTTTCTGCAGATTCTGCAGCAGGTCGCGGTGTTGTTGCAGGGTATTTTGGGTGGCGGCTAATTTGGTTTGCAGCGCGCTGGCGTTTTTGGCCTCATTTTCAGAAATGAGCCCGAAATCAGCTTTTTCCTGCTGAAACTTTTGCTTAAGAACTCTGATCTCACGCAGGCTGCGGGCTTCGGCTTTGAGTTCCGCGAGGCTGTTGGTTAATTCCTCGTCTTGCTGGTTGGCCAGCAGCCAGGTAGCCAGTTGCCCTTGGGCCTGCTCCACTTCCTGCAGCAGTATTTGTTGTTGTTCTAAGGTGGAGGTAAGTTGCCGCACTTCTTTCTCCAGTTGCTCGGCTACCTGCCGGTCTTTACCGAACTGCTCTTGTTGCGCCGCCAGTTTTGAGTCTAGCTGCAACACCTGGTCCAGGCGGGGCTCGGCGGTCTTGAGCGTTTCCTGGCCTAGGGCGTGTGCCTGCGCCGCGGCTTCAGAAGAAGTAGCGAGCTGTTGCACCAGTTCTTTCTGCGCGGGCAATTGTTCCTGCAGTTGCTGAACGGTCTGGTGGAGTTCCTGGCCATGGCGTTGCACCTCAGAAAGCCTGGCCAGCGCGGCCTGAAACGGTTGGGCCTCGTCATGCCGCGCAAGGCGGTCACGCGATGGTTGCCAGGCCAGTTCCTGGGTTTTGGCTTGGGTGAGTTGCTGGGTTAAGGCACTTTCTTTCTGCTGAAGTTTCTCCAGTAGCTGCAGCCAGGTCTGTTGCGCCTGGTGCCGCAGGAGTTGGTGGTGGGCCAGGTCGGCGTTGGCTTGTATGGTGGCGGCTTCCTGCTCCAGGGCGGCGCGCTCTTCCTCTGGCAGTAATTGGTCGGCTTGCAACAGGAGCTGCAAATCCAGGAGTTTCTGTTTTTCGGCCTTGGCTTTCTCAAACGCGGCCATGGAAATCTGGGAATAGATGCGGGTGTCGGTGAGTTTCTCTAGGAGTTCGCTGCGCTCGTTTTCGTTAGCTTTGAGAAACCGGGTGAAATCGCCTTGGCTGAGCATCACTGACCGCAGGAACTGTTGAAAGTCCAGGCCGCAGAGGTCTATGATACGCTGTTTGGTTTCGGTGAGCCTACTTTCCAGCACTTCCTGGGTGGCCGCGTCTACGAGTTCCATGGCGGGCGACTGCAGCTTGCCGTCTGGTTTGCTGCGGCTGCGCCAGAGGCTCCATCGCGCCCGATAAGTTTTCTCCTGGGCTTCAAACTCCACTTCAGACCAGCACTCGCCGGTGTGGCGCGTCATGATTTCGGCTACGTCTTTGCCGTGGCGCGGCACCTGCCCGTACAAGGCCACCGTGATGGCGTCTAGAATGGTGGTTTTGCCGGCGCCCGTGGGCCCGGTAATGGCAAACAGGCCGCTCTCGCTCAGCGGCGGTTCATTAAACTGAACGTGGTGCTCGCCCTGCAGCGAGTTGAGGTTGAAAAAACGGACGGAAAGTATCTTCACGGGAGTGGCGCGTTGCGGGAAAGTAAAGATAGCAGGTTTTGGGGAAGGGGAGGAGGGCGACTTTTCCGTTTTCGGCCTCATTTCTGGAAATGAGCCCGAAAACGGAAGATTCAGGTGGGCAAGCCACTAGAAAACTGTGGTGTCTAACAGAATGTCTAAAACCAGAGATTCAAAGATTGTCCACGGGCGGGCCTGTTTGGTTCTGGTACCGTGTTAACCGGTTAACGGGAGAGCATATACCCTAGAAACTCCCCCAGACGCTTGCCGCCCTGGTAAATGAAAAAGGAGGACAGCAAGATTAAGCCAAGGGTAATCAGGCGTCGGCGCGAAGAGAAAAAGTGGGCCATGCTATTTCCTGGAAAAAGTGTTGGCCATAAGTTTGAACGCCGTTAGGTTGGTGTCAAAATCACCGGAGGCAGAGCCTACCATAATGTAATATTCGCCGTTGGTGTCAAAGAGAATGACTTGGTACACCAGTTCCTGCTGCCCTTTTTGGTCTTTTCCATCAGCAATGATTTCATAGCCTGGTAATTGGCCAATGGTCACGGGGTTGGTTTCCTTGATGACAGAAGTACTGCCATTGGGTAATTTCATGAGTCGGTTCACACTGAAGGCTTTCTGGTCTTGTACCGTGGCCGGGCCTAAAGAATTGGCTACTATAAAAGAGGCTTGGTCTGGGGAAGCAGTAGGGGTTTTGCCGTCTTTTGTGAAAATAAGGGTACCCGCCAAACCAGTGGAGAATTTAAAAGCCGTGCCCGCCGTGGCCACCTGAAATTTAACTGCTTCTTCGGCTTGCGGGTCTTGGTCCTTCACATACATGGCCGTTAAAAGCGCTGTCTTTAGTTCGTTTTCTAAGCCTTTGCTTTGCTCCGGAAACATGCTGTTGATAATGATTGATTTTTGGGCATCGCCAAAAAGAAGCATCAGTTTGATATAGGTAAGGCCGTTGGCTTGCTGGCTCACTTTGTACAGCGTGGCTTTAGCGCCTTGGTGGTCAACAGTTTGTTTGTTCAGCAACACCATACCACGGGTTTTCAGGTTGTCGGCGGTAAAACCAGTCATCAATTCCTGCACGGGGCCTTCTAACTCCGTCACCATGATAGACGCGCCGGTGGCTTCCTGCTGAAAACCTGGGTAATTGGTGGCTTTGATGAAACCCGCCGGCGGTGTCATTTTTATCTTTGTTCCTGGTACGGGCACCAAGCCAGAAATTGTCTGGCCAAATGTTAAAAACGAAATAAATAAGAAGGGGAATAAGAGCTTAAATTTCATAAGGAATAAAATGTCTTCTAAAGATACGGATTACTGTAATTC
The DNA here is from genome assembly GCF_014876185.1 of Rufibacter sp. LB8. Lineage (NCBI taxonomy): Bacteria > Pseudomonadati > Bacteroidota > Cytophagia > Cytophagales > Hymenobacteraceae > Rufibacter > Rufibacter sp. LB8. The sequence goes on along the minus strand of NZ_JADALJ010000001.1, from coordinate 1,645,439 downwards.
CATCGCTATCTGGCAATCTTGCCTTTTCTGTTTTCGGGCCCATTTCTGGAAATGAGCCCGAAAACGGGAAATTCAGGTGGGCGTCTTCAGCTTAGAAGGAACTGGAGCAAATCATTCAGGCACCTTATAAGTTAAAATAGCAGGTAATGGTGCTTTTCTTCTATTGTGGTATTTAAAAGGGTATTTGGGCATTGGTGCATCTAAAATGCAGGAAATCCGTTGAAGCCTACAGTTGTGGCACATAAGATTGCAAATATCCTATATACGCCTTTCGGCCTGGTTTCTATTTTTTGAGGAACACCCAGAAACAGAGTTTGGCACGCAAGTTGCAAGTAGGGTATTCAAGAAACTTAGAGTGTTGTTTCAATATAAACTGAACGTGTTATGAAAAAGCTAAGTGTAGTATTCAGCGTAATGTTCTTGGTATCTGTGTTGTTTAGCGTAGGTGCCCAGGCCCAGGAGAAAAAGAAATGGAGCCCACAGGCCAAAGGCGCTGTGATTGGAGCTGGTACCGGGGCTGCGGCAGGTGCCATCATCAATAAAAGAAATAGAGTAGTAGGTGGTGTGGTAGGTGGCGTGGTTGGTGGAGCCGCCGGTTACGGAGTTGGTAAAATCATTGACAACAAGCAGAAGAAAAAAGCCGCTGAGGAGCAAGCCGAGTTTAACAGACAAGTAGCTGCTAACCGGGCGTATGCCTACAGCTCTTCTAACAAATCTGCCGGTTCCAGCCGTAAAGCGTCTGCCACCAAAGCTGCCGCTGTGGCCGCTGCCCCCGCTACCATGGCCTATACCGGGTACACTGCCGGTCAGCCACAGATCATGAGTATGTCTAACCTGTCTTTCTTGCCCAACGAGCATTACGGTGACTACTCAAAACCATATGCTTCTTCTGAGTACAGAAGAAAGAGCTGGTAAGTAAACAGGAGCCCCCAAAGAAAAAGCCCAAGCCCTGTGTTTGGGCTTTTTTTCGGACCCGATTTAAAATATTTGAAACTCCTAATATTCAAATGGAGTATGTGTGTACAAACCCTAATCCTGAATCTATGAAACCGTATTTGTTAATGTTAGCCGTGGTGGCTCTGCTTTCTTCCTGCACCAAGGTTGATGACCAGAAACAAGCCGTGAACGTGAGCCAGTTGAACCAGACCTTCATTGGCGCCTGGAACAGCCGCAACGCCACCCAATTAGATACCCTGTTAGCTGAAGACGTTCATTTTGTGCAAGGCGAAGTCCATTACAGCGGTAAGTCTGAAGTCTCCAACAAGTGGGTGCGTGAGACCCTGGGCACCATTGAAAACCTGCGCATCTCGCCGGTAAGTTCTGGCATAGATGAGAACATAGCCTTTGAGGGCGGAACCTTCACCGTAGATGTGTTGCCCGCTGACCGCCAATTGCCCCGCGGCGAAGGCGAAGGGAACTTCCTCCTCCTCTGGAAAAAGAATGACAAAGGTGCCTGGAAACTGCACTATGCCCAGTTAGAAGACCACCCGGTGCAAGTGAAAAGATAGTCTGAAAGTCTGGCCTTCGGCCGAAGTAAATAGTTCTGAAAAGGGCAGTGACCACATGGTCACTGCCCTTTTTCTTTATGAGATTTCTAAGTTCCAGCTCAAAGGTGTTTGCTGAAAAGATTGAGTTCATCTGCGCTGGGGTTTAGCCTGATTATCTTCTCCCAACCCATGCCCAGTTTGCCCAAAAGCCGTACAGAACGTTCATTGTGCAAGGTGGTCACCGCATAAATAGTAGCGAAATGGAACGCAGCATGGGCATGTTCTAAGACTGCCTGCGCTGCCTCTAAGGCAAATCCCTGGCTCATGTGCTCCGGCAGAAACGCAAACCCCACATCTGGAAACGCCAACTGTTCCCGCTTCACCAATCCGCAGACGCCCAATACTTTTTCAGAGGCTTTCTCCACCACCGCATACAAGCCATACCCGTTCAACAGGTAACTGGTTTTGGGGCCTTCCTGAATGTAGGTTTTAGCGGCGTGTTCGGTTCTTATGCCTTTGTCCCCAATAAATTCCAGCCACCCCGGCGAGTTGACCAAGGCTAAAATAAACGCAGCATCTCCCTCGTCTAACTGGCGTAATTCTAACCGGTCTGTCTGCAATATATTCATGAAAAAGGTGCTCTTACAATTGATGGTAAGTGATAAATTGAAATTGCTGGTTTAAGGTTTTATGGATCTTTTGTATAAGCCCAAAAACAAGAACCAGGGAGCCGCAGCGGCCAACACATGTTTCAAAGCGTGGCCACTCATGAGTTGCCCGGTAAAGGCAAAAATTTCCTGGTCAAACGTCTCCAGAACTTTCGCCAGGGCGTAGGCCAGAACCACATACCACGTGTAGGCATTGGTGCTGAACGGCGATTTGAACAGCAGGAGAATCAGCGGGGTCAGGAGAATGGGCAGAAACTGCACCAGCACGTAAAAGCGCAAATCGCCGTGGCCGTCCTGCTCCGTAACATACCAATACCCTACTGAAAGAAGGCCCAGCACTACCAAAGGAACCAGCAGCCGTTGGCCAGCTTTCAGGTGAATGTATTCGCTCACCACCACAGAGAAAAAGCCCATAAAGGCAATGGTCATGGGCAAGCGGTCCCAGAGCAGGGTGTGGTTGTCTGGAGCCAGGTGGTAATACGCCGAGCCCAGCCCAGTGAAAAAAATGCCTGCAAAGAAGAGTTGATACCCCGTTTTGGTGCCTTTCATCAGCCCTTTGGGGTTGCCTTGGTATAAGCGCATGACACAGTATAAACCCACTACCATGAAGGGCAGGTTAGACAACACATTCCAGAAATTGGGAATGCCAACGTGCGTCTGCCCATCGGCGAAGGCATGGTAGGCCAGGTCCTGCGGAATGGGATCTACCAAGAAAACACCCACCACGGCCGCTGTCACCAGTAAGAGCAAAACCCCAATTTTCTGGTAGCGGTGCGGATCAAAAACGGTCATGGAAGTTAGGTGAAGGGGGCTGAAAGCGAATGCAGTTCCCAAAATAGGCGTTCTTCCTGACTTTAGAAAACCGGCCAAGTTCCAATTGTTCCGCTGAGTCAGCAAAATGTAGGTGCATTTACTTCGGCACGCTTTGCATGAAGGTTTTTATTTGCTTGTATCTGGGGTTCCAGGTCCAGAAAAACTGGAGAATCATGGGAATATGGTGCTTGCCTTTCTGCAGATGATATACCGGGGCGGGGTTAAAGGCTTTGGCCTCGGCTAGAAACCGGGCGGTGCTTTTTTGAATGGAAGGATACGTTTTGCCACCCATGTACACCAGCATAGGCACCATGTTTTGGTGAAAGTGGAACAGCGGCGTGGCGTCTTTCCAGTTGGTAGAATCAGCGGTGAAGGTTTTGAGATACGTGTGGCCGGCGCTAAATTTTGCTTCGTGCAAATACCCGTGCATGTCCAGGCCTGCCGCATCAATTAAAACCAAGCCTTTCACCAGCCGCTGGGCCGCCACGGTGTCTTGCCGCAACCCCACCAAGGCCGCCAAATGCCCACCCGCCGAGTGTCCCGATAAGAAAAGTTGGTTGGCGTCTGCGCCGTATGAGCCAATGTTTTGGCGGGTCCATTGCACCGCGTTCCGGACGGCCGTTTCCATCTGCTGGTAGTTGGCGCCGGGGCTCAACGGGTAGGAGATAATGACAGCGGTGATTTTTTTCCGGGCCAGGCGCTTGCCCAGAAATTTGTACAGGTTTTTGTTGCCCGAATTCCAGTTTCCGCCGTGCACAAAAATAAGAACCGGGCTGCGTTCCGGCGTTTTTTTGGGTGCATACACGTCCAGTTTCTGGGCTTCGGTGCCTTTAGACAGATTGACCGGCTGGTAGGTGATGTCTCTGGTGGTAGTCACCCGCCTGAACGCACAGCCCGACAATTGCCCTACTGCCATGAAAACCAGAAGAAGACGAAAAAAAGAAAAATTCCGCATTGTTATTTTCAAAGTCTGAGAGCACATACGGCGCCCATGGTGTTTTAGCTTTTCTGTTTTGGGCCTCGTTTCCAGAAATGAGCCCGAAAACGAAAAAGCCCAGTCCCTTCTCACTCTGGGAGAAGGTTAGGATGAGGGTGTATTCTTATTACTTCTCGCGAGAGATTCCAGACTCGCCGTTCAACAAAGATAAAATCTTTATCTACCGCTAAACTTGCGGGAGGAGCTATTTAGAACAAAGGTTTACTCCCTCAACCTAACCCTCTCCCAGGGGGAGAGGGGATTTTTTTCTTTCCGTTTTCGGCTTCGTTTTCAGAAATGAGCCCGAAAACAGAAAAGCCAGCCTCTAGGTTAGAAGCTGGCTTTTTGGTTGAAAATATGTCCGAATAAAATTTTTAAAAATTACGCGTCGGCTGTCTCCAAACTGGACATGTCAATCACGAAGCGGTATTTTACGTCGCCTGCCAACATGCGGTCATAAGCGGTGTTGATTTGGGCGATGTTGATGACCTCAATATCTGAGAGAATGTTGTGCTCGGCGCAGTAATCCAGCATTTCCTGGGTTTCTTTTATACCGCCAATTAAAGAACCGGCAATACTTCTTCTTCCAAAAATCAAGGTACCTGCGTGCAGTTCAGGTGCCTCCGGCGGAACGCCCAGCAGAATCATGGTACCGTCGCGCTTGAGTAAACCGGCGTACATGTCCAAACTCACTTTAGCCGACACGGTATTAATGATGAAGTCAAAATACCCGCGCACTTGCTTTAGGGCTTCTTGGTCTTTGGTTACCACGAATTTATGCGCGCCCAATGCCTGCGCATCTGGTTCTTTGGAGGGTGAAGTTGAGAGAACGGTCACTTCGGCGCCCATGGAAGCGGCCAGTTTCACGGCCATGTGGCCCAATCCGCCCAAACCTACCACGGCTACTTTATGCCCTTGGCCCACGCCCCAGTGGCGCAGCGGCGAAAACGTGGTGATACCGGCACACAGCAGCGGCGCTACACGGGCTAAATCCTGGTCTTCGCGCACTTTCAATACGAATTTCTCTGATACCACAATCTGGTTGGAATAGCCACCGTACGTTGGGGTATCCATGCCTTTTTCTGGACTGTTGTAGGTGCCCGTGAAGCCGTTCTCGCAGTATTGTTCCAGGCCGTCTGAGCAGCTGGGGCAAGATTGGCAGGAGTCCACCATGCAGCCCACGCCGGCCACTTCGCCCACGCTGAAATTTTTGACGTGCTCGCCCACTTTCACAATGCGGCCCACAATTTCGTGGCCCGGCACCACAGGGTAATTGGCGCCGCCCCATTCGCCTTTGGCGGTGTGCAGGTCTGAGTGGCACACGCCGCAGAACAGAATCTGGATCATGACATCATGCGGACCCACGTCGCGGCGGTTGAAATTATAGGGCGCCAGCGGCGAATTAGGGTCAAACGCGGCGTATCCTTTGGATTCGATCATAGTATTTTAAGATTTGATTGAAGTCTAAACCTTAAAATACGGCAAGTGTTGCTGTAAGATTTAATCTATTTTTATTTCTTACTTGAAAACGATGTAAATGCCTGATTTTCAAATGATGTCAGCCAGGAAACCAGCGGATTTGACTTTCCTGTTTTTGGCTTCATTTCCAGAAACGAGCCCTAAAACGGAAGTTTGCTCAAGTCCGCGTTTCCGCCGGAGAGAATGACGCCCACTTTCTGCCCTTGATAGGCTTCTTTCTCCCGCAGCAAAGCTGCAAACGCCACGGCGCTGGAAGGCTCCACCACCACTTTCAAACGTTCCCAGATCAGTTTCATGGACGCTGTGATTTCCTCTTCGTCCACCCGTATAATTTTGGTCACGTGATTTTTGATGATAGGAAAATTGATGTCGCCTAATTGGGTTCTCAGGCCGTCTGCGATGGTGTTGGTGGTGTTATTTCCCTCAATCTTCCCGCTCTGCAAAGACCGGTACGCGTCATCCGCACCAAACGGTTCGCCGCCCACTACCTGGCAATTCTTCCCGAAGTAGTGCGCTGCCAACGCCGTACCCGCAATCAGACCGCCGCCGCCCACCGGGGAGAAAATAGTTTGAAGTTGTGGTTGGTCCTCCAGCAGTTCCAGCGCAGCGGTTCCCTGGCCAAGAATTACGTCCAAATCATTGCTGGGATGGATGAAAAAAGCGCCTTTCTCCTGCTGCACCTGCGCCGCCACTTGTTCCCGCGCTTCGGGTGTAGATTCGCACTCAATGATTTCGCCGCCATAGCCGCGCACCGCGTATTTCTTTACCTGCGGCGCATTCTGGGGCATGACAATGTAGGCTTTCACGCCCACGCTCTGCGCCGCCAACGCCAATGCCTGCGCAAAATTTCCCGAGGAATGCGTGACTACGCCCTTCGCTTTTTGCGCGTCAGATAATTGCAACACCGCGTTCATGGCTCCGCGCATTTTAAAAGCCCCCATCCGCTGGAAATTCTCGCATTTGAAAAAGACCTCCGCGCCTGCAATTTCATTCAGTAATCTGGACGTGAGGACGGGAGTTCGGTGAATGTAGGGTTGAATTCGTTGGGCGGTGGCGGTGAGGTTTTGCGGGGTCATGGTAGTGGAGGTTTTTGCAAAGGAAGGAAATTGTGAGGATGTGGGGAAGGAGTTTTGCGCAGATTAGATTTCAGTATGAGGTAATTTTTAGCAAGTGTCTTTATTTGTAAATTGTCCTTATGTATTCATCCGTTTTCAAGCTCTATTTTCAAAATGGAGCCCGAACCATAATTCGTAGAGACCAGGCACCGCCTTGTCTCTTGCGCTTGCACTTCGCAAATGCCGCTTGCGCGAAAGACCTCGTAGTGTGCGCAGCTCCTACGAGTGTCTCTGCCCATTCCCGTTTTCCTCGCCGTTGTTGGTGTTCTCACCAACGACCAAGACTGCCCTTCACTAAAGCAGCTTATACTTTTTAGACTTGAATAGTCCTACCCTTTAGGGCCGGATTCTTTTAAGGATGCGGTTCAAACCAGCAATCACAGATAATTCATGCTTCGCCAATCTGAAGATTGGCGGTCCTATTATTCGAAGAGCGCTTCCGCTAACTCTTCGCATAACTATGAATAATTCTGAAATCAATAGACCCGTGCTTTAGCTCGGGTTTCGCATATTTTGCCTGCATTCCCGTTTTCGCTCCTATTTCCAAAACAGAGCCCAAAAACGAAGCGCCACTTCTGGGAGGTGGCGCTTCTGTGTGTGTGTTAAAAGAAACTTAGTATGGCTTTGCTTCGTGTGATTTTTCCTGGGCAGCGTCCACGCCTTCCTTGGGCGAGGTGGCACCAATGGGGCCTTTGTCGTCTTTGGCTTTGGAAGTGGCGGCCAGGCCTTCGCGCACGCGGCGGCCGTAGTCTTCATCGGCTAGCGTGAAGTGCTCCACCATTTTGTCCTGAATACGTTTGTCGGCGGTAGCCAGGGTGTTGACCAGGTTGTTGATCAAGTCATCGCGCTCCCAGTCTTCAAAGTTGCGATACGTTTCGCCGGCTTGTTTGAAGTCATTGGTGCGGTCAATTTTGGCCCGAACTAAATTCGCTTCATAGCGCGGCTCGTAGTCTTTGCCAGGTTTAGGCGCTTCTACAATGTTGCCCAGCGTGGACGGTTCATAGTTGATGTGCGCGTTCTGGCCTTTCCCGAAGTCTGTGTGATACGACATCTGGCCGCCGCGTTGGTTGGTGACTACCTGGTTTTTGGGCGCGTTGATGGGCAGTTGCAGGTAGTTGGGGCCCACACGGTAGCGCTGCGTGTCTGAATAAGAGAAGGTTCTGCCCTGCAGCATTTTGTCATCTGAGAAATCCAAACCGTCCACCAAAACCCCGGTCCCGAAGGCTACTTGCTCCACCTCGTTAAAGTAATCCACGGGGTTGCGGTTCAAGACCATCTTGCCCACGGGCAGGAACGGGAATTGGTCCACGGGCCAGAGTTTAGTGTCATCTAGCGGGTCAAAGTCCAGTTCCGGGTGTTCGTCATCAGACATAATCTGCACGCACAGTTCCCATTCTGGGTAATTCCCTTCTTTAATAGCCTCAAACAAATCTTGGGTGGCGTGGTTGAAGTTCTTGGCTTGAATGGCTTCGGCTTCTGGCTGGGTGAGGTTTCTGATGCCTTGTTTGAGCGGCTCCCAGTGGTATTTCACCAGCACGGCTTCACCATCAGCATTCACCCATTTGTACGTGTTCACCCCGGAACCCTGCATCTGGCGGTAGTTAGCCGGAATACCCCACGGCGAAAACAGGAAGGTGGCCATGTGCGTAGATTCAGGCGTGTTGCAGATGAAATCAAAGATGCGCTCGCCGCTCTGGATGTTGGTCACCGGGTCTGGCTTCTGCGAGTGAATCAGGTCCGGGAATTTCATGGCATCGCGTATGAAGAAAATCTTCAGGTTGTTGCCCACCAAGTCCCAGTTTCCGTCTTCGGTGTAGAACTTCACCGCAAACCCGCGCGGGTCACGCAACGTCTCAGGGGAATGCGTACCGTGGCCTACCGTAGAGAAACGAACAAAAACCGGCGTCTCTTTCCCTTTTTCCTGGAACAGCTTGGCGCGGGTATATTTAGAAATGTTTTCGTCGCCCACTTTTCCGTAGGCCGTGAACACGCCGTGCGCACCGGCACCGCGGGCATGCACCACGCGCTCAGGAATCCGTTCGCGGTCAAAGTGACTGATTTTCTCAATGAAGTGGTAATTCTCCAGCACCGCCGGCCCGCGGTTGCCAATGGTCCTGATGTTCTGGTTGTCAGTGACCGGATGGCCCTGGCGGGTGGTCAGGTTCTGTTTTTCACCGGTGCCGTCGCCGGGTTGGTTGGGTGATTGGTCTTTTTCGTTTACCATAGTTTGGGTGGGTTAAGAGGTTGAATCGTTTTGTATGTAACAGCGGAGCAGGCACAATCTGAAATACTAGCGTTCCACTGGAAATTTTACAGTCACTCGTTTAATTTATACTCAAAGGTGCGGCCTTTGTTGTTATCGTTCAAATTGATAATGGCTATGCAATCATAGTGTGTGTCTATTATGAACTAGATTTTCGATTATGAATTTTGCTTTCCAAATTGCCCTGTTGCTGTTTTACAAACGATAGACTTTCGTTTTTGGCCTCTAAACTGGAAATGAACGTTAAACCAAAAAGTCTTTGGCAGGTTATAACAGACGCTAGAGGCTTCATCCCTAAGTTAGAAGTAAACCAAATGGAATACAAGAAACTGCTTAAAAACCAAGCGTTTGTCAACGGGAAATGGGTCCAGGCGACCGCCGGAAAATCCTTTGACGTGACCAATCCTGCTACCGGCGAAATCATAAGCACCGTGCCCGACATGACCCGCGAGGACGTGCGCCACGCCATTGATGCTGCCCATACTGCCTGGCCAGATTACCGCGCCCTCACCGCCAAAGAAAGAGCCGCCCTCCTGCGCCGCTGGTTTGATTTAATAATAGAGTACAAAGAGGAATTAGCCCATCTCATGACCCTTGAATCTGGCAAAGTGATGACCGAGAGTTTAGGGGAAGTGGCTTACGGCGCAGCGTTCATTGAGTGGTTTTCTGAAGAAGCCAAGCGCACCTACGGCGATGTTATTCCGGCCCCCACACCCGACAAACGAATGGTGGTCATCAAGCAGGCCATTGGGGTGGTGGCCGCCATTACGCCCTGGAATTTTCCGTTGGCCATGATTACCCGCAAGGTTGGACCCGCGCTGGCCGCTGGTTGCCCGGTCATTGTGAAGGTGCCCTCAGAAACGCCTCTCACCGGCTTGGCCCTCGCGTATCTGGCAGAACAAGCGGGTTTCCCGAAGGGCGTGTACAACACCCTCACGTCCAAAGACAGCGGCGGCATTGGCAAGGAACTCTGCGAGCACCCGCACATCAGAAAACTCTCGTTCACCGGTTCCACGCCCGTGGGCAAAATCCTGATGGAGCAATCGGCGAGCACCTTGAAGAAACTGTCTCTGGAGTTAGGCGGCAACGCGCCGTTTATTGTTTTTGACGATGCTGACTTAGACGAGGCCGTGCAAGGTGCGTTGGTCTCCAAATTCAGGCACAACGGCCAGACCTGCGTCTGCGTGAACCGCATTCTGGTGCAGGATTCTGTGTATGATGCGTTTCTGGAGAAATTCACCAAAGCAGTTCAGGGGCTTAAAACCGGCGACGTACTAGAAAAAGCCACACAGATTGGACCGCTTATCAACCAGAAGGGCTTAGAGAAAGTGCAGGAACACATCAAAGATGCCCAGACCAAAGGCGCTACCATCACCACGGGCGGAAAAGTGAAAGAAGGCCTTTTTTTCCAACCCACCGTCCTGGCCGGCGCCACGCCCGACATGCTGATTGCGCGGGAGGAAGTCTTCGGGCCGGTAGCGCCTATTTTCAAATTCAAAACCGAGGAAGAAGCCATTCAACTGGCCAATGACACTGAATACGGCTTGGCCTCTTACTTCTACAGCCAAAATGTGAACCGCTGTTGGCGCGTGGCCGAGGCCCTGGAATACGGTATGGTAGGCATCAATGAAGGCTTGATTTCCACGGAAGTGGCTCCGTTTGGCGGCATCAAAGAATCCGGTTTCGGGCGTGAGGGTTCTAAATATGGAATGGACTATTATATGGAAATGAAGTACCTGTGTTTTGGCGGCGTGCAGTAGCGGCGTAGATGCCTGCAGATTTCCGTTTTCGGGCTCATTTCTGGAAATGAGCCCGAAAACGGAAATACTAATCCGTTACTGGTGTTTGAAGTAGCAAGCAGCAATGGTAGAGACGCAATACCCAGCGGCTTGGCACCATTATATGTTGGGGAACGCCAGACGCAAAGTATTGCGTCTCTACACTTGAGGTTGGTCCAGTTAACCTAGGACACCATAGTCAATAAACCCTTCGTAAAACGAAAAGAGGCCACCTGCTCAGCAGGTGGCCTCTTTTGTAAAAGAAATATTCAACTTTTTATTCCACAATCACTTTTCTTGTGATGGTGTTGCCGTCTTCTCTGATTTGCAGCAGGTATAGGCCTTTGGCAAGTCCTTCGGTGGAGAGCTTTGCTTCTACAGAAGTTCCGGTAACGTTCAGTTTCTGCGTCTTCACGGTTTGTCCGGCCACTGATACCAAGGCTACGGTTACTTCCCTGGCTTTAACTTGAGACAACTCTATGGTAATGTTGCCGGTAGAAGATGGGTTCGGGTAGATTTTCACGTTAGCTTCCTCGCGCTGATCGGTCATGCTGGTCACCAGGCCAATGCGCACAATGCCGGCACCTGAGTTGTTGGCGTCCTCGCCGTCAAAAATTCTGTCCTTGGCCGCGGCCCGCAATGCATTCACAGCCTGCGCAGATGGTTTGTAGTTGTTGAAGGTGAATCCGTTCACGGTTCCGTCAAAGGTTACGTTGTCGGCGCTTACTTCCTTACCCGCCATTGCATTCTCTGCAAACGTAATGAAGCTGAATTTCACAGTACTGATTTTGGTGTCACTGAGGTCAGAGATAACGGCCTTGGGACCATTGAGGTAAATACCGTCATTGTATTCTGTGGTGATGGCAGTTGGGTGTTCAATCACCACACCGCCCTTAAGGGCAAGGTCATTTTCATATTGACCCAGGCCTACCACTTGCATACCCACCCGTACCCCGTCTTGTACGGTGGTGTTGGTCACCACTGCGCGGGTATTTCCTAAAGTGGCATTGTCAATGTACATGCCGGCACCGCTTCTTCTGAGTAGGTTGTTGTTGATGACTAGCCTGTCTGGGTTGGTGGCGCTCTTCACATTGTTAAGCAAATAGATAGCTGAACGGGCGCCGGTCACGGTGTTGCCTTCAAACCGAATGGAGTTGTCTCCTAACAAGGTTGCTGCTTCCATGCCCGTGAATTCCACAATAGCTGGCTTGTTCAACCCATCTGCTGACCATTGACTGTAATCAATGGCGTTGATGGTGTTGTTCTGTATTAAAACGGCTGGCGCAATGGCACCGTTAATACCTCTAACCGCAATACCTTCTACGTGCGCAGCAATTTGATTGTCTGTGATGGTGGTGGTGCCAGAGATTTGGGTAGAAGCGTCATATCTGTACAGTACCCCATAATTGGAGTTGGCCACGCGGTTTCCAGTAATGGTGGGCACATGGTTAATTCCAAACATAGAAACAGCCACTGTAGTACCAGTGCCGGTGATATTCTCGAATTGATTATTCTTTATCAATAACGGAGAATTAGTTATGGCAGTTGAGGCAGTGTAAGTGCCATAATAGGTGAGGTTAGAAAACCTGTTATTTTGGATAAGTATGTCAGTGAAACCATTGGTTGCTACCACGCCTAAAGAATTTCTGGTGCTAATTCCATTTATCATAGCTGGGCTAGCGTCAGAGAGGTTGGTATTTACGCCATTAAATTCAATACCGTCAATTTTTACGCCGTTGTCTCTTATCAAAGCAAGGGCAGCGCCAGTATTCAAAGTGAGGTTGGTAGTTGGAGGAATGATTCTGGTCACGGATTGTCCCCAGTTCCAGGGTGCCACCCCATAATTCACGCCCCTAATATCCAAGGTTTTATCTATGGAAAGGCGTTCTACAAAGGTACCAGGGCCAATGTCAATAATATCGCCGTCTTGGGCAGCCGTAATAGCTCTGGAAATGGTCCCGAAGCCGTTATCAGCGGTAGCTCCGTTTCCGTTGGCACCCGTGCGTACATACCAGGTGGCGTTGGCAACCGGTGAAATCTCCACCTGTCCGCTAGAAGCCCATTCCGTGTCTTCACCGTCCAAGATTCTGTCTTTCACGGCGGCGCGCAAGGCGTTGTCTGGGTTGGCAGATGGTATGTAGTTGGTAAAGGACATGCCACCTACGGTACCGTCAAAGATGACGTGGTCGGCGTTCACGGTGCGGCCCGCCATGGCGCTTCTGTCAAACATGATGAACGTGTACTTGGCGCCGCTCAGTTTGGTGTCGTTCAGCTCTGCCAATACAGCTTTGGGACTTGTTAGGTAAATGGCGTTGTTGTATTCGCCCATGTCAGGTTCTGGGTGTTCAATGACTACGCCGTTTCTCAAGGCAATCTCATTGGTAAACGCGCCATCGCCCATTACTTGTATGCCATTGATCAGGCTGTTTCTGATGGTGCCACCTTCCACTACCAGGCGGGCATCTGCCACAGAGGCATTGTCCATGAACACACCAAACATGCTGCCCCGCACCAGGTTCTGTTTCATCAGGAGCCGGTCTGGTTTGGTGGCGCTTTTGCCAATGTTCAGGAAATAGAAAGCCGAACGGGCATTGTTCACCACGTTCTGCTCCACTTTAATGTCTTTGTCCCCAAACAGGAACTCAATGTCAAAGCCGGTAAACTCCCTAGAAGCTGGTTTTACCAGGTCATCAGCAGACCACTGCGCGTAGTCAATGCTGCTGATGGTGTTGTCCATCAACAATACCTCTGGGTTAAGGGCATTGTTGTTTCCGCGTACGGCAATGCCAAACCGGTGCGCCTCAATCTGGTTAGACATTACCGTGGCCACCCCGGCAGTCTCTGTGGTGCCGGAGTACAGAACAGAAATGCCTATGTTGGACTTGGTGACTCTGTTGCCTATGACGGAGGGAATATGGTTGTTGATAAAGATGGCCAGGGCTGACCCGGTGCCAGTGGCGGTAATGTTGTCAAACTGATTTTCTTGAATGACCAGCGGAAGGCTGGGAACGGGGGTGGAGGCCCCATAAACGCCGTAGGCCGTCAGGTTAGAGAATTTATTGTTGACCACCTGCATATCGGTGAACCCGGTAGTAGCCACCACGCCAATGCTGTTTCTGGAGTTCACTCCATTTATGACCCGGGGGGAAGCGTCTGAGAGGTTGTCGTTTGCGCCGTTGAATTCAATGCCGTTGATTTTTACGCCACTCGCGCGCACATTCGCCAAGGCGGCGCCGGTATTGCTGGCAAAATTGGTGGTGGGCGGCAGGATTCTGGTGGCCGGCTGGGTCCACTCCCAGGGAGCTACCCCATAGTTAGCGCCCCTAAAGTCCAGGGCTTTTTCAATGGTAAGGCGTTCAGTAAAGGTGCCAGACCCAATATTGATGATGTCGCCGTTGGAGGCGGCTGCCATAGCCGCGCTGATGGTGCCAAAGGCAGAAGTGGCAGAGGAGCCGTTTCCAGTACCGCCGGACCGCACATACCAGGTGTCAGCGAGCAGGGTGTGGGAAAGTAAAAGTGGAACGAGTAACGTGAGTACTAATTTTCTCATGCGTTTTTAAATTAGGTGGAACACAACCTTTGTGTTTGAGGAAATAACAAAGTCGCAAATTACTAGAGCCATTAAATGAAATCAATACTCATTATTAATGATTTTCAGGAAGTATAAAAAAGGAAAACCCGGCAGGATTCTACCAGAAATTAAAAAATGCTTAAGAGAGAAATTGAAGTGAAAGGGAAGAAAGCCAGTGGAATATAGAATCAAAAATGGCTTTCAATAAAAAATCCGTTTTCGGGCTCATTTTCAGAAATGAGCCCGAAAACGGAAAACCGGCAATCCTTCAGAAATTAAGAAACCGAAACGTTGGCGGTCTGCCGGATTTCCTCATCCTGCTGCGGCATGAGTTCCAGCAGTTCGTCAAAGGTGGAAACCAGTTCGTCATAACCAGCGTTGCCGAGGGCTTCTTCGCATCTTTTCAGGAAAACTTCCTTCGGTTTCAAATCAGCGAGGTCCTGGTCTTGGGTTATTTGCTGGTCCAGGCTTTGGTCTGAGATGGTGCGCTGGTGCCGGTGAATGAGCAGGTGCACGCAAGTGTTTGCGGCGAAAGCTTCGTGGAGTTTGGCCGTGTGTTCGTGCAGGTTGTGTTCGTACTGTAATTGGACCTCGGCCCAGGCAGGGTGGGGGAATTCAATGTTGTCGTAGGCCAGAATCTTGGGCAGAATTTCGTCCAGGGTGCCTTTGAACCGCACCAGCTTGCGCCAGCAGGGGACAGGCAAATCCTGGATACTGGCCAATTTCCCGTCGGCGAACTCCAACACCACTACCTGTTTGCGGTCTGTGTTCTCAGAGAAACTCAACGGAATAGGTGACCCGCTGTACCGGATGTGGGGCAGTTTGTTCACTACCTGCGGGCGGTGCAAATGGCCCAGGGCCACGTAGTCAAAACAGGTGGGGAATTGGTCGCCGGTGATCTGGCCCAGGTTGCCCACGTGGATCTCTTTCTCTGAATCTGAGGCGCTGCTGCCGGCGGCAAACAAATGACCGGTGGCCAGAACCGGGATTCCTTGTTTTTTGTAATCGTCCACCAACGGCGAGAACTGACTGTAATGGTCACAGATGCCTTGCTTTAGCCGGGCTTCGCGTTCCTCAGACGTTTCTCCGGGCACCGAGAGGCGCACGTCTTTGTCGCGCAAAAAGGGCACGGCGCAGACCACCAATTGCGGCTCACCCAATGCGGAGGAAATTAGAAGGACCTGGTCTGCTGCATTCTCAGGGGCGCCGCCCACCACGTGAACTTTGTAATGGCGCAGAAACTCCGCCGGCGCATTGAGGGTAGAAACCGAATCATGATTGCCGCCAATGACCACCACTTCCTGGCAGCAGGTGTCTTTGACTTCGCGCAGAAAATCATAGTACAGCTTGAGGGCGGTGTTGGAGGGAAAACCGGTGTCAAAGATGTCGCCGGCAATGACCAACAGGTCAATTTTCTGGTCACAGATGGTTTGGCAGAGCCAAGTGAGGAAGGCACGGTGTTCCTCGGTGCGTTCATGCCCGGCCAGGCGCTGCCCTAAATGCCAATCTGCTGTGTGTAATACCCGTATCATGCTGCTCCTTTTCTGGTCATCTTCCGCAGCCCGAAGATACTAAACTAGGTTGAATTCTGTGGCATGGCAGAACAAGCGTTAGCTTTTAGGGGCGTTTTTGGCCTCTGTTTTTGAAATAGGCTAAAAAGTGGCTGTCAGGAAGTTACCTTTTTGCAAAGATTGTAAAAACGGTATCGTCGCATTGGTTCTTGCAAAAAGTACTTATATTAGCCCCTTCAAGCCTTTTACAAACAAACTACAAACAAACTATTCCCTAACTTTTACGCATTTATGGCAAACCAACTTTTCGCTAGGAAGTCTATTGACAAGCTTAGCGCAGACGCCTTTATTGAAGGCGAACACTCCCTGAAACGCACGCTAGGGCCTGGGAACCTGATCGCGCTGGGTATTGGGGCCATCATTGGAACGGGTATCTTTGTATTGACCGGTAGCGCCGCTGCCCAGTACACGGGTCCGGCCATTGTCTTCGCCTTTATTCTGGCTGGTCTGGGCTGCGCGTTCGCGGGTCTTTGCTATGCCGAGTTCGCTTCTATGATTCCTATTGCGGGGTCTGCTTATACGTATGGGTATGCCACCCTGGGCGAGTTCATTGCCTGGATCATTGGCTGGGATTTGATTCTGGAATACCTGTTTGGCGCGGCCACCGTGGCCGTGGGTTGGTCTGGTTACGTGGTCTCCTTCCTTAGGGACTTTGGCGTGAACATTCCGCCGCAGTGGAGCAACGCCGTGGGCGTGGAACTGGTGCAGTTGCCCGGTACCAGCTCTTGGGTACGCATCACGGAGCAATTGTCGGCTTCTTTGGCCTCTGAGGGTGTGGACATTGCCTCTTTGCCGCACGCTACCGGTACCTTTAACTTGGTAGCTGCCGTGGCCATTGCCTTGGTGACTATCTTGTTGGTGCGCGGCATGAGCGAGTCTGCCAAGTTCAACAACGTGGCGGTAATCATTAAAGTAGGCGTGGTGATCTTGTTCATCTTGGCCGGTATTAAATATCTGATTGGTCACCCAGAAGAAGCCGCTGCTAACTGGACGCCTTTCTTGCCAGACAACAAAGGCGAGTTTGGCGAATACGGCATCAGTGGTATCATCAGAGCCGCCGGTGTTATTTTCTTCGCCTACATAGGGTTTGACGCCGTTTCTACCACGGCCCAGGAAGCCAAAAACCCGCAGAAAGACATGCCCATTGGTATCTTGGGGTCTTTGGTGATCTGTACGGTTCTTTACATTCTGGTGTCTGGTATCTTGACTGCCATGGTGCATTACAGCCAGCTGAACGTAGCGGAGCCGATTGCCGTGGGTATTGAGAAAACCGGTTACACGTTCCTGCGTGACTTGATTAAGATTGGTGCTATTGCCGGTCTTTCTTCGGTGATGCTGGTAATGTTGATGTCACAGCCGCGTATTTTCTACACCATGTCTAAAGACGGTTTATTGCCTCCAATCTTCGGAAGGCTGCACCCTAAATTCAAGACGCCACACGTGAGCACTATCTTAACGGGTGGTATCTGCGCTATTGTGGCTGGTGCTTTCTCTGTAGATGAACTGGGTCACCTGGTGTCTATTGGTACGTTGCTGGCCTTCGTGATTGTGTGCGGCGGCGTGTGGTACCTGCGCGTGAAAGAGCCCAACCGTCCGCGTCCGTTCAAAACCCCGTTGGTGCCGTTGGTGCCTATCTTGGGTATTTTAACCTGCTTGGGAATGATGGCAGGCCTTCCGGCTGAAACCTGGTACAGACTCTTGGGCTGGATGGCTATTGGCGTGGTGATTTACTTCTTCTATGGCAAGAAACACAGCGTGCTGAACAAGGAGAACAGCAACCTGTAATCTTAGCATTGAAATTATAAAAAGCGCCCGCTGCTCAACTGCAGCGGGCGTTTTGCTTTAGATCAAACGCAGGCGTTTTTGGCTTCATTTCAGGAAATGAGCCCCAAAACGCAGATTCTCTGGGTAAGGGCTTTTATTTGGGCTTCGGCTTTAGTACTTTCCAACCTTCAAACGTTCCCAATCACCTCACAAACAAACAATAAAATACCCATGAAGAAAGTAATCCTCTCCGTGTTGGCCGTGGCGGCCTTGTCGCTGCAGAGCCGAGCACAGGAGACGTATCCGCGCAATGGGGTCTATGATGAACGGTCCGGCCTGCGGGCCTTCACCAACGCCACCATTTACGTAGACCACCAAACCAAATTAGAGAACGCCACGCTGGTTATTAAAGACGGCAAAATTGTGGCCGTGGGCACGAAAGTGTCAATTCCAACCGGAGCCCAGGTGGTAGACCTCAAAGGCAAAACGGTTTACCCGGGCTTTGTAGACCCGTTCAGCACCTACGGCATGCCGGCAATGCCTCCCAGAACGGGTGGTTTTGGGGGTGGTCCGCAGGCCGAATCTAAGAAAGAAGGCGCCTATAGCTGGAACCAGGCCATCAGGCCAGAAACCAACGCCGCCGAAGTCTTTAAAGTAGACAACCGCACCGCTGATGAATTACGCAAGTTAGGTTACGGTGCCGTGCTTACGCAACACCAAGACGGGTTGGCCCGCGGTACTGCCGCCCTGGTTTCTCTGGCCAACAAACGCGAAAACCAGGTAATCTTGCTGGACCGCGCCGCCGCGGCCTTATCTTTTGACAAAGGTTCCTCCACGCAGGAATATCCAAGTTCGCTGATGGGATCCATTGCCCTGTTGCGCCAGACGTACCTAGACGCCCGCTGGAACCAACAGAACCCCGACAAAGAGCAGAACATCTCCTTGAAAGCCTTCACCGAGGCCAACAAACTGCCCCAGATTTTTGAGGTCAGCAACAAACTCAACGCCGTGCGCGCTGATAAAGTGGGCGACGAATTCGGGCACCAGTACATCTTCAAGGGCAACGGCGACGAGTATCAAATGCTGCCTGCCATCAAGCAGACCGGCGCGCCGTTCATCTTGAGCCTGAACTTCCCGGACGCCTATAACGTGGAAGACCCGTATGAAACGCGCCGCATTAACTTAGAAGACCTCAAGCACTGGGAAATGGCTCCGGCCAACCCGTCAATGCTGGTGAAAGAAGGCGTGACCATTGCGTTCACGGCCTCAGACCTGCGCGAGAAAAACCGCTTTTTGCCTAACCTCCGTAAGGCGGTACAATACGGCTTGCCAGAGCAGGAAGCCCTGAAAGCCTTGACTTCCACGCCCGCCAGATTAATCAAAGCCGAAAAACAGGTAGGCGCGCTCCGCGAAGGCATGCAAGCCAACTTTGTGATCGCCTCCGGCAGATTATTTGACAACGCCACCATTCTTCTGGAGAACTGGGTGCAAGGCGAAGGCTACAAAATCAGTGAGACACCCGGCGATTACCGTGGCGTGTATTCTTTGAAAGTAGGCAACCAACCGGAGCGCCGCATGATCATTGCCGGCACCGCCGAGAAACCAGACCTGAAAGTGGTGACTACCGATACGCTCAAAGGCAGTTTGACTTTCTCCGGCGACATGCTCACGTTTGCGTTTGCCCCGGCCAAAGGTGCCAAAGAAAGCATTAGACTCACTGGCTGGAAATCAGCGCAAGGGTTCCAGGGCGAGGCGCAGTTGCCAGATGCCCAGACCGTGAAATGGAACGCCGTGCTGTCACAAGCCGCCACGCAACAAGCCCGCAGAGATTCGGCCCGCACCAAAGCCGCCGAGAAAATTGAACTGGGCCAGATGGTGTATCCGTTCGCGGCCTTCGGGAGAACCGAATTACCTAAATCAGAAACCGTCCTGATCAAAAACGCCACGGTGTGGACGAACGAGAAAGAAGGAAAGCTGGAAAACGCAGACGTGCTGCTCCGCGATGGCAAGATTGCCCAGGTAGGCAAGAACCTGTCGGCTAGCGGTGCTAAAGTTATTGACGGCACCGGTAAACACGTTACGCCAGGCATCATTGACGAGCACTCGCACATTGCCCTGGACGGCGTGAACGAAGGAACCCAGGCCGTGACCGCTGAGGTGCGCATGGCCGATGTGGTGAACCACGAACAAGTGAACATTTACCGCCAGTTGGCCGGTGGTGTGACTACCTCACAGTTGCTGCACGGTTCTGCCAACCCAATCGGGGGCCAAAGCGCGTTGATTAAATTGCGTTGGGGTCAGGCTCCGGAGAAACTGATGTTTGAAGGCGCAGACGGTTTCATCAAATTCGCCCTGGGCGAAAACGTGAAGCATTCTAACCGCTCGGCGGTGTACACCGTTCGGTTCCCTCAGACCCGCATGGGCGTGGAGCAGGTAATGGTAGATGCCTTCCAGCGCGCCAAAGAATACGAGAAAACCTGGGCCGGCTACAACAAACTGTCCAAATCGCAGAAAGCCAAAACGCCCGCCCCGCGCCGCGACATTGAGCTTGATGCTTTGGTGGAAATCTTGAACAACAAGCGCTACATCACCTGCCACTCGTACGTGCAGTCTGAAATCAACATGATGATGAAAGTGGCCGACCAAATGGGCTTTAAAGTAAACACCTTCACGCACATTCTGGAAGGCTACAAAGTGGCTGACAAAATGAAAGCGCACGGCGCCGGTGGTTCTACCTTCTCAGACTGGTGGGCCTACAAAATGGAGGTGAAAGACGCTATTCCGTACAACGCCGCCATTATGCACAACGTGGGCGTGACCACGGCCATTAACTCAGATGATGCTGAAATGGCCCGCCGCCTAAACCAGGAAGCTGCCAAAACCATGAAATACGGGGGAGTTTCTGAGGAAGACGCCCTGAAAATGGTGACCTTGAACCCGGCAAAATTGCTGCACATTGACAACAAAGTAGGTAGCCTGAAAGCCGGTAAAGATGCAGACGTTGTATTGTGGAATACGCACCCACTCTCTATCTATGCCCGCCCTGAGAAAACCTTTGTAGACGGCGTGGCCTACTTTGACTTGGACTCCGACAAAACCTTGCAGGAAGCTCAGGAGAAAGAACGTCTGCGTCTGGTCAACAAAATGCTGGCTGCCAAAGCCCGCGGTGAGAAAACCCAATCGGCACCTACCGGCCGTAGATTTGGGCAGCAGGTGCTACACTGTGAAGACGTAGAAAACGCAGAGGAAGAAACCTTATTTGAATCTGAATACCACAACAAAACCCAAGGAGGACACTAAGATGCAAAACACAGAAAACTCCCTGGTGCAAACCATGCCAAGAAAAATGAAACGTGCCGCGGCACTCGCTGCTACTTTGCTGGTAAGTGCCGCCGCCTGGGCCCAGGTGCCGGTGCCCGCCACCAAGCAAGCCAAACCCACCGTGCTTACCGGGGCTACACTCCACGTAGGCAACGGCCAGGTCATTGAACAAGCCGCCGTGGCTTTTGAGAACGGAAAAATCACCTATGCCGGTCCGGCCTCTGGTTACAAAGGCAGTGGGGCCGAATCCATTAACGTGGCCGGAAAGCACATCTACCCGGGGTTGATTTTGCCGAACAGCCAACTAGGCTTGAACGAGATTGAATCTGTACGCGCCACGCTAGATCAGCAGGAAGTGGGGTTGTTCAACCCCAATGTGCGGTCAGTGGTGGCGTATAACACAGACTCAGACATTGTGCCCACGCTTCGTTCAAACGGTGTGTTGTTGGCGCAAATCACGCCCACGGGTGGTGTGATTTCGGGTTCCTCCTCAGTGGTGCAGTTAGATGCCTGGAACTGGGAAGATGCCCTGGTGCGCGCCGATGGCGGGTTACATTTGCGGTGGCCAGCCATGCTGCAAACAGGAGATAACAGCCCGGCAGCGGCCCAAAGACGCCAGGCGCGTCAGACCGGTTTGACCGAGCTGGAAACCTTGCTGGCAGATGCGGCTTCGTACAAAAACCAGTCACGTGACAAAGAAAACCTGAAACTGTCTTCCTTGACGGGTTTGTTCGACGGATCTAAGAGACTATTTCTGCATGCCAATTACGGCAAGGAAATAGTAGAAGGTATCCGGTTCGCGCAGAAAGCTGGTGTGAAAAACATTGTAGTGGTAGGCGGCGGCGACGCGCTGGTAGTGGCTGATTTCCTGAAGGAAAACAACATTCCGGTCATCTACTCGGGTGTGCATGCTTTGCCTGGCCGCGCCGGCGATGACGTGTACCTGCCTTACAAAATGCCGGGTCTCTTGCAGCAGGCTGGTATTCTGTTCTGCCTGGACTATGACGCCAGTTTGCACGGCACACGCAATCTGCCGTTCATTGCGGGCACGGCCGTGGCCTTTGGCTTGGGCAAAGAGCAGGCGCTCTCCAGCGTGACGCTCAATGCCGCCAAAATTCTGGGCGTAGAGGACAAAGTAGGTTCCCTGGAAGTTGGCAAAGACGCTACCCTGGTGGTCTCTGACGGTGATTTGCTGGACATGCGCACCAACAAAGTGGGTCACGCCTTCATACAAGGCCGCAAACTCAACCTCACCGACAAACAACAATACCTCTACGAAAAATTCAACGGCAAATACCAGGAAGGAAAGTAACACCTCCTGACGCTGATGTAATGAAAGAGCCGCCAATTTGGTGGCTCTTTCTGTTTTCGGGCTCATTTCCAGAAATGAGCCCGAAAACAGAAATTTTTCAGTCTCAGCTAGGTGAATTTCGGCTGAAATCCTCTCTGGTTAGACTAGCAGGTTCATGCCATAAGAAGCTAGATTTCTGGTTTACATGCGGAGCGTTAGTGTAGTCTTTAAATGTGATGAAATGAAGACGCAGATTATGGGTGAATTACCGCTGTGAACAGTTTCAGGTTTAGTTTAGTAATTTGAATGTGATGGTAAATGAATGTAGGCAAGAGTTTTGTGCAATTCAGAGGAAAAATAGAATCCCTATTAGACGGGTCAGGAGTTTTATAATATTTTGCAGGAGACGCTATTTATTTAAGAGGCGAAGCAGTATATTTATGGTGGCAAATTTTCATTTCCTTTCAAACTATTGCTCCCCCAAGCAGATTGTGTTATCAGAGACTAGAAAAAAATGATGGAGGACGCAATTACTGCCTCGGCCAAAACCGGGGTTGACTCATCTGCGGCGTTGGTAGACATGGCATTCATGAATGCGTTGGTAGAGCATAGCCCAGAACCTATGTTGCTGCTGGAACCAGATGGCACCATACTATACGTGAACCAGGCGGTCTGCTCGCTCACCGGCAGGTCAAAAGAAGAGCTGCTCACCTTTGGCCGTGCGTTACTCATCGACCCCCAAGACCCCAGATGGCGGCTGTCTTTTCTGGAGCGGGAGCAAACGGGTCAGTCCATGGCTGAATTGAACATGCTGCACCAAGACGGTTCCCGTATTCCCGTGGAGGTGAAGTCACGCGCCTTCGTCAATTCTGCCAACAAGACCCTGACCAGCGTGCACGTGCGCGACCTGCGGACTTATTACAAAACCAAGCAGAAGATAGCGGAGCAGCAGCAAGACCTTCAGAATGCGTTCAAAGACCTGGAGTTGGTGCTGGAACATTCCGCAGACATGATCTGCACGTTTGACCAGAAGGGCACCATTCTGCAAATTAACAATGCCTGCCGGCAGATTCTTGGGTACACGGCCCAAGAGATGATTGGTAAGAACTACACGGAGTTTATTCACCCCGAAGATGTTCCCATTACCATTGATGACACCAGACAGGTACAGGAACAAAACATCACCAACAATTTCCGGAACCGCTACCTGCACAAGAATGGCTCCACTGTCTACTTGTCTTGGTCCTCTTCTCTGTTGAAAGAGGTGGGCAAGATCTATTGCATTGCCCGCAACATCACAGAAAGGATTCAAATAGAGCAAAAGCACCATGAGAATGAAACCAAAATGGAGGCGCTGCTGCAGGAAGGCTATGACCTGGTCTGCATCATTGACCGGAATGGAGTGTATTCTTATGTGAGTGGCAGTCTGCGTAATGTACTGGGCTATGAGCCGCAAGATTTGGTGGGCTTTAATGCCTTCAGCTTCATTCACCCAGAAGACCTGCCAGCGGTGCAGCAGCAGTTTGAAAAAGTACTGCTGGGCATGGAATCACAGACGCCTCCTTTCAGGTTTAAGACCAAATGCGGCGAATGGCGCTGGGTGGAAACCAAAGGAGTAAACTGCTTTCATATTCCTTCCATCAACGGCATCATCATTAATTCCAGAGACATAAGTGAGCGGTTGGCCTACCAGCACCAGCTGGAACTGAACGAGAAAAAATACAAAGCGCTCTTTGAGAACAACCCAGACTGCGTCTACTCTTTAAACACTGAAGGCTTCTTTACTTCTGTGAATGCGGCCACCGTGGCGAAGAGCGGGTATACAGAAGAGCAGCTGTTGCAGATGAATTTTGTGGAGTTGCTGCACCCAGACTGGCTGGAAGTGGCCATTCAGGAGTTTCATAAATGCCTGGCGGGCGACTCCAGAACCTCTGAGCTCATAGTCTTAAACGCCAAGGGCCAGGAAATACATTTGGCCATCACCAAAGTACCGGTGGTAGTGAACGGGCAGTTGCTGGGCGTGCACGGTATTGCCAAAGACATCACTCTCAACAAAAAGCAGCAGAAACTTCTGTCACAGACCGCCAGCCGCCTCAACAACATCCTGGAAAGTATTAAAGATGGCTTCTTTACCTTAGACAAGGCCTGGTGCTTCACCTACGTGAACCATCAGTTTGAGAAAGCCATGCACGTAGACGGCGAGGAACTGTACGGCAGGGATATTAGAAATCTCTACCCCAAAGACCAGTATGAAGTGTTCTACCAGCAGTTTGACCTGGCGCTGCAGGAAAAGAGGCCAATTCAATTTGAGGCTTTTGTAGCAGTGCTGGGCATGTGGCTGGACGTGAGCGTGTACCCATCACACGAAGGGTTGTCTGTCTACATCAAAGGCATAAACGCCCGTAAAGCCGTGGAGGCCGAACTCAAGAAACTGTCTTTGGTGGCCAGCAAAACGGTGAACTCGGTGTACATCACAGATGAGGAAGCCTGCATAGAATGGGTGAATGACGGGTTCACGCGCATCTCGGGCTACACCTTAGAAGAAGTAAAAGGCCGAAAACCTGGCGATTTTCTGGCGGGTCCCTCCACTAACAGAGAGAAAGTGAGCGCCATCCGGCAGAAATTGACCTTTGACCAGCCCTTTGTGCAGGAAGTGCAGAACCGGAACCGCTTCGGGGAAATTTACTGGTCTAAATTGGATGTGACACCTATCATTGATGAGCATTCGGGCGGAGCCAAAAAATTCATTGTGATCGAAACCGTGATCACAGACCAGAAAATTGCCGAGGAGGAACGCATCAAACTCACCGATGAATTGTTGCGCCGCAACCACCACTTGCAGCAGTTCACCTACATTGTGTCACACAACCTGCGCTCGCCGGTGGCCAACATTCTGGGGCTTACCTCGCTGTTGAGTTCTGGGGGCAACGTGGATATGCAGAAAGGCCTAACCGACCGCCTGAAACTCACCGCCCAAAACCTGGATGCCATCATCAGAGACCTGAATGATTTGTTGAGTCTGCAGGGCGGCCTGCTGGAGGCCCGCGACAAAGTTTCTTTGGCTACGGTGGTGGACCAGGCCTTGCAGGGCTTGCCCGCCGACAGCATTCAAGAAGTGCAGGTGGAACTCAACGGCATTGATGAAATTGACTCTGTGCGAAGTTACGTGAGCAGCATTGTGTCTAACCTGTTGTCTAACGCTGTCAAGTACAAGTCACTGGACCGGCCTCTACAGATTAAAATCACCGCCCATTGGACCGAGGAAAACCGGCAGCTGTGCCTTGCCGTCACAGACAATGGGCTGGGAATTAACCTGGAGAAGGAAGGCAAAAACCTGTTTGGTTTGTACAAGCGCTTCCACTTTCACGTGGCGGGGCGCGGCTTGGGGCTCTATTTGGTTAAAACCCAGGCAGAGGCCATGGGCGGAAGTGTACGCGTGGAGAGCACCCCGGGCGCGGGTTCCACCTTCTATGTCTGTTTGCAAACAGCGTTGTAAGGTTTTGACAAGTTCGTCTCATCTGCTGTGTTTTCAAAGAGACCAGAATGGGGGGAGAACCAAGGCAAGTTTCCGTTTTCGGGCTCATTTCTGTAAATGAGCCCGAAAACGGAATTTTACTTTCGTTTTAGATTTAAGATTCCGCTACTGTGTGTGAGAGCTGCCGGAAAAGCTGCTGGAAGTTTTTGTGCAGTTGGCCCCACGCGAACTCATGGTTGGGCGTGCGGTAGGGGAATCTGGCGAATCTGTTTTGAGTCACCACCGGGCACTGACTGACGAACAAGCCGGTGGTCCAGCCGTAAAACTGCACGTGCTGCGCCTCAAAATCTACCCAGCCTACCACCACAAAATCTTTGGTCTGGGGTTTCTGCTCCTGCGGGTAGCCATAGGTCCAGCTGTCCTGGGGTGGGCCGGAGACAGATTTCCTGGCCACTTTCACGTCAATCTTCCGGCCGCCAATCTTAAAGTCAAACGCATCTGCTTTGCGGTGTTCAAACCCCGCGCGGTCTACCTCAAACTGAATGCCCAGCTGGTGAAGGCAATGCTCAAAGGCCAGTTCGCCCAGGCACCCAATCATAGCCTTCTCCACGCGCGCTTCCTCAGAAAGGCTGAACCGCGAGTACAGACCGTTGCGCACCATTTGCTGGGCCATGGCCATAGCGTCTTTGAGGGCTGCCTCAAAATGGAAGGATTGGACCAGCATACAGCAAGCTTTTGGTACTGCTGATTTCTACGAAGCAATTTTGAAGCAGTTCAGTAAAACATGGCTAGGCAGAAGCGGAAGGCGCAGTTATGCAGGTTGTTGCCTGTAAAACCTAAAGCCGGCCAGCGGTGTTTCTGGGTGCTGCTCCGCTAGTCTTGACAACACAAGTTCTATTCTTTTTTTGGTGATTTCTGAGATGGTGGAAAATCCTTGGGCGGCGGCCACGGTAGAGGCAGCCACGGGTTCAGCCAACTGGACGCAGATGAATTTGCGGCGGCCCTGGTCTTGCTGGTTCATCTCCAGAACGGCCTGCGCCGTGGCCCCTGAGCCGGCAAAGAAATCCAGGAAAAGGCCGTCTGGGTCATCTGAGAAGCCCAACAGGTATTTGATCAAACTCACCGGCTTGGGGAAGTCAAACACCTTGGCCCCGAACAGTGCCTCCAGGTCGGCGCTGGCGTTTTCATTGGTGCCCACGCCCACTTTGGCGTTGATGAGGTTGGGCGGCACTTCGGCAGGGTAGGCCAGTTTTTCATATGAGGGGCTCAGTTTCGCGGTAGGAATGCTCAGTTTGGTGCCCTTCAGAATTTCGGCTTCCAGTTTGGGCTGGGTCCACTTGAATTTGGCGCGTAAAACCACAGGTTCTATGAAAAAACCGTCTTTTACCTGGGTATCTTCCAGCAAGTCAATGGTGTAGCTTTTGGTGCCGTATCTGCCTTTGAGTAGCGGACCGTTGGGCAGGCGGGTAGTAACATGGTGGGCCGGGAAGGTGAGCGTGTTCAGCTTGTTGGTCTGGTTTAAAAGGCCGTTGGAACTGGGGCTGCTTTTTCGGACGCCGGTAAACGTTTGGTCTGATTTCTTTTTCTGGTAGCAGAGCACGTACTCCACCACTTTCTTGCTTTTTTTGGAGAGATTGGCGGGCGTCTCAGACTTGGCCCAGCAGAAAATATCAATGTAATTCTCTTCGCCGTACACTTCATCTAATACCAGCTTGAGCTGCGCCACTTCATGGTCATCAATGCTCACAAACAGAAGGCCGTCTTCGCGCAGCAGGTTTCTGGACAGCACCAGCCGGGGCAGCATCATGCTGAGCCAGTTGGCGTGGTAGTGTCCATTACCACTGGTGTTTTTTGCTTTCCCGGCCCGATGTTGGTAAGCTTTGCGAGTTTCGGCGAAACGATCTGCGTAAATGAAACTGTCTGATCCCGTGTTGTACGGCGGGTCAATGTAAATGGCTTTTACTTTGCCGGCATGGGTTGGCTGCAGGAGTTTCAAGACCTCCAGGTTTTCGCCTTCTATAAAGGTATGGGGCGCGTTTTCCCAGTCAGCAGATTCCTGGGGGCAGGGCATGAGCCATGATTGGGCTGGCGTCTGGGCCTCATGGTAGGCGGCGGCCTTGCCTGGCCAGGTTAACCCATAGGCTTCAGAAGAATCTACCACTCCGGTACCCAGCAGGGTTTGTAAATGCTCCACGTTCAGTTTTCCGTTTGGGGTAAAAGCCTCTGGTACCAAGGTTTGTACCTGCTGGAGAAGGTGTTCTGACGAAGAAAATCCTGTAGCGCCTGCCATGCTGAAATCTGCTGCGGTTGAAAACCTGAATTTACATGATTTTCTGTTGGCGAGTGCTTAGGCAGGCCAGCTTACAAGAATTTTGCAGCGGTGCCTAAGAATACAAAACGCAATAAAACCAGAAAGGAGCAGCAACCGCTACTCCTTTCTGGTTTTAAACGTAGGTGTGATTTATTTCTGTTTTCGGCCTCATTTCTGGAAACGAAGCCAAAAACGGAAATGCAGAATCATTATAAATGGGAAAACAGAAAATTCAACTATTTAGCGCGGGGAGATTTTCCAGAGTTGGCCGTTGGTTTCATCGGTGACCAGGTACAGGGCGCCGTCTGGGCCTTGGCGTACGTCTCTGATGCGTTTGTCTTTGTCGGCTAGCATATGTTCTTCGCCGGTGACTTTGCCGTTTTCAATTTTCAGGCGCACCAGGCGGCGGTCTTTCATGTTGCCCACAAACAGGTTGCCGCGCCATTCCGGGAACGCCGAGCCGGTGTAGAACTGCGCACCAGACGGGGCAATCACCGGGTCCCAATAATACACGGGCTGCTCAAAACCGGCTTTCTGAGTCACGGCGTTGGGGATAGGAGCACCGCTGTATTCTTCGCCGTAAGTGACTAAAGGCCATCCGTAGTTTTTGCCTTTCTCCACCAGGTTCAATTCATCGCCGCCCTGCGGGCCCATTTCCACTACCCACAGCCGGCCGTTCTGGTCAAACGCCGCCGACTGGACGTTGCGGTGGCCTACGCTCCATATTTCGGGTTTTGAACCAGATTGGTTAACGAAGGGATTGTCTTGGGGCGCGGCGCCGGTGGCCGGGTTGATGCGCATGATTTTGCCCAGGTGGCTGTTCATCTGCTGGGCCTGCGGACGGGTGGCCAGGTCAGAACGTTCGCCGGTGGTTAGGTACAGCATGTTGTCTGGCCCAAACGCGATGCGCGAGCCGTAGTGCATATTGTTGGTGTAAGACGGCGTCACCCTGAAAATTACCTGCACTTGTTCCAGGGCCTGGTTGTTCTGGCTTAAAACGCCGCGGGCCACGCTGGTGCCGTTGCCATCTGCCCGAGGCTCTGTAAAACTCCAGTAAATAGTCCTGTCTGAGCTAAACGATGGGCTCAAGGCCACATCCAGCAAGCCGCCCTGGCCCCGCGGGTCTACGGCCGGTAGCCCGTTAATGGCTGGCCCCACCTGACCCGTAGCCGACACGATGCGCAACCGGCCCGGCTTCTCAGTGACCAATAAGGTGCCGTTGGGCAAGGGTTCCACGGCCCAGGGTTTCTCCAGCCCGGTGGCCAAGGTCTCTACCTGAAATGCGGTGGTAGAGGTCATGGCGCAGGCACGGGTTTGTCCGGCAAAGGCTGGTTTCTGGTCTGGGGAGTTGGCGGTGCGCGTCTCTAACGGGGTGCAGGCATTGGTGGTGTTGGTGGCTACAGTGTCCTGGTTGTCTTCGGTGCTTTTGCAGCCAAAGCCCAACACTGCCAACAGTAAGCCGCTGGCAACTAAATTTTGTGTGATTTTCATAGGTAGTCTAAGATTAAGGGAACTCACAGATAAACCAGTTTTATCTCAAACTGTTTCTGCTTGTGACTCAGTACTTTTACTAGAGGTGCGCCGTTTTGGTTAACCCAATTCAGAATACGCTCAACAATAGCTATTTACAAGGGCTTTGCCGGTGGTGTATTTGGGAAGGCTCAAAACATGCCAAATGGCCTCACACCAAGATCTTGTTTCCTTCCACGGCTTCCAATTCGACTTTAAAAGAAAGATTAAAAACGAAGTAAGAACGAGACTTAAAGAGCCGTTTGATGCGGTGAAGTGCTGGCAACTTTCATATTTTTCAGGAAAATAAACAGGGTAGCCACGGCCACTATAGCCAAGCCCACCCACGCCGTGGTGATTATTGTGGAACTGGCTTCGGCGTTCAAGGTCTGGTGTTTTAAGATGATGCCGTACAAGGCCCAAACGCCAACCAACCCCACATACGGGTTGGTGCGGGAGAGTACCACAAAGGTCACAATACTGGTGGCCACCGCAACCATAATCACCGTCCAGGTGCCTGCTGAAATCCCGAAGCCGTCCCACCCAAGGCCTGCCAGGGCAGAACTGGTATTGGCCACCGTGGCAATCATAATCCAGCCGAAATACAAACTCAGCGGAACCATGGTGCACCACCTGGCCGCCGCCGACCGGCCCGCGTTGAAAATCCCCAGCCGCAGGTGCATGGCCAGCAGCGTGCCCAACTGAATAAAAATCAACACCACAGATAGCACCAACCATTCCTTTACCCAGGCAATGGTCCAGGCCCCGGTAGCCAGGTTGTTCACCATAAACAAATACCCCAGCCGCTGCAAGTCTTGGTTGGCCTCATGCGTTTCTGGGGCTTTGTAGGCTTTGATCAAATGGTACACGCAGAAAATGGAAAGCCCCAGGTAAATGACGCCCCAAATGGAGAAGGTGAGGCCCGCGGGCGTAAACAGCGCCGGGTATTTGTCTGAGACATCACCA
Organism: Rufibacter sp. LB8; assembly: GCF_014876185.1. Taxonomy (NCBI): domain Bacteria; kingdom Pseudomonadati; phylum Bacteroidota; class Cytophagia; order Cytophagales; family Hymenobacteraceae; genus Rufibacter; species Rufibacter sp. LB8. The sequence continues at coordinate 1,615,081 of NZ_JADALJ010000001.1, read as the reverse complement.
ATGGTTTGGTTGTTGAACATCCCCAACTGTGATAACTGCGACGGCGCCAGGTGTACCAAAAAGAACACCAGATTCAGCATGGCCAAGGTTTTGCTATTTTTCATAGAGGAACGGCATAGGGTTAGGTGGCGAGCGGACAGTTTTCCCTGGCGCCCTGCTTGTTAAACCTAAAAAAGACGGTTCTGGTTATTTTAAAAATTAGGGTGATCGTGGAGGCCTTGTGAGTTCAGTTCTTTACCTGACGTTTATACTTTCAAAATTATCAGCCATTGTTATTAAATAGAAGACAACACTTCTGAAGGGAGGAGCATTTGGTATAAAAACCTCCCCTGAAAACAAAAAAGCCTTGCAACGTATTAAGTTACAAGGCTTTCTATGTGGCTGGAGTACCCAGAGCCGGAGTCGAACCGGCACATCAAAGATATTGGTGTTTGAGACCAACGCGTCTACCAATTCCGCCATCTGGGCAGGTACTCTCTGGTAGCTTCAGAAGGTTTATTCGTCTGAAGTGGGTGCAAACTTATTCAATGATTCTTTGATTCGCAAGAGGTAGCGCTGTTTTAGGTAATAATTTTTTACCTGCAACAGGGCTTCTTTCTGAGAATCAGGTGGTAAACTTTCATAGGTTTCCAGCACGGGCCAGATGCTGGCTTTGAGCGCGCCCTCTATTTCCTGGGTTTGGTCTGCCACCACCTTAAACTGCAGCCTATCAAAGTCCATTTCCAGGTCCATCAGTTGCTCGTTCAGTTCCATCATCTCCATCAGGAAATCCTGGGGCAGGTCGTTCTGGCCGCCTTCCTCCAACAGGCCGTGCTGTTCCAGAATGTACTGCATGCGGCGGTCAACGTGGGAGAGCGTTTTGTAGGCGTTGGTGTTGAGCGTGGACTTCTCCAGAATTTCCTGCTGCTTCTCCTGGGGCTCCAGCGTGTAGAAATCTGGGTGGAACTCGCGGCTCAGGGCGTAGTATTTGGTCTGAATGGCTATCTCGTCGGGCAAGAAGCTTTCCGGTATCTGGTAAAATTCAAAGTAGTTCACGACGACGAATTAAGAATTAAGAATTTGTTCTGATGTATGCTCACAACTAACCGTTGGTTATGCAGAGTGTGTAAAGCACATACACGGCCTTGCAACTGGAAAGATACAGTACAAGGAAATTAGACCATAGCAAGCTTGAAGGAAAATGCCTGCGCGGGCTCAGAAAACAAGGCCTTGGTGGGTTTCCAGACGCTCCCGAAAAACTCAGATTTCCGGTAATGGTTCAAGGCTTCGTCAGAGTCCCAGTGGCTGTAGGTGCTGTACACGTGGGGCAAATGGTAATCCTGCAGCAATTCCACGCTTCTGCAACCCGGGAACGCCGCAATCTTGTCTCTAGACGCCTTAAAAATCTCCAGGAACGCCGGCACGTTTTCTTCGGTAAAGGTCATGCGCACTAGCCGTATCAACATTTTAATTAGAAATTAAGAATTAGGAATTAAGAATTGGTAGGGCGAAGGTAAGAAGAGAATGCGTTTTTGGCTCCATTTCGGGAAATGAAGCCAAAAACGGAAGGTGAAATTCCCTCTCCCTTTGGGAACCGAAGGATTCTAAAAATTAACTAAAGGTAAAGTTTAGGAAAGTTTAGCCTCGTAGGGACAGGGCTTGACCTGTCCACCACGCATTCCTTATAAAGCATTCCCGAGAATCATCCTAATTTGTTGGCAAAAAAGCGAAAGGACAACCTCAACCGCAGCGGACAGGTCGAGCCCTGTCCCTACGGGTTGGTATTTCTCACCATAGGTTTAAGAAACGCATAAGAAGCGTATATCAAAACAAAACGCTTAGAAACTCGCCCTCAACCTAACCTTCTCCCAGCGGGAGAAGGGATTGGGCATTAATGGCTTCAGTCTAATTGGCGTTGGGACCAGTCTTCGAATTAATTCTTAATTCCTAATTCTCAATTATTAATTATTCAGCGGGGTCTGGGGTGAAATGGACTTCTACGCGGGAGTCAAAGTACATGCCCAGCAGTTCAGAGGCGTGGCCTTTGTTGATGCCAATGGTCAGGAAACCCTGGCGGTTGAACAGCGCCACGCAATCGCCTTCGCCAGGTTGGTTGTAGCGGCGGCTCACGCGGTCAATAACTTCGCGGTTGAACTGGATGGTGTAGGGGCGGCCGTGGCCAATGGCGTCTACGCTGTCCTGGCTTATGTCGGTGATCAGGTTGCCGTAGTGGTCTACGTGTACCACATGGCCAATAATGGAGTGGTCGTTAAGCCGAAGCTGGCGGTTAATGCGCTGCACCATGTCTTCGGCCAGTTCGCCTACCTCGGCCATGTTGGCGCCGTTGGCCAGGCCCACCGCTGCGGGGGCCATAATATCACGGCAGGGCGACGAGGAATCTGGTTGGGCCGGCAAATCCACCAACTGGCGCGGGTCGTTCTCGGTGATCAAGGAAAGCAAACCGTTGTCGGCGCAGACAAAATAATGGCCTTTGTAGAGCGCGGCCTGGTAGCGGCCGTTCTTGGTGCCGTGCGTGTCCACCGCCAGGAGGTGCACCGTGCCCTCCGGGAAGTCTTGGTACACGGAGTTGATCACGTGCAGCGCGTGGGCAATATTGAAGGGCTCCACGTGGTGCGAAATGTCTACAATCACTTGCTCTGGGTTGAGCGTCAGTATTTTAGCTTTTACGGCGGCTACGTAGTGGTCAGTAGTGCCGAAGTCTGATAAAAACGTGAGAAAACCCATGGTGGCGGTCGGTGAGAAGAACTTAAATATTCCTATATTTGTCTTAAAACAAAACTACTACATTTTCAGTAGAAGCACGCATAAACCTACTTTTAAACCTGATATAGCCTTTGGTAGAAAAAACTATTACCCTGGAGAATATCTCACTTATAGATTTCCTGGGCCTCGAAAATCAGAACATCAAACAATTGGCCGCCGCGTTCCCCAGCAGCAAAATCATCTCGCGCGGCAACGAGATCAAAATCCAGGGCCAAACCCCCGAGATCACCAAAATCCACGAAATCCTGTCTTCTTTGATTGAGCATTACCACCAGTACGGCAAAATCACAGATAAGAGCGTGCATAAATTCCTGGCCGCCGACAATGACTTTGAGGACGATGTGGTCATCACCAGCCCAGATGTGATTGTGTACGGCAGCAAGGGCGGCGTGATCAAGGCCAAAAACCCCAGCCAGCACCGTTTGGTAGAAGCCATCGCCAAGAACGATTTAATCTTTGCCATGGGCCCCGCCGGTACCGGTAAAACGTTTATCTCGGTGGCCATGGCCGTGCGCGCACTCAAAAACAAAGAAGTCAAGAAAATCATCATTTCGCGCCCCGTGGTGGAAGCCGGTGAAAGCCTGGGTTTCTTGCCCGGCGACATGAAAGACAAGATTGACCCGTATCTACGGCCCATCTATGACGCCCTGGAAGAAATGATTCCGGTAGAAAAGCTGAAGTATTACTATGAAAACAAAATCATAGAAATAGCCCCTTTGGCCTACATGCGCGGCCGTACCTTGAACAACGCGTTTGTTTTGCTAGACGAAGCCCAAAACACTACGCCCATGCAAATCAAGATGTTCATGACCCGTATGGGCCCTACGTCTAAAGTGATGATCAACGGCGACCGCACCCAGATTGACTTGCCGCGCAACCAACGCTCCGGCCTGATTGAGGCGATGACCGTGCTCAAAGACATCAAAGGTATCGGTTTCGTAGAAATGGCGTCTGAAGACGTGGTGCGTCACCGCCTGGTGAAAAACATTGTGGAAGCCTACACCAAATTTGACGAGAAACGCCAGAAAGACCGTGAAGAGCGCGAAAAGTCCGGCGACACCGACAACCAGGACGCCCCGCGCCGCCGCCAGAACTTCCGGCGCTATGATGATTAACTGAGTTTTTATTTCCCTGTTTAAGGGAAATTTCACAAAGAGCGTTTTCGGCCTCATTTTCAGAAATGAGCCTGAAAACGCTCTTTTTTGTTTGTCTTGGTTTTGCTGAAATTTTCTAATTTCAACGTTGATTCACGCATTCCGTCCCCCTTTGAAGGGGGTAGGGGGATGATAAAGATTGCTTAGTTACACAAGTACAGATCTGCCGCAAGTTTAACGGCAGCGTAACTTGTGGCTACCCACTTGGTGAGTTTATCAACTCACGTAAGTTTATAAACTTACAACTTGCAAAACCACAAGTTACGCTTCGCTAAACTTGCGGCAGAGAAACAAAAAAAGCATTTCACTCCCTTGGTCGGTCCCCTGACAGACCGAAAGGTAAGCCGTACCTTTACTCAAATAAGTTGGCTTCTCTGTGAACTGGCCAAGTGTAATGAAATCAGCACTAGCCATCATCCCCCAACCCCCTTCAAAGGGGGACGAAATGCGTGAGACATTGACTTGTTTTTGGCTTCGTTTCCAGAAATGAGCCCGAAAACGCAAATGCACAACACCACACATCCCAAAACCTAAAAACGCGTATGCCAGAAAAAGCCGCAGACGCTGAGAATTAGAAAGGGAACGCGTACTTTTGCAGCCTTTCCATAAAGAGAACCAATGACTATTTCCGCGCATAAGATAGAGAACCAGCAAGACTTGGAGGCTGCCTTCAAAATCAGAGAAACCGTGTTTGTGGTGGAGCAGAACGTGCCCGCCGAGGAGGAGTATGACGAGTTTGAAAAATCTTCCACGCATTACCTGGCCACTGCCAATGGCATTCCCTGCGGTACCGCCCGCTGGCGCGTCACAGACAAAGGCGTGAAGCTGGAACGGTTTGCCGTGCTTCAGGAATACAGAAGCCAGCAAGTTGGCAGCGCCATTCTGCAGAAAGTGATGGCCGACGTGCAGGCCGCGCACCCTGGTAAGAAAATGTACATGCACGCGCAGGTGCACGCCATTCCGTTTTATGGCCGCCACGGGTTCACGAAGGTAGGCGAGCTGTTCTCTGAATGTGACATTGACCATTATAAAATGGAGAAATATGCCTAAACTGGTCATCACCGGCACCTTGCGCCTGGTGGGCAGTTTTGTGGTAGGCATTCTCCTGTATCATAGCATAGGCCGCGGTTTCCCATTTGCCTGGGAAGCTGCGGCTTTTTTTATGCTACTATTTGGACTGCTGGCCTGGCGGGCGTTCCAGAAACCGTTGGCTAGAAACAGAACGCGGGCAGGAGTAGCGGGCCTGGCAGCCGTGGCGGCGGTTTCTTTCTGGGGCACTTCTCTCAAAAATAAACCCGCTAACCTGCCGGTGCCGCTGGCGGAAATCACGCATTATCAAATCACGTTTAGCAAATCCGTGGCCTTAAAACCGACCTCGGTGAGTTCAGTGGGCCAGGTACAGGCCGTGCGCGCCAACGGGAAATGGTACAAGGCCAGCGGCAAAGTAGCGGTGTTTCTGCCCAGGTCTGAGTCTGCTGATTCTTTGAAATACGGGCAGCAACTTTTAGTCAAAGGAAGCTTGCAAACTCCCGCAGAGCCCGCCAACCCTTATCAATTTAATTACAAACGCTACCTGGGCCTGCAACACATTCAATGGCAAGTCTACCTGAATGACGGCACGTGGCAAGCCATTGGCTATGAACCGCCCAGCCTTCTGGTGTCGCTCAGCCTACAAGTCAGAAAGAAATTGGAGCGGGCATTTAAGGCCCAAATTCCAACCAAACGCGAACTGACCATTGCCCAGGCATTGATTCTGGGCGTGCAGGATGATTTAGACGCCGCCACAAGAAACGCCTACGCCCGAACCGGCACCATGCACGTGCTGGCAGTGAGTGGTATGCACGTGGGGTTGCTGTACGGGGCGCTGCTCTTGTTCTTGAAACCAATGGCCCGCGGCAGGAAAGGCAAATTGCTGGTGTTTCTGGTGATTGTGGGCGTGGTCTGGTTTTACGCGTTCGTGACTGGGATGTCGGCGTCGGTGCTGCGGTCGGTGACCATGTTTTCGTTGCTGGAATTGGGCAAAGTGCTTCGCCGGAAGGCGTCTATTCTGAACACGCTGGCGGTGGTGGCCATGGTTTTACTGCTGTACGAGCCCAATTTCCTGTTCGATGTCGGGTTTCAGCTGTCATTTTTGGCGGTGGCGGGCATTGTGCTGCTGCAGCCATTATTCCTGCAAGTCTGGAACCCTGAGCGGCGCATGGTGCGCTGGGTCTGGGAATTGTTCGCCATTTCTGTGGCCGCGCAATTGGCCACGTTTCCGCTGAGTCTCTTTTATTTCCATCAGTTTCCGGTGTATTTCTGGGCGGCTAATTTGTTGGCGGTGCCGGCTACTTCGCTTGGGTTGTATGTGGGCCTGGCGTTCATGGCGTTTTTCTGGGTGCCGGGGTTAAATGTTATCTTGGCGAAAGTCTTGCAAGGCTTACTCTGGATTTTGAATGAGTTCCTGCTGCTAGTGGAGTTTTGGCCGGGCGCGGTGCTAGATGGTTTTGTGATCACGCCGGGCCAAACGGTGGCGCTGTACTTGTTCATCGGCGCAGCCATCATGTTCTTAGTTTACAGGAAGTTGGCGTGGCTCACCTTTTCAGTGATGTGCCTGGCCTTTTTGTCGGGCACTGAATTGGCGGAGGCACAGCGGCTGCGCCGAACCCAGGAATTAGTGCTTCATAGCGTTCGGAAAAGCAGCGCGGTGAGTTTAGTGCAAGGAAGGAGCGTGCATTTCATGGCCGACTCCGCCTTTCGGGCGCAGCCCCAGAATTTCACCTACAACGTGCAGCCGTACTGGTGGGCGAAGGATATTAAAAACGAAGACGCTTGGTTTGGGGCCCATTTCCAAAACGGAGCCCAAAAACAGGAAATCGCGCAGCATGAAACCGATCAGGGAAACCGAATTCTGGTCTGGCGCGGCAAGCGACTGCTCTGGCTGAAGCGACTGCCGCGCGCAGTGCAGAAACCGCTGCAGGTAGACGCTATTGTGCTGCAGCAGAACGTATGGACAACTCCGGACAAGTTGAAATCAATGTTTTCTACGCGCTTGGTGGTGCTGGACCAGACCAATGCCAGGTGGTACGTGCAGCGCAAAAAACAAGAACTGCAGCAAGCCGGTTATACTGTGCATTTGCTGGAGGAAGATGGCGCCTGGCACATCAGGCTGTGAAAACCCGTTTTCGGGTTCATTTCTGAAAACGGAGCCAAAAACGGAAACCATGTTCTGAACGGGCGCCCGACAATTTGCTGGAGCGGCTGACCTCAGGTGCCTGCGCTAAAACACCGTGTTTCTGCTGCCGAAAGCGGGTATTTTTTCTTTATCTTTCCCCCGTGCACTGCCGTACATACTGCTATGAATTTATCTGACATGAATACGTCCACTGAAGAAACCCTCGCCCTTACCTATATTTTATATGAATGCGTGGACCGCGTGGCCTACATCACCTTGAACCGGCCCGAGAAACGAAACGCGCTGAACGCCGAAGTGGTGACGGAACTGAAAAAAGCCTTTGACTTCGCGGAGAATGACGAGGCCTGCAAGGTGATTGTGCTGCGGGCCAACGGGGCTGTTTTCTGCGCGGGCGCTGACCTTGAATACCTGCAACAGCTGCAACACAACAGCTTTCAGGAAAACCTGGAAGACTCTACGCACTTGATGCAGCTCTTCTACCAGATTTACACGCTCAAAAAAGTGGTGATTGCGCAGGTGCACGGGCACGCCATTGCCGGCGGAAGCGGTCTGGCCACGGTCTGTGATTTTACCTATGCCGTGCCCGGTGCCCGGTTTGGGTACACAGAAGTGAAGATTGGGTTTCTGCCCGCCATTGTCAAAATATTTCTGCTCCGAAAAATAGGGGAGGCCCGTGCCAAGGAACTGCTCTTGACCGGAGACTTGATTTCGGCGGTAAGGGCCAAGGAGATTGGGTTGGTGAATGACGTGATCCCCGACGAAGACCTGGCCACCACCGTGCGTCAGTTGGCAGAACGGCTTTGCACGCAGAACTCGGGCCAGTCCATGGAAGTGACCAAGGAAATGATTGCCATGGTGCAGGAAATGCCTTTGAAAGATGCCCTGAACTACGCCGCAGAACGCAACGCCCTCGCCCGCGCCACCGAAGACTGCCAGCGCGGTATCCAGTCGTTCCTGGACAAGCAACCGCTGAGTTGGTAGAAAGTGGTTATTAGTTGTTGGTGGTTAGTTTTTTGAGGGGATTTGGGTTTCTGTTTTTGGCTTCGTTTTCAGACATGAGCCCGAAAACGCGAGGACCCGGAATAGATTTATACTATATATTTTCAAGGCATGAATTTAAAGGAGTCTATAAAAGGAAATACACCAGCGTTTTTAGACTTGTGCAAATCGCATCAGGTTAAAACACTGTATGCTTTTGGGTCTGTCACTACAAATGATTTTGATGAAAGCTCCAGTGATATTGATTTGTTGGTGGAACTCAATACCCAGGATCCGGTGCAAAGGGGCGAACACCTTATGGATTTATGGGAAAAATTTGAGGTGTTTTTCCAACGGAAAGTGGATCTATTAACCAATGCTTCTATTAAAAACCCAATTCTCAGGAAAAGTATTGACGCTTCCAAGCAATTGATATATGACGGACAGAAGCAGGAAATATCTATCTGATGTGTTGATGGCTATTGAATTAATTGAGGACTTCACGAAAGACACGCCAGACTTCAGCATGTATGAAGCAGACCGAAAAACTCAGAGTGCTGTTGTAAGACAGTTGGTGATTATCGGTGAAGCCATCAACAAATTCAGAAAGTTAGAACCTGCCATTGAAATTAAGAATGATAGGCAGATTGTAGGGTTCAGAAACAGACTGGTTCATGCGTATGATAGTTTAGACAATTCCATTGTTTGGGCGATTCTGGAAAGTCACCTGCAACCGCTAAAGCTTGAAATGAAGAAGTTGAGTTTGCTTTAGGACAACTTTAAGGGGGCCTTGGATATTAGAGTTCAAGGGGAAAATCCTTTTCAAATGATTTATTATTTGGATTATTGAGCCTAAAATAAAATAGTCCTGCCTCACATTTTAATTTTAAAACAAAACCGACTCCACTAGGTTACAGAGATATGCTGACGAACGCGGCGATAGTGTTAGGGACCTTTGCAGTGATGGAGGTGGTGGCCTGGGCGGTGCACAAATACGTGTTGCATGGTTTTCTGTGGAACATACATGAAAGTCACCACAAGCCGCATGACCACGCCTTTGAGCGCAATGATCTGTCTTTTGCTTTCTACGGGGTCATTGCGGCGCTTTGTTTTATTTACGGCTCTGAGCAGCTGGATTACCGGTTCTGGATTGGTACCGGTATTTCGCTCTACGGGTTGGCGTATTTCTTCATTCATGATCTGCTGATTCACCGCCGGATCAAGTTGTTTGGGAAAGCGTCCAGCACCTACTTGAGAGCCTTAGACATTGCGCACAAGGTACACCACAAAACCAAAGGCAGAGATGGGTCAGAGTCCTTCGGGATGCTCTGGGTCCATCCTAAATTCTTTCGCATAGCCCGCCGGAAACGTTAATTTTACCCGTTCTATTTAAAATCTCTGCTGTGGCGCATTACTCTATCAAGGAGTTGGAACATCTTTCGGGCATAAAGGCCCATACCTTACGCATCTGGGAACAGCGCTACAACCTGCTGCAACCCAAACGCACTGATACCAACATCAGGTACTATGATGACGCCGACCTCAAGAACCTGCTCAACGTAGCGCTTTTATACCAAGAAGGCTATAAAATCTCCAAGATAGCCCAACTGCCGCCCAGCCAGGTAGCCGAGGAAGTACTCAAACTCACTGAAAACGAGCTAGGGCAGGAGCAGTTCATCAATCAGCTCATTGTGGCCATGGTGGAATTGGACGAAGCCCTGTTTGAACGCGTGCTGAGCCGGGTGATTCTGACCTTGGGTTTCACGGGCGCGGTGAGAACCGTGATTTACCCGTTTCTGCACAAGATTGGGCTGCTGTGGCAAACCGCCAACATTACGCCGGCGCATGAGCATTTCATGAGTCAGTTGATCAGGCAGAAAATGCTGGTGGCCATTGACGCACTGCCCCTGCCGCAAAACCAGGCGGCCCCGCGCGTGATTTTATTTTTGCCAGAAGGCGAATTGCATGAACTGGCTTTGTTGTATGGGCATTACTTGTTTCGGGCCAAAGGCTACCAGACTTTGTATCTGGGGCAGCACTTGCCGTTGGTAGATGTGCAACGCGCCGCCAATCAATTCAAAGCCGAATTTCTGTTCACCGTGTTCACTTCAGCCATGCAGAAAATGACGGTGGTGGAATATTTGGAGCAGCTCAATGAAACCGTGAACGTGAAAGAAATTTTGATCACCGGTGCCATTCTGCAATATTACCCGGAAGGCGCGTTCCCCAAAACCACCCACTATTTAAAAACCCTGGATGCCTTAGATGCCTGGTTGGTGAAATAACAGCAAAGGTTCTTCTGTTTAACTTATAAAGAGAAACCTTCTACAAAGCTGGAGCAGCATCCGTAACTTACTTCCCGTTTTCGGGCTCATTTTCAGAAATGAGCCCGAAAACGGGAATTTTTATTTCGCCCTTTATCTTTTAAAAGGCCTTCTGTAATCTTGAGTAAATGATTATTGAGCCAGCTTTAAGTCTGATAAATAATTTTGATAAAGATTTGTGTAAAAAAGTTAAACAGAAATTAGCGTTTATTTAAAATAGCCCGTACTATTGTTTAATGTTTTACACCAAACGTTAAACAATATGACAGCCTTAGATTTTACTTCCGTTGTAGAGAAAATGGCGCCCACCCTTCGGCCAGCTGCCTATAACCTTACCCGCGATGCGGACGATGCCAAGGATTTGGTTCAGGAAACGCTGCTGAAGGCGTTTGTGAACCGTGAGAAATTCAGGGCGGGCACCAATCTAAAGGCGTGGTTATACACCATCATGCGCAACACCTTCATCAACAACTACAACAAGGTCACCAAACGAACCAGCACCTTAGACACCACGGAGTACATTCAATATTCCAAAGATGACCGCATGGTCACCTCCAACCGTGCCTCCGGTGATTTCGCCCTCAATGATATTTACGCCGCCATTGAAAACCTGCAGGAAGAATTCCGGATTCCGTTTATGATGTACTACGTGGGCTACAAGTACCTGGAGATTGCCGAGCAGCTGCAATTGCCCATAGGAACCGTGAAGAACCGCATTCACCTGGCCCGCAAAGAACTCAAAGGCCAATTGCACGTCTACGCCTACGGCGATTGATTTAAGCAGAACGCCCCGCTTCCTGAACCAATATCCCAGAAATATGCGTATATTGTTTCAGCTATATTTTGACCCAAAGCCATTTTTTGCCAAGAGGTGGCTTTCTAATTCCATTATACCTTTACATGTCCAAACTTCCCGGGAAAAATGCAGTGGTGATTGGGGCGGGCTTTGCCGGCCTTTCGGCGGCGTCTAGCCTGGCCCAGGCCGGGTATGCCGTGACTTGCCTGGAGAAAAACGAGGTAGCTGGTGGCCGCGCCCGGGTTTTCAGCGCCCAAGGCTTCACCTTTGACATGGGCCCCAGTTGGTATTGGATGCCCGACGTGTTTGAGCATTACTTCCAGAAATTCGGGAAGAAGGTGTCTGACTATTATGATTTGGTACGCCTGGACCCATCTTATCAGGTTTTGTTCGGCGAAGGCGATGTATTGCCTATTCCGGCCCAAATGGCGGAGTTGGAAGCCATGTTTGAGGAACTGGAACCTGGGGTAGCTTTGCAACTTCGTAAATTCCTGAAACAGGCCGCTTATAAATACGAGGTGGGTATCAACCAACTGGTGTACAAACCCAGCCGGTCGGTGACGGAGTTCGCCAACGTGAAGTTGATGGTAGATGTGCTGCGATTGGATGTGTTTCAGAGCATGTCTAAACACGTGCGCAAGTATTTCAGGCACCCCAAGCTGATTCAGTTGATGGAGTTCCCGGTGTTGTTCCTGGGCGCGTTGCCAGAGAACACGCCGGCGCTTTACAGCCTTATGAACTACGCAGATTTAAGTTTAGGCACCTGGTACCCCAAAGGCGGCATGCACAAGATTGTGGAAGGCATGGTGAAATTGGCGCAGGAATTAGGCGTTGAAATGAAACTGGGCGAAGAGGTCACGCGCCTGGAGTTTGAGGGCGAAAGCATTTCCAAAGTCATTACCAGCAAAGGCGAATATGCAGCTGATGTAGTAATTGGCGGTGCCGATTACCACCATTTTGAGACCAAGCTTCTGCCGCCTGCCTTACAAAGCTATACTGAGAAATACTGGCAAAGCCGCGTAATGGCCCCGTCCTCGTTGATTTTCTATTTGGGCGTGAATAAGAAACTGACCGGCCTGCTGCACCATAACCTGTTTTTTGACGAAGACTTCGGGCCGCACGGCCAGGAGATTTACACCAATCCGGCCTGGCCTAAAAGACCGCTTTTCTACGTGTCGATGCCGTCTAAGACAGATGACACGGTGGCGCCAGAAGGCATGGAAAATCTGTTTGTGCTGATTCCCGTGGCCCCAGACCTGGAAGACAAAGCTGAAACCCGTGACTATTACTACCACTTGGTCATGGAGCGTTTGGAGCGGCTCACGGGTCAAGACGTACGCTCCCACGTGGTTTATAACCGAAGCTATGCGCACCGTGATTTCATCGCAGATTACCACGCCTTCAAGGGCAATGCTTACGGCTTGGCCAACACGCTCACGCAAACGGCTATTTTGAAGCCCAGCCTCAAAAGCAAGAAAGTAAAGAACCTGTTTTACACCGGGCAATTGACGGTGCCCGGCCCGGGCGTGCCGCCGTCGTTAATCTCCGGGCAAGTGGTGGCCGCAGAAGTGGTGAAAGAATTTGCGCCGCGCCCAGTACCCTTAACCGCCTGATCTGCCATGCAAACCCCCATGAACCTGTTTGATACCACCACCCTGGAGTGCAGCAAGCTGATCACGCAGCGCTACAGCACCTCCTTTACCTTGGGTATCAAAACCTTGCACCCTAAGTTTCATGACGCTATTTATGCCATTTATGGGTTTGTGCGCTTCGCGGATGAAATAGTAGACACCTTTCACGGGCACAACAAAGCGGCTTTGCTGGAGCGGTTCAAACAGGAAACCTACCAAGCCATTGAAGAACAGATTAGCCTGAACCCTGTGCTGCACGCGTTCCAAATGGTGGTGCGGCAACATAACATAGACCATTCCTTTATTGATGCCTTTCTCAGGAGCATGGCCATGGACCTGGACGACCACCAATATGACAGTGACCTGTACCAGGAATACATCTACGGTTCCGCTGAAGTGGTAGGATTGATGTGCCTGAAAGTCTTTTGCGAAGGTGATGACGACATGTTTGCCCGCCTCAAGGCGCCGGCCTGCTCTTTAGGGGCCGCTTTCCAGAAAGTGAATTTCTTGAGAGACATCAAAAGCGATTACCATGACCGCGGTCGCGTGTACTTCCCTAAGGTGAGTTTCCTGTCTTTCTGCAACAAAGACAAAGAGGAAATTGAGCAGGACATTCAACATGATTTTGACCTGGCTTATCAGGGAATTTTAGCCTTGCCCAAGGGTGCAAGAATGGGCGTTTACCTGGCGTATATCTATTATTTAAAGCTATTTAAGAAAATAAAGGCGGTTCCTGCTGCCCAAATTATGGCAGAACGCGTAAGAGTGCCTGATAATACGAAACTCGCCCTGCTGGTAAGTTCGTATATTAAGTACCGGCTAAATACCATCTAATGTACCTGATCGCACTTTTGTTTACTCTTTGCCTAGTAGTTGCCCCCACCACCTGGCAGGCCACTGACCCGTACGCGCATCAAAAGCTGCTGAATTTTTACCAGACGGCCTCTAAAGACGAAAAGATTGCCGAGCAGTTCCACTCCCTGATGCACAAATATCAGGGCAAAGATCCGCTCAAGATGGGCTATAAGGCCGTTTCCAATGCCATTATGGCCAAACATACTTGGAGCCCTTATTCCAAGCTGAAGTATTTAAAACAGAGTTCGCAGATTTTTGACCAGGCCGTGGCCTTAGACAACACTGACCCAGAAGTTAGGTTTTTGCGCTACTCTATAGAAAATTACATACCACGCTATTTGAACATGAGCAGCCACCTGGAAGAAGACAAGCGGGTGTTCATGGCGGCCATTTTAAAGCACCCACGCTCGGGCATGCCCAGTGAGTCTGTGAAGATCATGCGGGAATTCCTGCTTCGCAAAGAATTGCTCACCGCTCAGGAAAAAGAGCAGGTGGAAAAATTGAAACTATGACCTACGTTTATCTCTATTTAAACATTTTTACCATTTTTTTTCCACTGGCGCTCTCGTTTGACCGCCGCGTCCATTTCTATACCAACTGGCGGCACCTGTTTCCGGCCATGGCCATTTCGGCGTTCTGCTTTATTTCCTGGGACATTGCCTTTACAGACCACGGCGTCTGGGGCTTTAATCCTGATTATCTGGTGGGCATTTACTTTTTCAACCTTCCGCTGGAGGAAGTATTGTTCTTCATTACCGTGCCCTATGCCTGCGTGTTCATTTATGAATGCCTGAATGAATATGTGCGCAAAGAGTGGCTGCAACCCTATTCGCCGTACATCACCTGGATCTTGGTGGTGCTGAATTTAATAGTAGCCGTGGTTTTCTGGGGGCGTTGGTACACCATGCTCACCTGTCTGCTGGTTCCTATTTTGCTCTTAATCTATTATTGGCGCTTCCGGTACAAGAAAATGGGTCGGTTTTATCTGGCCTATGTGGTGCACTTGGTGCCATTTCTGCTGGTGAACGGCGTGCTCACGGCGCTGCCGGTGGTGTGGTACAACAATGCCCATAACGTGGGCCTGCGCATCAGCACTATTCCGGTGGAAGATACCATGTATTCTATGCTGATGCTGCTGCTTGTCATTATCTTATATGAAGGCTTCAAACAAAAAGCCGAGCGCCTCGCAAACATTCCCGTTCTTGAAACTGTTTAGGTTCTATGCGTCAACTTCAGGTACATATTGACAACAATTCGGGCTTTTGCTTTGGGGTAATCTATGCCATACAGATGGCTGAGGATATTCTGGAAGAGCAGGGCTACCTGTATTGCCTGGGCGATATTGTGCACAACGACGAAGAAGTGGAGCGCCTGCAGCACAAAGGCCTGCGCATCATCAATTATGATACCCTCGCCACGCTCCGCGATGAAAGCGTTTTAATCAGAGCCCACGGCGAGCCACCTTCTACGTACCAGATGGCGATGGAAAATAATTTGCGCCTGATTGATGCCTCGTGCCCGGTGGTGCTCAAACTCCAGAACCGCATTAAGACTTCCTTCGATAAAAAAGAGCAGATTTTCATTTACGGCAAACACGGCCACGCCGAAGTTTTGGGGTTGTTAGGCCAGACCAGCGGCGAGGCGGTGGTATTTGAGAACCTAGAGGAACTGCTTCGGCATGAATTGCCGGAGAACATCACGCTTTACAGCCAAACCACCAAAAGCACCGACAGCTTCTACCGCATTAAAGGCGAACTGGAAGGCCGTGGGTATGCCGTGAACGCCAATGACACCATTTGTAGGCAAGTTTCTAACCGTGACAAAGAACTCCGCAATTTCGCGCTGCGCTTTGACAAGATTATCTTCGTGTCGGGTACCAAGTCTTCTAACGGGCGCGTGCTGTACCAGGTCTGCAAAGACACCAATCCCAACACATTCTTCGTTTCTAAAGTAGAGGAACTGCAACCCGACTGGTTCACGGCCGGCGAATCGGTGGGCATTTGCGGGGCCACGTCTACGCCCATGTGGCTGATGGAGGAAGTGCGCAACGCGCTGTCAGCGTTTTAAAAAAAATGCGTATTCGGGCTCATTTCTGAAAACGAAGCCAAAAACGGGATTGTCTGTACTTTTGTATCTTGCCACCTGCCAACGGAACTACCTTCGCCCACTACGTGTAGGAGTTAAACCATGAAAAACCAACCTACTACTTTCCTGGAAAAAAACGCCGGCGTGCTGATTGCGCTCACTATTCTGGTGGCCTGGGCAAGCGTGCTGTGGTTTCTGCTCAACTGGGAAGTGGATTTTGCGTCGCCGTTGACGTACGTGGCGGTGTTGGTGATGTCACATTTATACACCGGCCTGTTCATTACCGCCCATGATGCCATGCACGGCGTGGTGGCGCCCGGCAAGAAAAAGTTGAACATGGTTATTGGTACGGTGGCAGCGGGGTTATTTGCCTATAACTATTATTTTCGGCTGCTGCCAAAGCACCACCAGCACCACCAACACGTAGCCACCGAACATGACCCAGATTACCATGGCGGCAATTTCTTTCTGTGGTTTTTCAGCTTTGCGCGGCAGTACATTACCGTGGTGCAAGTCTTGCTGATGGCGGGCACCTACCATGTGCTACAGCTTTGGTTTCCAGTGGAAAACGTGGTGCTGTTTTGGATGATACCCGCCGTGACGGCTACGTTCCAACTGTTTTATTTCGGGACATACTTGCCGCATAGGGGTGAGCATGAACCGGAAAACAAGCATAAATCTGGCACGCAACAGCGAAATCATGTGTGGGCGTTCCTGAGCTGCTATTTCTTTGGCTACCACTACGAGCACCATGACAAACCGTATCTGCCCTGGTGGAAATTGTATCAAGAAAAAGACCGCCTGTTGCATCCATAAAAATGGAAGCCGTTTTTGGCTTCCATTTTCTATTTGAGGGCAAAACCAGAAATTTGCTTAGCTGAGCCAGGCCGGTTTGGTGGTGGTGATGTTCGCTTTCAACTGGTTCAACAAACTGTACAAGCCAAAATATGTCCGGTTCACGAAAAGCCCGTGGCGGGACCCGCGCGCCATTCGGGAATTCCGGAACATTTTGTCCTGTGAGATTCTATCGCCCAGCATGTAAATCTGCTGAAAGTATTGGTCATCGGCAAAGTCAAACGACGGCGCATGGAACGGTTGGCCCAGCAACGAAATCATTTCCTTGAAAACACCTTTGAAATACGCCTGTTCCGCCGCGGTGTCCTGGTTATTGATGAACTCCAGGTCAAAGAAAATCTGGTTCAATTCGGCTTCCTTCAGCAGAGAGTCTTTCTTGATCAGGGAGAAATAGCCTAGGTAAAAATCCTCCGGAATCACTTTAATGCAGCCGAAGTCAATCACACCCAACACCGGGCCGGGCTGCACAATAAAGTTGCCGGGGTGGGGGTCGGCGTGTACTTGCTTGAGGTGGTGTACCTGAAAATCATAGAAATCCCAGAGGGCCTGGCCAATGCGGTTGCGTTCTTCCTGGGTGGGTTTGGTGTCCAGCCATTCACGCAGGTGCGCGCCGGGCAGCCAGTCCATGGTAATAATGCGCGAACTGCTGAGTTCTGGGTAATAATTAGGGAACGTGAGATGGGGCAGGTGCTGGCAGGCGGCAGAGATTTCCGCGGAGCGGCGAACCTCAAGTTCATAATCTGTCTCTTCCAGCAGTTTCTCCTCCACTTCCTGCAGATAATGGTCCATGTCGCGCTCGTTCATGTTGAGCAACCGGTACGCGAAGGGCCGCACCATGCGCAGGTCTGAACTCACGCTTTCGGCCACGCCAGGGTACTGCACTTTCACGGCATAGGTCTTGCCGCCTTTGGTGGCCTGGTGCACCTGGCCAATAGAGGCCGCGTTCACCGCCGAGGTGGAAAACGTATCAAATAGCTGCTCCGGCGTCTTCCCGAAGGATTTCTGAAACGTGCGCACCACCAGCGGGTAAGAAAGCGGCGGCGCGCTGTATTGCGCCTGCGCAAACTTATCTTGGTAGGCCTGGGGCATCACGCTTTTGTCCATAGACAGCATTTGGGCCATCTTGAGCGCGCTGCCTTTCAACTGGCTCAAAGAGGCGTAAATGTCCTGGGCATTTTCAGTGTGCAAGGCTTCTTTGCCCAGGCTGGGGTTCACTATCTTTTTAGCGTAATGCTTAATATAATTGCCTCCCACTTTGGCCCCGGCCCCAATAAACTTGGAAGCGCGCTGCACTTTGGAGGTAGGAATATGGTCTTGCTCTTGCGGGCTATTGTCCATGAAATTTATTTAGACTGATAAAGGAATTTAGCGAAGTCAACCAGACTGTCCACGGCGGTTCTGCCCATCAGGTCAAAGGCCAGGGTCACTGATTTTTCAATGGCGGCATCGGTTTTCTCAAAGCCCTGGGAGGTATCACGCAACCAGAACTGGAAGATGAACAGCGTCTCCAGCCACAGCGCGTCTGGGTAGCGGTCAGAGAAGAATTTACGGTCGGCGAGCAGGCCGGCTTCTTTGCCCTGGAGCACTAGTTCCTGCACAAAAGCCTGGAACTTGGTCTTGAACGCCTTCAACTCTGGGCTAGGCATTTTTCTCAGGCTCTCTGGCAACGGATAGGCGACCAACAGAAAGCTGCGGTGTTTCTTGAGCACTTCCAGCCAGGTGTAATAAAAGGCCAGCAGCTTCTCTTTGGAATTGTATTGGGTGTACACCGCCTGCGCGTGCATGCTGCTGTAGGTCTGGTCGAAGATTTGTTCCCACAAACCTTCTTTCACGCCCTGGAACGAGGAGAAGTAGTTGTAGAACTCTTCTTCACTAATGCCCAAACTCTGCGCGAATTTATAAACGGAGGCAGGTTCACGGCCATGTTCCAACACATGGTGCACGTATTCCTGAATAATTCTTTCTCTGATGTTTTCTGACTGGATTTGTATAGGTGTGGTTGTTTCCATGGCTATTGCTGGTATACCCTCACAACAAACCAGAGCCCCAAGAGGTTTACCCAAACTCCTAAATAACCGAAATACTAAGCAAGCGTTTTGAGTTTCTGTTTTTGGCCTCGTTTCTGAAAATGAAGCCAAAAGCTGGGGGGGTAGGAGGGCGTTTAGATGGTTTACAAATTATTTAAGGTGAGTCTACTGGTATGGACAGGGCTTGACCTGTCCAATGCGGTGGCCGTACATCATGGTTGTTTCTTTGGATTAGAGCAGAGAGTAGTCGGGGCTGCTGGTATCAGGAATGCGTGGGCGGACAGGTCAAGCCCTGTCCCTACGTGCAAAATACTCTACATCAATCAAAGGGGTTTCTAAATACATCAACGCCTAAACAAAGAAAGGCTTCCAATTGGGAGCCTTTCTTACACTTGATATTTGATAATGCTTAGTGCACGCCGTTGTCTTTTTTGCAGCAGGCGTCTAAACGGTCATAAGCGCGAGGCGTGGCTTTAGAATCATCAGCGTCATAGCCCAGGTCATTCACGGCTTTTCTCAATTTGTCAGCAGAGGTTTTGGTGCTGTTGAACTGCACGGTGAGCACTTTGGTATTTTCGTCCAGGGTGGCTTTCTCCACGCCTTTCTCGTAGGCCAGGCCTTTCTCTAACGTGGCTTTGCACATGCCGCACACGGCAGAGGTTTTGAATTTAACTTCCTCGCCTTTCTTACCGCCCTGCGCAAAGCCGAACGTAGCAAGACCAACAAATACCAAAGAGAATAATAGGGTTTTTAAGCTTTTCATGGGTTATGGTGTATGATTGTGTGTTAAAAATTATTTCAAAGCTGGCCGTTTTCAGGCTCTAAATCCAAAATCAGGCCAAAAATAGAAATTTAGCGGAAGTAGCAGGAAGTTATTTTCTGTTAAAGTTCTGCTTCCTGGCAAAAA
Source organism: Rufibacter sp. LB8 (assembly GCF_014876185.1). Lineage (NCBI taxonomy): Bacteria > Pseudomonadati > Bacteroidota > Cytophagia > Cytophagales > Hymenobacteraceae > Rufibacter > Rufibacter sp. LB8. The sequence goes on along the minus strand of NZ_JADALJ010000001.1, from coordinate 1,595,531 downwards.
CTACCTTCTAAATTTCCAGAACGCCATATTAGTTCACGGGCAGGTACAATTTAATGGTTCCTGGCTTGAATTGAACGTTATCCAAATGTCCCATTTTCTGCCGGTTAGCGGTGATTAGGTGCAGATGCAAAAAGGTGTCATGGTGGGTGAAGATGGTTTTATGTTCCGTGGAAAAGAAGCCTAGAATCTCTACCTGTTCGTTTTGCAGCTGATAATCTACCTGGCCCTGGTGCGCCTCTTTGGGCGAATTTACCTTGGTGCCCGGGGGCAAATTCACCACATGAATGGTGGCCTGGTTTATTTCGCCCGCCAATTTAAACAGAAACGGACGGGTTGCCTTCTTGGTCTGCTGGTCAAGGTAGGTTTCCAGCTGCGCGAGCGTCTGAATCTTAGCAGGCAAGGCGTGTTCTTTCCATTGGGTCACGGTGGTGTAGCCAAAAAACGGCGCTTTCAGCTCAAAGGTCGCTTCCACACGCATGGAAGAATCTGGCTGAACCGTTGCTTTGTAGGCTTTGCCGTCCAGAATCAAGATTTCACCGGCCAGGTTTTCCATGGGCCCCAAGCCGTACAAATGCGTTTTCTGCGCGATGGTGTCTAACGCAATGGTGCCCTGGAGTTGGCCGCGCATCATCACATTTTTCATGGCGCCCACAATCTTTACGGGGCTTTGCTTCTGCGCCCTTGATTGACTGGTTGTCAAAAGGGCCAGAAGGCAAAATGCCAGAGTGGTTTTCGTTTTCATATTGATGTGTTTTACAAAACCTATTTGATGGTGATTCTGAGACCTGCATAAATCACGCGACCAATGATGGGCGCATAAATCATGCTGACGTCAAAGTGTTGGCTGAACGGTTGGTCTGCGCCTAGAATAGGGTTCTTTTGAGTGTAGCCCAGCAGGTTTTCGCCGCCCACATACACTTCCCAGCGTTTGAACGCGCGCGTGATTTGCCCGTTGAACGCGGCATACGGACTCACCGACCTGGTTCTTATTTCGCCTTCGTGCTGGTGTTCCATCAAAGGCACTAACCGTTTCCCGAACCACTGCGCCGTCAAGTCTGCCCGCCACTTGTCAAAAGGCGTCGCGAAGCCCAGGTTCACAAACGCCCGGTGATTGGGGATAAAGGGGCGCTGCAGGAGTTGGCCGTTGTAGCTGGTTTTCACGTCAAAATACTTGTAGGCCGCTTTCACGTCCAGCATTTCGGTGAGTTCATACTGCAATTCTGCCTGAAAGCTTTTGGAGAAGGACCGTCCCACCAGGTTGGAAAACTGTACCTGGTTGGGGTTGGTGTACATGTCAGGCACTACCTGGTTTTGGAACGTGGTGTAGTAGTAATCAGTGATGAACGCGCCCTTGCGGTTGCCCACCTCAAAGTACTGCGTGAAGCTTCCGCCCAGGTTCCAGGCTTTCTCTGGTTCTAAGTTGTTAGGCAGTACAAAATCACGGTTACTGATTAAGGAAGCCACGTTCTCGGCGATAGGGTTCGCTACTCTGAATCCTTTTCCGGCCGCTAGACGCAAGATGGAATTAGGGTTGAAATCATATTTCACGTTGAAGCGCGGCGTGTACACCATGCCTTACAGGTTATGATGGTCCGCCCGAATACCGCCTACTAAGGTCAGGTTGGTGCTGTTCTGGTACACATATTCAAAGAAAGCGCCCGGCACTAACTCTTTGCGGGTGTAGCGTTTGCCCGCCAAGGTTTCGTCCAGGTCTTCCAGCTGGTAACTCAGTCCGGTTTTATAGGTGTGCGACGTATTCCCAAACGCCGACTGGAAAATCAGATTCGCCAAACCGCTTTTCTGCTGGCCGTCATACATTCTGGGCCCGTACTGCGAGTCAAATTCATGGTTAGACCCAGACAAAATCAACCCGATGCTCTGATAAGGTTTGTTTTTGAACGTATACGAGGTTTTGGAATACGCACTCACGCGGTCGGTCTCAGATTCAATGCCATAGAAACTGCCTTCTTGCTGGGGCATGCCGCGGCGGTAGTTCACCTGTCCGCCGGTGCGGGTTTCATTTAAGGCCTGCAGCCCAATCTCCGCCACCCATTGCTTGCCGGTGTTGTATTTCCACTTGTTGAACACATTGTAGTGCTTGCCCAAGGGCAAATCCAGAAAACCATCTTTGTTGCCGTCCACGCGGTTGCTCAACTGGTCCGTGTGCAACATTAAGACCGTGGTTAGTTTTGGCGCAACTGTGAACGAGGTGTTGAGGTTGGCATCCCATTTGGCCAGGCTGTTGCCGTAAAGGTTCAGGTGCAGGCGGTCGGTTTTCTCCGGGTCTTTCAGGCGCACGTTCACCTGACCCGAGATGGATTCATAGCCGTTCAGCACCGAGCCGGTTCCTTTGATGATGTCAATTGCCTCAATGTAGGTGCCAGACAAATAATTGAGTCTATATGGCGTGGCCAATCCGCGCAAAGCCGGCACATTTTCGGTAGTAAGCAATGTGTAGGAACCATCCAGCCCCAGCATTTGAATCTGCTTGGCCCCTGAGACGGCGTCTGAGGTAGTCACTTCCACCGAGGCGTTGGTCTCAAAGCTCTCGGCCAGGTTGCAGCACGCCGATTTAAGCAAATCCATGGACGTAATGACCTGCGTGTTGGTGGGCGTGAGCGCCGAGTAACGGTCTTGTTTGCCGGTCACGGTCACTTCCTGCAAATCTGAGAAAGACTTCAGCTTGACCGTTATATTGGTTTGGCCATTGACTTGAATAGTGTCAGGATAGTAGCCCACATAGGAAACCAGAATAGCCGTTACGCCCGTGGTGCTGGGTTTTAAAGAGAAGATGCCGTTGGCCAGAGTGGAAGTGGCTTCAGTAGTACCCAGCCAAGAAATAGAGGCGCCAATTAATCCTTGGTTATTGGCCGCGTCTACCACGCGGCCCGTCAGATTTTGCGCCATTCCGGAAAAGGAGCCCAAAAACGCAAACAGAGTCAAAACCAGAGCGGTCTGACGTTTAGAAAAAAACATAGGTGTGATTCATTTAGTAAAACAAATTTCCAAAGGGGATAGGCCATAGAAAGCCTTTGCTTCGGCGCGTGCGCCAAAGTGGGAAATTGCAGAACTAAATGTTGAGGATGTGCAAGCGGTGCAGCAGGTCAATACCGGCCAGCGGGGGAGAAGAATCTGAGTACAGCGGCCAGCCTTTACTTACTGACTGAGCACCCAGAAAAGGAACTAAAAAAGACGTTTCTGGCACTGCGGCCAAAACGGCAAACTCAACTTTGGGCAGCTTGTTCGTTGGCGCTACGTCAACTGTATGGAACGTGGTGGCAACCGTGCAGCAAGGCGTTTTGTCTAGGGTAGTTGTTTCCGCAGTTGGGCAAACTGGTGTTTTCTTCTTGGCCTTGCAACAGCCCATCTTCTCCATCTTCTCCGCCGCCGCTGCCGACGGGGCCATGCCCAGCATGGCGCAGAAGCGCTGCGTGGCCGCCATCCCCACCGAGCCCGTGAGCACGTTGAAGGCGAGCAGTAAAAGGAGAATATGCCTGGTTTTCCGGTGCATGCCCCAAAGTTACGGAAAAACGCGCCACTTTCCACCACTTTCGCGCCACGCTTCATATTTGACTTCCGTTTTTGGGCTCTAAATCTGAAATGTGCTCTAAAACAGCGCGTTGGCACTTTTTGCGCAATAGTCTACTAGATTTCCGGCAAATGTTATCCAAAAGTTTTCCCAACCAGGCCAGAAAAAATGTGGATAATGTGCATAAGTGGGGTGGATAACCATGATTTATCCACAAAGTGGGAAAAAGTGGGAGAGTGTGGTTGACTTTGCGGGCGGCTTTACTACTTTTGTTTTGTACCAAAGACCGCAGTCACCACACCACTTATCATGAACTTCCTCTCCGGCGAATATGAATGTAAGCTAGACCCGAAGGGACGATTGGTGCTGCCTGCCAAAATCAAAGCCAACCTTCCCGAAGATTCTGGAAACCAGGTGGTTTTGACCCGCGGGTTTGAGCCGTGTTTGGTGTTGTACCCCAAAACGGAGTGGAAGGTCATCTATGACCGGGTTTCCGGGCTCAACGAATTCAATGAGGAGTACCGCCATTTCCAGCGGAATTTCTTCAGGGGCAACACTGAGGTAGAGTTGGATGGCGCAGGCCGCTTTATTCTGCCCCGCACCATGGTACGCTACGCGGAAATTGAGAAAGAAGCCATTGTGGTGGGGTTAGGCAACCGGGTAGAAATCTGGAACCCAGAGAAGTATGACGCCTTCTTAATTAAAGACCAGCAGAACTTCTCCCAAATGGCCCAGAAATTTTTGGGAGACGAAACCACAGCCACTACAACTATTTTAAGCGAGTAACCAGGCCATGAGCTATCACCAACCCGTTTTATTACAGGAATCGGTAGATGCGCTGGCCATAAAGCCCGGCGGTATTTACGTAGACGTCACCTTTGGCGGTGGCGGTCACTCCGCGCACATCTTGTCACAGATGAAGGGCGGGCAGCTCTATTCCTTTGACCAGGACACAGATGCCGAACTGCAGTCAGAGAAACTAATCTCAGACACCTTCACGTTTGTGAAAGCAAATTTCCGGTACCTCAAAAAATACCTGAGACTGTACGGCGTGAAACAGGTAGACGGCATTCTAGCTGACCTGGGCGTTTCCTCACACCAGTTCAACACCGCTGAGCGCGGCTTCTCCACCCGTTTTGACGGCCCGCTTGACATGCGCATGGACAAAGAAAGTCCGCTCACTGCGCAGCAGGTCATTATGACCTATGAAGAAGAGCAACTGCACAAAATCTTCGGGCTGTATGGCGAAGTGAAAAACGCCAAAACGCTGGCCCGAGAGATTGTGTCGGCGCGCAACGTGCAGGAAATTGAGACCATCGCAGATTTTAAGAAAGCCATACAGGGCTGTACCCCAAGGGGTAAGGAAAATAAGTACCTAGCCCAGGTGTTTCAGGCCCTCAGAATTGAGGTGAACGATGAACTGAAAGCGCTGGAGGAGATGTTGGAGCAGGCCGTGGAAGTGCTCAAGCCTGGCGGAAGATTGTCCGTGATTTCCTACCACAGCCTGGAAGACCGCCTGGTTAAGAACTACATCAGCAAAGGCAAGTTTTTTGGGGAAGTAGAGAAAGACTTCTTCGGGAACGAGATAAAACCCCTTGATTCTGTCACGCGCAAGCCTATTGTGCCCGGCGCGCAGGAATTACAGGAAAACAACAGAAGCCGCAGCGCCAAGTTGCGCGTGGCCGTGAAGCGAGAGGCCCAGGATTTGGCTAAAAAGTAGAGAGGAAGCAGGGATAGAGAAATTTTACCAACCGTACCATGGCAGTCAACACTGTACGTCCGCAAAACATCCGGCCCAAGGCCAACACCCTGCGCGAGGTGCCCCAGGTGGAACCGCCGCGCGCACCCCGCAAGCCCCGGCAGAAAGGCACCAGCCTTTTTGAGCTGCTGGACCGCTACACCAAAGTTGATTTCTTCTTCGCCGATGGCCTGCCTGTGCGGTACCTGCCCAAGGTTTTGTTTCTTATGGGCGTAGTCTTGTTCTACATTGGCAACACCCACTACGCAGAGCGTACTTTGCGGCAGATTGACAAAACCAAGTCTGAAACCGAGGACCTGCGCGCTGACTATACCACGCTCAAGTCTGACTACATGGAGGCCAGCAAGCAGAGCGAGGTTGCTCGCAACGTGGCGCCCAGCGGTTTGGTAGAAAGTTCTTCGCCGCCCATTCAAGTAATTGTAGGTAAAAATGAATATTAAGAGGTCCATCGTTACGCGCGTACGGTTGGCCTTTTTGGCTATCTGCCTGTTCGCGTTCGCCATTATGTACAAGGTGGCCTACATTCAGTTCAAGGACGGGGACCGCTGGCGCGAAATTGCCAACGAGAAGCGGTTCCATTACCAGCCCATTTACGCCACGCGCGGCAACATCTACTCAGATGACGAGCGTATCATGGCTACGTCATTGCCCTTTTACCGCGTGGCCTTTGACCCATCCATTCCCAAAGACGAAGTCTTCAACAAAGGCATTGACTCCTTGGGCATGATGCTGTCGCGGTTTTTCGGGGACCAATCTCCGGAGTATTACAAGCGAAAAATCAAGGGCGCCCGCGCCAAGAACCGAAAATACGTGCGTATCAACGGTCGCCTGATTAATTACCAGGACAAAAAACTGATGGCCAAATGGCCGATTTTCAGGGCCGGGAAAAACAAAGGCGGGGTGATATTTGAGAAGATTGACCGTCGGTTCCTGCCGTTCGGGTCCTTGGCCAAGCGCACCATTGGCTTCATCAACGAAGACCGCAAAGGCGCCGGTCTGGAGTTTAGCTTTAACCGCCATTTGGCCGGCAAAGATGGCGAAGCTCTGTTTGAACGCATGGCCGGTGGCAACAAGCCCATCAATGACGGAACCGAGGTGAAACCCATGCCGGGCTTCGACATTCAAACCACCATTGACATCAACCTGCAGGACGTAGCCGAAAGTGCGCTGCGCCGCGTGCTCACCATCAATGACGCCGCTCACGGTTGTGTGATTCTGATGGAGGTAAGCACCGGCCGGATTAAAGCAATCGCCAATCTAGGCAAGGCCGGCCCGGGGTATTACGAGGAAGACTATAACTACGCGGTGGGTAACCAAGGCCGCACGGAGCCCGGTTCTACGTTCAAACTGGCGTCTATGATGGCCCTCTTGGAGGAAACCGACATGAAACTCACCGACACCGTGGAAACCGGCTACGGGTCAGAACGCATTGGCGGCGCAGTGAAAACAGACACGCATGGCTACGGCAAAATCACGCTGCAGCAAGTGTTTGAGAAATCGTCTAACGTGGGCGTGGCCAAGCTGATTCAGAAAACCTTTGAAAGCCAGCCGCAGAAATATGTAGACTACCTGCACAAGTTCGGGTTGCACCAGCCGCTTGGTTTCCAGATGAACGGCGAGGCCATTCCGTACATCAAATCGCCGAAAGACCGCAGCTGGAGCCGTCCGTCTTTGTCCACCATGGCCATTGGCTATGAATTAAAGCTTTCGCCGCTGCAGACTTTGGCCTTTTACAATGCGGTGGCCAACAACGGCGTGAAAGTGCAGCCCATGATTGTGAAGAGCATCAAGCGCGCAGACAACGTGCTGGAACAGTTTGAGACCAAGGTTCTGAACCCAAAAATCTGTTCAGACGAAACCTTGGCGCAACTAAGGGCCATGATGGAAGGTGTGGTAGAGAACGGAACTGGCAAGAACGTGCGCAGCGAAGACTACAAAGTGGCCGGCAAAACCGGTACTGCCCGTAAAGTAATAAACGGCCAGTACACCCGTAAATATTCCACCTCGTTTGTGGGGTATTTCCCGGCTGACAAGCCCAAGTACAGCTGCATTGTGATTATTGACAATCCGCAGAAAGGTGCACAGTACGGCGGTGATGTGGCCGCGCCGGTGTTCAGAGAATTGGCAGATAAGGCTTATGCCCAGGATCTAGCCATCCATAAACCCATGGCGCGCAAACCAGCCGGCGTTCAGCCTAAACTGCCCACGCTCCACGCCGGAAGCCAGGAGGAAATCAAATTACTCTGTGACAAACTGGGCATCAGCGCCCACCCCATCAACCCCGAGGAAGACTGGATTAGGGTAGACACGCAAAAACACTCGGTGGCCTTGAAACCGGTTCCCGTGAAGATGGGCAAAGTGCCCGACGTGACGGACATGACCTTGAAAGACGCCCTGTATCTCTTAGGAAACCACGGCCTGCGCGTACGCATTGTGGGGCTAGGCAGAGTGCAAAGCCAGAGTCTTACGCCCGGCGAACCTGTTCAGAAAGGCGCAATCATTACCCTTACCCTTGGAAAAAATGGCACAACTACAAAACCTGCTGCAGGCCCTCCAGCCAACGCAATTGCTCGGGCCTTCTAACCCCGAGCTTTCTGCGTTAACCATGGATTCTCGCCAGGCGGGGCCGGGCGTGGCGTTTTTCGCCATCAAAGGCACGCTCCGCGATGGGCATGATTTCATAGAAGCCGCCATGGCGCAGGGCGTTTCGGCGGTCATTTGCGAAACAGAGCCCAAAAACGCCCCAGCCGGAGTAACGGTGGTGGTGGTGCCAGACGCCGCCGCGGCCATGGGCCACATGGCCGCGGCGTTTTATGACTATCCGTCTAGAAAACTTAAGCTGGTGGGCGTCACCGGCACCAACGGCAAAACCACCTGCGTGACCTTGCTGCACAAACTGTACCGCGAGCTGGGCTACAATGCCGGTTTGCTCTCCACGGTACAAAACCAAATCAATGAAACCGTTATTCCGGCCACGCACACCACGCCCGACGCCATCACGTTGCAGGGCTTGCTGGCCCAAATGGTGAAAGCTGGTTGTACGCACGCCTTCATGGAAGTGAGTTCGCACGCCCTGGTGCAGCACCGCGTGACCGGGGTGGAATTTACTGGGGCGGTTTTTACCAATATTTCGCATGACCACCTGGATTACCACGGCACCTTTGACGAGTACATTAAGGCCAAGAAACTATTCTTCGATTTCCTTTCTAGAAAAGCGTTTGCGTTGGTAAACTCCGATGACAAGCGCGCCATGGTTATGTTGCAGAACACCAAAGCCAGCAAATACACCTACGCGCTGCGCAAGGAAGCCGATTTCAAAGCCAAGCTGATAGACAATTCCATTCAGGGTTTGCAGCTGGAGCTGGAAGGGCAGGAGGTCTGGTTCAGGTTAATCGGGACGTTCAATGCTTATAATTTAATGGCGGTGTATGGCGCGGCCATTTTGCTGGGAGAAGATTCTCCCGAAGTTTTGGCCAGCTTATCAGATTTATCATCGGCAGCCGGACGGTTTGACTATGTGGTGTCGCCCGAGGACCAGATTACGGCCATTGTAGATTACGCCCACACGCCAGACGCGCTGGAGAACGTGCTGCAAACCATTCAGCAAATCAGGAAACCAGAACAGAAGGTGATTACCGTGGTAGGCTGCGGCGGCAACCGTGATGCGGCCAAGCGCCCGGTCATGGCCGACATCGCGGCTCGTTTAAGCGACCGCGTGATTCTGACCTCAGACAACCCTAGGGATGAAGACCCGCAGGAGATTTTGAACCAGATGCAGGTAGGCGTGAAACAAGTGGATTTGAAAAAAGCGCTTTCGGTGATTGACCGCCGCGAAGCCATTAAAACCGCCGTCATGCTGGCCGAACCTGATGATATTATTCTGGTGGCGGGCAAGGGACATGAAACCTACCAGGAAGTGAAAGGCGAGCGGTCGCCGTTTGACGATAAATTGATTCTACAGGAAGCCTTCGCGCTCCTCCAGAAATAACCGACGGATAGCAGGGAAGGCAAGGCAGAAAATGCCTACATCCTAAACATTATAAGATGCTGTATTACCTTTTTAGATACTTAGACCAAGAATTTGACGTGCTGGGCGCGGGTGTATTCCAATACATTTCGTTCAGGGCTGGCTTGGCGGCGCTGCTATCTCTCTTGATTGCCATGATTTTCGGCGGACGCTTGATAAGAATGCTGCATCGCAAACAAGTAGGCGAATCCATCAGAGACTTGGGTCTGGAAGGCCAGATGGAGAAGAAAGGCACGCCAACCATGGGCGGTCTAATCATTCTGTTGGCCATTGTGCTGCCTACGCTTCTGCTGGCACGACTGAGCAATATCTATATTATTTTAATGCTGGTGTCTACGCTGTGGCTGGGCGCCATCGGGTTTCTGGATGATTATATTAAAGTCTTCAAGAAGAACAAAGAAGGTCTGGCCGGCAAGTTCAAAATCATTGGGCAGGTGGGTTTGGGGTTGATTGTAGGCGTGGTGTTGTTTTTCAACGAAGACGTGGTGGTACGCCAATACCTCACAGAAAAAGGTATCTCGGCCATTGACGTGGGTGGTTCCTTTGAAGACGTTCGCAAGATGATTACCACCGTGCCGTTCACCAAAAACAACGAACTGGATTACCACCATTTCTTCAGCTTTGCGAGTCCCGTTTTGGGCTCTTACGCCCGCTTCCTGTACATCCCGTTGGTGATTATCATCATCACGGCCGTATCAAACGGCGCCAACATCACCGACGGCATTGACGGCCTAGCCGCTGGGACTTCAGCTATTATTGGTACTACCTTGGCGGTGTTTGCCTGGGTGTCTGGTAACGCCATCTTCGCCGATTACTTTGACATCATGTACATTCCCAACACCGGCGAGTTGGTGATTTTCTGTACCGCCTTTGTGGGCGCCTGCGTGGGTTTTTTGTGGTACAACTCGTACCCGGCGCAAGTGTTCATGGGTGACACCGGTTCCCTTTCCATTGGCGGCATCATTGCCGTTTTGGCGCTCATTTTGAGAAAAGAGCTCCTAATCCCAATTCTCTGCGGCATCTTTTTAGTGGAAAACCTATCGGTTATGATTCAGGTGAGCTACTTCAAATACACCAAACGCAAATACGGCGAAGGCCGACGAATTTTCAAGATGTCACCGCTGCACCATCACTACCAGAAACTAGGTTACCATGAATCTAAGATTGTCACCCGCTTCTGGACCGTGGGCATCATGCTGGCCATTTTGACTTTGGTGACTTTGAAATTGAGGTAGGAAGATTTTCCGTTTTGGGGCTCATTTTCAGAAATGAAGCCAAAAATGGAAATTCAGTTTCAGAATAAATTACACTGCACAGAACGCTTGAACAAAAAATGAACAAACAAATAGCCATACTAGGAGCGGGGGAAAGCGGCGTTGGCGCGGCCTTGCTGGCGCAGGCCAAAGGTTATGATGTGTTCGTGTCTGACCGAGGCGAAATTTCTGAGAAATACAAAATCCAGTTGCAGCAAGCCAAGATTCCTTTTGAGGAAGGAACGCACACGCTGGAACAAATCTACGCAGTTGCGGAAATTATCAAGAGCCCGGGCATTCCAGATTCTGTGGCTGTGATTCAAGGGGCGTTGGAAAAAGGAATTCCGGTGATTTCTGAGATTGAGTTCGCGGGGCGGTATGCTGGAGGAAAGTTCATCTGCATCACGGGTACCAATGGCAAAACCACCACCACGCTGCTTACCTACCACCTGCTGAAAAGCGCGGGTTTGAAAGTGGCTCTGGCCGGTAATGTGGGCGAAAGTCTGGCCGGCAAAGTATTGGAAGGCGGTTACGACTACTACGTGGTGGAACTAAGCAGTTTTCAGCTGGACAACATGTATGCGTTCAAGGCGCACATAAGCATTTTGCTCAACATCACGCCAGACCATCTGGACCGCTACAACTACCAAATGGAAAGCTATGCTGCGGCCAAGTTTAGAATCACGCAGAACATGACTTCCGAAGATTTCTTCCTCTTCAACCTGGATGACGCGGAGATTCAAAAATATCTGGCAACCCACCAGGTGCCGGGCAAACCGGTTCCTTTCGGCCTGAAAGAGTCAGAAACATTAGCCATCAATTTTGAAGAGAAGTCGATTTTGGCCTCTGTTTGTGAAATGAAGACAAAACTGGACACAACGGGTTCTAATTTGATTGGCCAGCACAACCAATACAATACCATGGCTGCCGTGGGCGGCGCCTTGCTGGTCGGTATTTCACCAGAGCAAATAGAAACCGCACTTGCCACTTTCCAGAACGCGGAGCATAGATTACAGCCGGTAGGCGAGATTGACGGCGTGCGCTTTATCAATGATTCCAAAGCCACCAATGTGGAAGCCGTTTGGTACGCGCTGGACGGCATCAAAGAACCTATTGTGTGGGTAGTGGGCGGCAAAGACAAAGGCAATGATTATTCCACGCTGCTGCCTTTGGTGCAGGACAAAGTGAAAGCCATTGTCTGCCTGGGCCTAGATAACAGCAAGATTTTGGCTTCATTTTCAGAAATGAGCCCGAAAACGGTAGAAACGCAGGATGTGAAGGAGGCAGTAAAGCTAGCTTTTGATTTCGCTGAGAAAGGCGATGTGGTGTTGCTCTCGCCGGCTTGCGCAAGTTTTGATTTATTCAACAATTATGAACACCGGGGCCGCGCGTTTGCAGAAGCAGTGGCCGCGCTAAAAAACACTCGGGTATGATGACAGCAGCGAAAGATTGGCTCCGCGAGAACCTTAAAGGCGACCCTATTCTGTGGGGTATTGTGCTCACTTTCGGGTTGATCAGTATTGCGGTGGTGTACTCGGCCACGGGCACGCTCGCCTACAAAATGATGTCGGGGAACACGGAATATTACCTGTTCAAGCACTCGGCACTGATTTTCATTGGTTTGGCCTTTGTGTGGCTGGCGCATAAAGTCAACTACCGCTATTACGCCAAGATGAGCCAAGTGGCGCTAATGTTTTCGGTACCCTTGCTGATTTACACTTATTTGAAAGGCTCTAACATTAACGAGGCGTCGCGCTGGCTCACTATTCCCATCATCAACCAGACGTTTCAGCCCTCAGATTTGGCCAAGCTGGCCTTGATTTCTTATTTGGCCAGCATACTGAGCAAGCGCCAGATGAACATCGCGCACAAACAAACCTTGATTCCGTTGTTTCTCTGGAGTGGCTTGATTTGCGGCTTGATTGCCATGAGTAATATCTCCACGGGCTTTTTGCTTTTCATGACCTGTATTCTGCTGATGTTCATCGGACGGGTGCCCATGAAACCCATTTTCACCATGATTATAGTCGGGGCCATCTTCGGGACCATTGCTTTGACCATAGGGCAGCGGATGCAGACGGCTATCTCCAGGATTGAGAATTTCCTTGATTCTGAGGAAACTGTTTTCCAACTGGAGCAATCCTACATCGCCATTGCCACGGGCGGAATTGTGGGCAAAGGGCCGGGTAATTCAGACCAACGCAATGTGTTGCCGCACCCGTATTCAGACTTTATTTACGCCATCATTATTGAGGAATACGGGTTAATAGGAGGGGCCACCGTGTTGATGCTCTACCTGGCCTTTCTCTACCGCGGCATGGTGGCGGTGACCAACAGTTTGGGCGCCTTCGGGGGATTGCTGTCGGCGGGCCTGAGTTTTAGTCTTGTCATTCAGGCAATGGTGAACATGGGCGTGGCCGTGGGCTTGGGTCCGATTACCGGTTTGCCGTTGCCGCTATTGAGTATGGGCGGAACCTCGCTTATTTTCACCGGTATTTCCATTGGCATTATCCTGAGTGTGAGCCGAAGCGAATATGAGGCGCGCCAGCAGGCAATTGGGGCCGTGAACAAACCAGCCTTGAGCCATGCCTGAGAAAACCTACAGATTCATTATTAGTGGGGGCGGCACCGGCGGGCACATCTATCCGGCGGTGGCCATCGCCAATGAGATTAAGCGGTTGCACCCAACGGCTGAAATTCTGTTTGTGGGCGCCGAAGGCCGCATGGAAATGACACGTGTGCCCGAAGCAGGCTATAAAATCATTGGTCTCTGGATTAGTGGTTTGCAACGAAGACTGACTTTAGACAATCTTTCTTTTCCGCTAAAAGTCATTTCCAGCGTCCGGAAAGCGTATAAAATCATCAAAGACTTTAAACCCGATGCGGTGGTAGGCGTGGGCGGTTACGCCAGCGGTCCGTTGTTGTATGCGGCTACCAAAATGGGAATTCCTTCCTTGATTCAGGAACAGAACGGGCACGCCGGTATCACCAATAAGTTGTTGGCTAACAAGGTAGAAAAGATTTGTGTGGCCTATGACGGCATGGAGAAGTACTTCCCGAAGGAAAAACTGATTCACACCGGCAATCCCGTACGCCGTGACATTACTGAACTAAAGGGGAAACGCGAAGAAGCCATGGCTTACTTCGAGTTGAACCCTGCCAGAACTACATTTCTGGTAATAGGCGGAAGTTTGGGCGCCCGCACCTTGAACCAAGCCACAGAGGCTGCCCTGGCAGAAATCCAGCAGAAAGGCTACAACTTGATTTGGCAAACGGGCAAGACGTTTATCTCCACGGCAGAAGCGACGGTGCAGCATTTTCCTACAGACCAAATCAAGGCTTCTGACTTCATCAAACGCATGGATTTGGCCTACGCGGCGGCAGATGTGGTGATTTCCCGTGCGGGGGCTTTGTCAATTTCAGAACTGTGTCTGGCGCAGAAGCCGTCTATTCTGGTGCCTTCGCCTAACGTGGCGGAGGACCATCAAACCAAAAACGCCATGGCTTTGGTAAATAAAGAAGCGGCCGTATTGGTGAAAGACGCAGAAGCAGACAAATTGTGGAGCAGCGCTTTCGCTTTAGCCCAAAATAAAGAAAAACAAGCAGAGTTGAGCCGCAACATCGCGTTGCTGGCGCGGCCTTTCGCCACCGAAACCATTGTGCAGGAACTTTTTAAACTAATAAAATGAACCTGCGGCAATTTGAGAATATCTACTTTTTAGGCATTGGCGGCATTGGCATGAGCGCCATCGCCCGCTGGTTTCTGGCCAAAGGCTTTGCCGTGGCGGGTTATGACAAGACGCCTACGCCGCTCACCCAGAAATTGCAGGAAGAAGGTGCCCAGATTCATTTCGAAGATGACGTAAACCTGATTCCGGGCTCATTTCTGGAAATGAAGGCAAAAACGCTGGTGGTATTGACGCCCGCCGTTCCCAAAACCCACACACAGCGGCAATATTTAGAGCAACAAGGTTTTACCATCATGAAGCGCTCGCAGGTGTTGGGCTTGCTCACCGCTGACCAGTATTTGATTGCGGTGGCGGGCACGCATGGTAAAACCACTACCTCTACCATGGTGGCGCATTTGTTGCACCACGCAGGTGTCTCCACGTCGGCGTTTCTGGGTGGCATTTCCACAGATTTGGGTTCTAATTTGTTGCTGCCAGCCAAAGACGAAGACCGGGCCCTGGCCGTGGTGGAAGCCGATGAATATGACCGTTCGTTCCTGACCTTGCACCCAGACATTGCCATTGTCACCTCCACAGACCCAGACCACCTGGACATCTATGGCGAAAAGGAGGCCTTAGTAGAGTCATTCCGGCAGTTTGTGAGCCAGATTAAACCCAATGGTTTTCTGATCTTGAACCATACTGCTGACCAGAGCATAGCAGAGGCCGTTCACCCTTCCGTGAAGATTATCAGGTATGGTCTTGAAGGTGAGGAGCTAGCGGCAGGCGAGATAAAAATAGCCGATGGAAGTATGAAATTTTTTGCCCAAGGCTGGAACTTCCAACTCCCAGAGACCGCTTTGCAGGTACCCGGTTTCCATAATGTAGAGAATGCCCTGGCCGCGGTGCAGGCCGTGTCACTGGCGGGTGTGAGTGCCCAGGAAATTGCTAACGGACTTGCGGTTTATACGGGCGTAAAAAGGCGGTTTGAAAAGGTGTGGACTGACGGAAAAAGGGTATATTTAGATGATTATGCGCACCATCCGCGTGAGATTGAGGCTTTTTTGACTTCCGTGAGGGCGCTGTATCCAAAGAAAAAGCTTCGTGTTGTCTTTCAGCCGCATTTGTTTACCCGTACCCGTGATTTTTTAGAAGGCTTTGCCACCAGTTTGAGTTTGGCAGATGAGGTCTGGCTGCTGGATATTTACCCAGCCCGTGAGTTGCCCATTGAAGGCGTGAATGCCAAGCTGCTGTTTGACAAGTTACCCTTGGCAAACAAGCGTTTGCTAAAAAAAGAAGAAGTGCTAGCTGCGTTAGCAAAAGAGTTGGATTTTGCCGTGTTGGCCACGGTGGGGGCAGGAGACATTGACACGCTTGTTCCTGAGATAAAAGCATTTATGGAGGAGCAGAACCATGTATTGGAATAGGAAGGTAAAAGCCCTGCTTTTCGTAGTTTTTTGCGCCGCGAGCTTTGTTTTTCTGGCTGGGTTTTCAGGTACCCGGCAGGCCGAAAAAATATGCGAAAAAGTCAATATTAAAATTGATAATGAGTATAACAATTACTTTCTTAGTGATTCAGAAGTGATGGCCTTGCTCACCAGAAATGGGAAGCAACCACTCACCGGAATGAAAAAGGGAGAGATTGACCTCAAGGGACTGGAAATGCGGATTAAATCGCATAAATTTGTGAAAGAAGCCGAGGTCTCCCGGGATTTGGCAGGGAACATCAACGTCACAATACGGCAAAACAGGCCCATTGCCCGCTTGCTAAGCACTGAAAAAGACGCGTATCTAGATGAAGAAGGCAACCAATTGCCCCTCTCTTCTCTGTACACGGCCCACGTGCTGCCGGTGACCTCCTCATTGGTCTTGAAAAAGCCCGCCGGCTCCTTCTTTCAAGACTCGGTGGGTTTGCCCTATCTGGAGTTGTTGAAGTTTATTGAAAAAGACGAGTTCTGGAACGCGCAGCTGGCCCACATGCACATTGACGGCAAGGGCAGCGTGAGTTTTTTGACCCAGGTGGGCGACCAGCGAATTGAGTTCGGGAAACCGGTGCAGGTGCAGGAGAAGTTCAGGAAACTGTTTGTCTTCTACAAAGAAGTGCTGCCGGTGGTAGGCTGGGAGAAATACAGCCGCCTGAACGTGGAATACAAGGATCAGATTATTTGTGAATAGATATTGATATGACTCAGAACGACAAAATTGTTGTAGGCTTAGACATTGGGACAACCAAGATTTGCGCGCTGGTAGGTAGAAAGAATGAGTACGGCAAGCTGGAGATCCTTGGATTGGGTAAAGCGGTGTCTGAAGGGGTGGTGCGCGGCATGGTGAGCAACATTGACAAAACCGTTGAGGCCATCCGCAAGGCAATCCGTCAGGCAGAGGAGCAGTCAGGCATTGACATCAAGGTAGTGAACGTGGGCATTGCCGGTCAGCACATCAAGAGCTTGCAGCACAACGGCAGCATCACGCGCACCTCTGTGGACAGCGAGATCACCGTGGAAGACGTGAACCGCCTCACCAATGACATGTACCGTTTGGTAACCCCTCCTGGCAGCGAAATCATTCATGTCATGCCCCAGGACTACAAAGTAGACTACGAAGACGGCATCATGGACCCAGTGGGCATGTCAGGTGTGCGCCTGGAAGGCAACTTCCACATTATCACGGCCCAGTCAAACGCCATCAACAACATCAACAAGTGCATTCACCGCGCCGGGCTTGAGATTGACCAGCTGATTCTGGAGCCTTTGGCCTCGTGCATGAGCGTGCTCAGCGAAGAAGAGCGTGAGGCGGGTGTAGCCCTGATTGATATTGGCGGTGGAACTACTGATTTGGCTATTTTCAAAGACAACATTATTCGGCACACCGCCGTGTTGCCGTTTGGCGGGAACATTATTACTTCAGACATCAAACAGGGCTGCATGGTCATGCAGAACCAGGCCGAGCAATTAAAAGTGCGGTTTGGCAAAGCCATTGCCGATGAGGCTTCTGAAAATGAGATTGTCTCTATCCCGGGCTTGCGTGACCGTACGCCTAAAGAAATTTCCTTGAAAAACCTTGCTTTTATTATTGAAGCTAGAATGGAGGAAATTGTTGAACTTGTCTATTCAGAAATTGTTAGGAGCGGGTATGCCAACCAATTGGCGGCTGGCGTGGTGATCACCGGCGGTGGCGCCCAATTGCAGAATCTGGTACAGCTGGTGGAATATTTGACCGGTTTAGATGCCCGCATTGGTTACCCGAATGAGCATTTAGGCAAAAGCAAGATAGACTCTGTGAAGAGCCCAATGTACGCTACCACCGTTGGTTTGGTGCTGGCCGGTTACCAGGCCTTGGATGAGCGTGCCAACCGCTACACTGAGATGCAGAACCCAGAGCCGTCAAGAGCCGTGAATGAAGCCAAGCCTGCCCAGAAACAGAACAGCGGCGCCGGATTCTTCAGCAAGATAGTAGAGCGCACCAAGAGCATGCTGATTGACGATTTTGACGACAAGCAACAGAACTATTAACGAGTAATTGATAAGATAATATGAGTGTTTCATCGTACAAGTTTGAGGTGCCATCACACTCCAAGTCAATCATTAAAGTGATTGGCGTGGGCGGAGGAGGAAGTAATGCCGTGAACCACATGTTCAACCAAGGCATTAAAGACGTGGAGTTTGTGGTGTGCAATACCGATGAACAGGCGTTGAAAAGCAGCAGCGTGCCCAACAAACTTCAGATAGGGACCAACCTGACCGAAGGACTGGGCGCCGGTGCCAATCCGGAGCGTGGCAAGCAAGCTGCCTTGGAGAGCAAGGAAGACATTCGGGAACTTCTGGGCACGCATACCAAAATGGTGTTCATCACGGCTGGTATGGGTGGTGGGACTGGTACCGGTGCTGCTCCCGTGATTGCCAAAGTAGCCAAGGAACTGGATATCTTAACCGTAGGAATTGTGACCGCCCCTTTTGCTTTTGAAGGCAAGAAGAAGCGTGCCGCCGCCGAGAACGGTATTCAGGAACTAAGCGAAAACTGTGACACCGTGCTAGTGATTCTCAATGACAAACTGCGCGAGATGTTCGGGAACCTGCCTATTAGAGCAGCGTTCGCCAAAGCAGATAACATCTTGAGTACCGCTGCCAAAAGTATCGCCGAGATTATTACGGTAACCGCCGAGGTGAACGTTGATTTTGAAGACGTGAAAACGGTGATGAAAGACTCCGGCGCCGCCGTAATGGGCTCTGCCATCACTGAAGGCGAGAACAGAGCTTTACGTGCTGCTGAGGAATCACTTTCTTCACCATTGCTCAATAACACAGATATTCATGGCGCTCAGAAAATCCTTCTTTCCATTATGTCTGGTGATCAGGCAGAGTTAGAGATGGATGAACTGACCGAAATCACGGACTACATCCAGGAGAAAGCCGGCGATGATTCTGAAGTGATTTTCGGGCACGGTATTGATTCTACGTTGGGGGCCAGCATTAGAGTAACGGTGATTGCCACTGGCTTCGCCCGCAACGTGATGGACCTTTCAGAACCAAAAAAGGAAGTGGAGGCTGAGCCAACTGGGGCTACTCAGCCTCAGGCGGTTGAAATGACAGCAGCGCCGGTTGCTCCAGCAGTTTCTACGTATTCGGTGCATCCGCCGGTGTCTGCCACGCAACTGGTAGCCAACGACCCGGTTCCGGTTAGAAAACCTGCCCCGGTGGCCGAGACCAGCAAAATCATCTTCGACTTAGATTCTAACAACGAGATTTTCACGCCGGTTTTTGAGGAAGAAGCGCTGTTGGTGGAAGCCACACCTGAGAAAGATGTGCTTTCGGCTAAGATGATTGAGCGCCGTGAGCGTCTTCGTCGCATTAGCCTGGACAGCAACTCAGATGCCGCCATCAAAGAGAAACTGGAGATTCCGGCTTATCTGCGCAAGCAAGTGCAACTGGAGAACGTGGTACCGTCCACAGACCAGCAGATCTCCCGCTTCAACCTGAATGATGACAACGAACTGTTAGGCGATAACCGCTTTCTGCATGACAATGTAGACTAGTCGTTTTTGACCTCTATTTTACAAACGAGCCCCAAAACAGATTCTGTTTTGGGGCTCATTTTTTTTTGCCAGCATTTCTTTAGACTGAGAGATAAAAAGCGTTTACGGGCTCTAAACTGGAAATAGAGCAGAAACTGGAGTTTTCCCACAAGTTACGCTGCTTTAAACTTGCGGCAGGTATGCAGAAATGCTTGGTAGAGACAAGGCACTGCCTTGTCTCTACGGTTGAGGTCCCGACTGCTGTTACTCAAAAGACCTCTTACCCTGTGATGCTCTTACCAGTGACTCCACCAACCCTTGTTTTAGGCCTCATTTCCAAAACAGAGCCCGAAAACGGAATTCTTCTAAAACCCAATCAAGGCATCTACCTGTTCCTGAAGCAATTGCTGGTACAAGGCATTGGTGAATTGGCCGTCTTGCAGATGTTTGTGAATGAAGGGGTACCGCGGCTTTTGGGCGAGCACGTGCAGGCCGCAGTAATGCAACACATCGGTAAGGTGACTGAGCGCAATGTTGCCGCCCTGGCTGCCGGTGGACAGACCCACCAAAGCGCCTTTCTTCCCTTTTAACGCTGCCGGGTACTCCAAGCCATCAATAAACGCTTTCAAAACTCCGGGGAAGGAGCAATTATATTCCGGCACAATGAAGACAATTTTGGCAGCCTGGGCCACGCGTGTGCGCAAAGCCATGAATTCCTGGGAGAACAATTCACTTTTGTACAGTGCCGGGGAGGCGAAGTCCAGCGGGAGTTCCTGTAAGTCAAGAATCTCTGATTCCTGGCCGTGTGCCTGCAAGGTCTGCTGGTAGATTTGCGCTACTTGTAGTGTGATGGAGTTGGGCCGATTAGTCCCTGAAATTATTAAAATCATCTGCGGCGGGTTTCCTCTTAAAACAGATAGGGCGGGGGAATGTTACGTTGGTTGCTCAGAGGCTTCACGAAATAAAGAATGAAATATCCGTTTTTGGCCTCTAAACTGGAAATGGAACAAAAAAGGCGACACCAAACGGCATCGCCTTTTCTTATTTCTTCAGCAATTGTTAAACGTTCTCTGAAGTCAACGAAGCAGAGATGTACTCGCGGTTCAGCATGGCGATGTTCTCCAAAGAAATACCAACCGGGCATTCTGCGGCGCAAGAACCAATGTTAGTACACGCCCCGAAGCCTTCAATGTCCATCTGGGCCACCATGTTCTCCACGCGTGTTTTGCGCTCCACCTTGCCCTGCGGCAACATGGCCAACTGCGACACCTTGGCCGAGGTGAACAGCATGGCAGAACCATTTTTACAGGCCGCCACGCAGGCACCGCAACCAATACAGGTGGCAGCATCAAACGCTTTGTCAGCAATAGATTTCGGAATAGGGATTTCGTTGGCATCTGGCACCCCACCGGTATTAATGGAGATGTAGCCACCGGCCTGCTGAATGCGGTCCAACGCCGAACGGTCCACGCAAAGGTCCTTCAACACGGGGAACGGACCGGCGCGCCAAGGCTCAATGGTGATGGTGTCTCCGTCTGAGAACTTGCGCATGTGCAATTGGCACGTGGTGGTTCCTCTTTCGGGGCCGTGGGCGCGGCCGTTAATGTATAAGCTGCACATACCGCAGATACCTTCGCGGCAGTCATGGTCAAACGCGATGGGGTCAACGCCGCTGCGAAGCAGGTCTTCGTTGAGCACGTCCATCATTTCCAGGAAAGACATCTCCGGGGAAATATCTTTTACCTGATAGGTTTCCATTTTACCGGCCGCCTGGGAGTTTTTCTGTCTCCACACTTTCAGCGTCAGGTTCATGGGTTTGCTGTTAGGATTATTGCCAGCCATCTTTTTCTAATTTAGAATTAAGAATTTGGAATTAGGAATGGAGAACGATTGCAGCATAGCAATTCTTAATTCTCCATTCCTAATTCTTAATTGTTACTTGTAGCTACGTTGCGTCAACTTCACGTTCTCAAACTTGAGCTCTTCCTTGTGCAGCACAGGCTGTTGTTCAGGACCGGTGTATTCCCAGGCCGCCACATAGGTGTAGTTCTCATCGTCACGCATAGCCTCGTTCTCTGGCGTCTGATACTCTTCCCGGAAGTGACCACCACAAGACTCATTGCGGTTCAAGGCGTCATCTACCATCAGTTCGCCCAGTTCCAGGAAGTCGGCCACACGGCCCGCTTTCTCCAGGGTGATGTTCAGTTCCTCATTGGTACCTACAATCTTGACATCATTCCAGAACTCTGCGCGCAGTTTTCTGATTTCCTTCTTGGCGTAGTTCAGGCCTTCAGCGTTACGGGCCATGCCGCAGTAATCCCACATCAAAAGACCCAGGGCCTTGTGGAATTCATCTACCGTACGGGTACCGTTGATGCTCAGTAATTTGTCAATATCAGCTTTAACTGCGGTTTCTGCTTGTTTAAAGGCAGGGTGGGTGGTCTCTACGCGGGTAGAAGGAATCTGCGCCAGATAATCCCCAACAGTGTAAGGAATCACGAAGTACCCATCAGCCAAGCCTTGCATCAGCGCCGAAGCACCTAAGCGGTTGGCGCCGTGGTCAGAGAAATTACACTCGCCGGTAGCATATAAACCAGGGATGGTGGTCATTAAGTTGTAATCCACCCAAAGGCCGCCCATGGTGTAGTGCACGGCCGGGTAAATGCGCATAGGTTGCTCGTACGGATTCTCACCGGTGATTTTCTCGTACATCTCAAACAAATTGCCGTACTTCTGACTGATGGCGTTCAAGCCTTCACGCTTGATGGCATCAGCGAAATCAAGATACACGGCCAGCTTTGTAGTTCCTACACCGCGTCCTTCGTCACAGGCCAATTTGGCATTGCGTGAAGCCACGTCACGCGGTACCAGGTTACCGAAGGATGGATATTTACGCTCCAGGAAATAGTCACGCTCGTCTTCAGGAATCTGGCCCGGCGCACGGTTATCGCCAACCGCCTTCGGCACCCAAACGCGACCATCGTTCCGGAGAGACTCCGACATCAAGGTCAGTTTAGACTGATAAGCGCCGGAAACTGGAATACAGGTAGGGTGAATCTGCGTGAAGCATGGGTTGGCAAACAAAGCACCTTTCTTATGCGCTCTCCAGGCCGCGGTGGCGTTGGAGCCCATGGCGTTGGTAGACAAGAAGAACACGTTGCCATAACCACCGGTGGCCAGAATCACCGCGTGCGCGCTGTGTGATTCTATTTTACCGGTTACTAAATGGCGCGTCACAATACCTCTTGCCTGACCATCTACCATTACCAGGTCCAGCATCTCTGTACGTGGGTACATTTTCACTTTCCCGTAGGCAATCTGGCGGTTCAAGGCAGAATAGGCACCTAGCAACAGCTGCTGACCCGTTTGGCCCCGGGCGTAGAACGTGCGGCTTACCTGCGCACCCCCAAAGGAGCGGTTAGCCAGCAATCCACCGTACTCGCGGGCGAAGGGAACACCTTGGGCCACGCACTGGTCAATAATATTCACACTCACTTGGGCCAGACGATATACGTTGGCTTCGCGGGCGCGGTAGTCACCACCTTTGATGGTGTCATAGAACAAACGGTACACGCTGTCGCCGTCGTTCTGGTAGTTTTTGGCGGCATTGATGCCCCCTTGCGCGGCAATGGAGTGCGCGCGGCGTGGGCTGTCTTGGTAGCAGAATGCTTTTACGTTATAACCCAGTTCAGCCAGGGTAGCAGCGGCAGAAGCTCCAGCCAAACCGGTTCCTACCACAATAACGTCATATTTACGCTTGTTGGATGGGTTCACCAACTTTACGTTGAATTTATGCTTGTCCCACTTTTCGGCTAATGGGCCTTCAGGTATCTTAGAATCTAAAATCATAGCAGGTGCTTAGTTTAGAATGTGTTGAATGAAAAAGTAAAGCGGCATGGCGGCAAACGCACCAGGTACAACCACAGAGAAAAACGCCCCGAACATCTGAATAGCCGGCGTGTATTTCTTGTGATTCAGACCCAGGGTCTGAAACGCACTCTGGAAACCGTGGTACAAATGGTAGCCTAAAGCAATCTGCGCTACTACGTACAGCACCACATACCACCAGATATGGAACGACTCCACCACGCGAATGTACAAGTTGTCATACTGCACATTGTCTACCACTACGCCGTCAAGACCGCCAAAACGGGCCGGCACAAAGAAATTCCAGAGGTGGACAATCAGGAAAACCAGGATTACCGTGCCCAGCAAGCCCATGTTGCGGCTAGACCAGTTGCTGTTATCTTCTGGGCGGTTATAGGCGTAGGCCACCGGTCTCACGTTTTTGTTGCGCCGGGTAAGCACCAGGGCTTCATAGATATGGAGCAGAAAACCTACCACCAACACAATCTCCATGGTCCTGATGATGGGGTTGGTGCCCATGAAGTGTGAATAGACGTTGAAGGCATTGCCACCGTCATCTTTGAACAGCTGCAGGTTGCCCACCAGGTGCACCACCAAAAAGGAGATGAGAAACAGACCGGTCACGGCCACCAAAACCTTTCGGCCTATGGTACTGGAAAACGTTTTAGTAAACCAACTCATTTTGTTGTGTTAAGGTTGAAAATAAAGGTGTGTAAGGAATGGTAAAAATCTCTTCAAAGGTACATGCCCATGGTTTCCCACGCAATGCATCTAGTTATTTTGAATTAATCTAAATTGTTTTGTAAACATGTCAGGTGCAGATGCCCGGTGAAACGCCAGGTTTGAAATAATATAGCCTTACGGCATTATTTCCCTGAAAGCCTACAACAGTGGACCTTGTAATTCGTTATAGCCATGTGCCACTGTGCATATAACCATTCTGACGCCCGGTTGTTCACCAGGTGATGGTCAATTTAAAGATTCTTCTATCTTTGTTTTTGCATGATAACCCCTACTATATGCCTTTAACTTTACCGAAAACAAAGGCCTGGCTTTCATTGCTTGCGGGTCTGTTGGTGTTCTTTTTGCTTGCGCCAGAAACTACGCAGGCAACGCACTTACGGGCCGGTAACATCTATGCCAAAAGTGACACCACCGCCGCTAAAAATCCACTTCGGTTTTTCTTTAAATTGGTGACCTACAGTGTGCTGGGCGGGTTTGAAGACACACAGGCTACTTTGTACTTTGGCGATTGTACGAACCAATTACGGCCCCGCACCTCTAGGGTAGTGGCCAACAACGGGCAGAACGACACCTATGTCAATGTCTATTATTTTGAACATACCTACACCGGTCCCGGCACGTTCACTGTTACCTTTATTGGCGAAAACAGGGTAGGGGGCATTGTCAACATGCAGAACTCCGTGGATCAGACCTTCGTGATACAGTCACAGGTAACGGTAGATCCCTTTCTAGGCATTAACAGGTCTCCCATTCTGCTCTATGACCCGCTGGACATTGCCACCAGAAACCAGATTTTCATACATAACCCAGGGGCTTATGATGATGACGGCGACAGCCTGGCCTTCAAGTTAGTGCCTGTGCGGGTATTTGCCGGGCAGACAGACGCCTGCGGAAATCCCTCACCAGCCACCGCACCCGGCTTTCAAAGCCTTGACCGTTTCCTAGGCGTGCCTGTCAACACCCCCACGGCCTTTTTCACCTTAAACCAACGAACGGGCCAACTCACCTGGAACACGCCGCCTGCCGTAGGAATTTACAACATTGCCTTCGCAGTGGAAGAATGGCGAAACGGGCGACTCATCGGTTTTGTTATCCGGGACATGCAGATACGAGTCATTGACAACCCCAACCGGCCACCGGTGCTATTTATACCAAGGGACACCTGCGTAATTGCCGGCACCACCCTGCGAGACACCATCAGGGTCACCGACCCAGACCGGCACCGGGTGAACGTGACTGCCATTGGGGAGATGCTCCCGCCCGGCGTGTTCAGAAAAGTCTTGAATGACACCACCTATGTATTTGAGTGGGTCACTACGTGTGAAGATGTCAGGACAGCACCTTACCAAGTGTTGTTTAGGGCAGAAGATATTCCACCAACGGGTGTCTTTCCATTAGTGGATTTACAACCCTGGCAAATCACAGTGGTGGGACCGCCTCCGGTGCTGACTGCGGCGTTTCCGCAGAGCAGTAACAGCATTAAACTCACCTGGGACCGGTATACCTGCTCCAATGCCACCACCATTTATATTTACAGAAAGGAGAACCCGTCTACTTTTGAACCCACTACCTGTGAGGTAGGCATACCAGCCTCGGCGGGCTATACCTTGGTGGGCGAAGTGTCAGCGGACCAAACCGAATTCCTGGATAACAACAACGGGCAGGGCCTCCTCCGGAACCGAACGTATTGTTATCGCATTTACGCCGAATTCCCGTACCCAAGCAACGGAAAAAGCATCGCCTCCAATGAACTGTGCGCCTCTTTGGAATCTATTTCTATGACCAAAGTGAGTGTGACGGAAACCAGTACCACCACCGGGCAGATGCGCGTGGAGTGGAGCAAGCCGCGCGCCATATTAGCGCAACTGACCGCCCCGCTGGAATACCGGTTGTTACGCGCTGTGGGGCAAAGCAGGGCGGCAACGGTTCCCTTCACAGAAATTCGCAGAACCCAAGACCTGAATGACACTGTCTTTACAGACACCAACCTCAATACCCAGGAGCAGGCTTATACCTACCGCGTGGAGTTCTATCATGCGGGCAATACCGGGGCTCCAACCATTTTGGTGGATTCGTCCTCAGCGTCCAGCGTGCGCCTGCGGGCCATGGCCAACGGCCCTTCCATGGTGTTGAACTGGACCTACAATGTGCCTTGGAACAACGCCAGCGCAGCGGGCGGTCCCTATGTGCATGATGTGTATTTAAGCCGGGCGGGCGGTCCGTTTACCTTGGTGAACAGTGTGGGAGCCGGAGCTACAGCCGGAACGTTAACCCAAGATGTGACCCTGGAAGAAGGAGTGCAGTACTGCGCCTACGTAGTCACCAGAGGTACTTTCCAGAATCCTCTACTGCCCGACCCCATTGTGAACAACAGCCAGGTGGTGTGCTTTACCAGGCCTTGCGTGCCGGTGCTGAGCATTGACCCGCTGGTCTGCGATGAGAATTTCAGGGCCACGGGGCCACCGTTCCAGAACCTTTTGAGCTGGTCCTTCCCGGCGGGGTCGCAGTGTGATCCTGCGGCTATTGATTTCTACACCTTATATTACAAGGCCACCGATGAAGAGGAATTCAAACCCATCGCCACCGTAGAGGATATGTCATACGTACACCAGAACCTGCTCTTCTACTCGGGGTGCTACGTGTTAACGGCCACTGACATGTTTGGCAATGAAAGCGAACGCAGCAACATAGTCTGCAAAGACAACTGCATCATCTTCATCCTGCCCAACATCTTCACGCCAAACGGTGACGGCAAAAACGATGTGTTCACGCCGCAGCAAGGTGCCGCCTTCATTAAAACCGCCAAACTGATTGTGTATAACCGCTGGGGCAACCGCGTGTTTGAGGGCAACCAGGAGCCGGGCCTGAACTGGCGCGGCGTTGACAACAGCGGAAAAGCCTTGGCAGATGGCACTTATTTCTACCAGGTGGAAGTGGAGTTTTACGGCCGAAGCGCCACCCCAGACCGCCGCACGTTCAAAGGCTGGGTAGAGATCATCCATTAACCATGCTATACAAGTCATAAGTTTGGCGCCCATTCCGTATCAGGAATGGGCGCCTTTTTTATACCTTTGCCACCGGTCTGTTTCAGAGGTGCGTTTTTGGCCTCGTTTTCAGAAATGAGGCCGAAAACGCAAAACAACTTCACTATGAAAGCATATGTATTCCCCGGCCAGGGCTCGCAGTTTGTGGGCATGGGCAAAGACCTGTATGACCAGTATGATCTGGCCAAGGAAATGTTTGAGCGCGCCAATGACATCCTGGGCTTCAAAATCACAGACATTCTCTTCAACGGAACCGACGAGGAACTGAAACAAACCAAAGTTACCCAGCCCGCCATTTTCCTGCATTCCGTAATTCAGGCGGCCGTGGCCCAGGATTTCGCGCCAGAGATGGTAGCCGGTCACTCCTTGGGCGAATTCTCTGCCTTGGTGGCTAACAAAGTGCTGGCCTTTGAAGATGCCTTGAAACTGGTTTCCAAGCGTGCCTTGGCCATGCAAGCCGCCTGCGAGGAACAACCGTCAACCATGGCGGCTATTCTAGGTTTAGACGATGAAAAAGTAGAGCAGATCTGCGCCGAGGTAGACGAGGTGGTGGTAGCCGCCAACTACAACTGCCCCGGGCAATTGGTGATTTCGGGCTCTATTAAAGGGGTGGAGGAAGCCTGCGAACGCATGAAAGCCGCCGGTGCCAAACGCGCCTTACTATTGCCGGTGGGCGGCGCGTTCCATTCGCCGTTAATGAAATCTGCCGAGGCTGAATTGGAGCAAGCCATCCGGGAAACCGAATTTAAGCAAGGCATTTGCCCGGTATACCAAAACGTTGACGCCATGCAGCATACAGACCCTCAGGAAATTCAGCAGAACCTGATCAAGCAGTTGACCGCGCCCGTGCGCTGGACCCAATCGGTGCAGCAGATGATCGCTGACGGTGCAACCTTGTTTGTAGAATGCGGCCCCGGCAAAGTACTGCAAGGCTTAGTCAAGAAAATAGACAAAAACGCCGAAGTAAGCCAGGTAGGCTAGAATTTCCCTGAAATCAAGTTGATCAGAAATTCTACTTGTGTTCAGCATTCGTGGCAATTAAAATCAATTGCAGATTATTTCCGTTTTGGGGCTCATTTCCAGAAACGAGCCCTAAAACGGAAATTTTCGTATGTCAGATTCTGATTATAAATTCCTTTCGTTTCTTTTCACCTAGATTAACCGTTGAAAAGAAAATTCACCGCAGTACATGTACAAAGGACAACTACAGCAATTGTTTCAACAAAAAATGCCCCGGCAGGTGGTGTTTGCGTTGGACGTATGCCTGTGTGTGCTCACGTTTTTTGCGGCCTATGCGCTGCGGTTCAACTTTGACCTCCACAAGTTCAGGGAATTGGCGGCGCTGCAGATGCTGCCCATAGTTCTGGCTATCAGGGCGGCCACATTCTTTTATTTCAGGACCTACGCCGGCATTCTCAAGTACACCAGTTTAACCGATCTTCGGCGGTTGTTCCTGGCCTTGTCAACGGGTTCTTTGTTGCTGGTGGCCGCGCAGTTGGTGTATAACAAGGTCTTCGGGTTCCAGAATTTCATTCCGCTTTCGGTGCTGCTCATTGACTATGTGCTGAGCTTGGTGGCCTTGTCTTTGCTGCGGGTTTGGGCCAAGATAGTGACCTATGAATGGAGCCATACCAATTCGTACCGCGTGAATGTGGCTATTTTTGGCGCCGGCGAGATTGGCAGCATCACCTTGCAGACGCTGCAGCAGGACATGGGCACCTATTACCGTCCTGTTTCCTTTTTAGACGATGATCCTCGCAAACAGGGCCTGCTGAACAACGGCGTTGCCATTGAATTGCCTGCCCAGGACTTGGAAACCCAACTCAAAGAACTCAACATTGACTTGCTGGTTTTGGCCGTGCAGCGCTTGGCCATTGCCCGAAGAAAAGCCTTGGTAGATGCCTGCCTTAACGCCGGGGTGCAGGTGCTGGTGGTGCCGCCCGCCTATAAATGGATTAACGGCGAACTTAGTTTCAAGCAGATCAGGGAAATCAGGATTGAGGATGTGCTGGGCCGCGCCGCCGCTGAGATTGATTCGCCGCTGTTGCATAAAGAGCTGCAGAATCGCACCATTTTGGTTACCGGGGCGGCGGGTTCCATTGGCAGCGAATTGGTGCGCCAGGTGATTCAGTTCAAACCCAAACAGCTGATTTTGCTGGACCAGGCCGAGTCCACCCTCTATGACCTGGAACTGGAACTCACGGAGTTGTATGTGAAAATCAACTTCGAGATTGTGCTGGGCGACATCTGCAATGCCGCCCGCATGGAAGCGGTTTTCCAGACGTTCCAACCCGAACTGGTGTTCCATTGCGCTGCTTACAAACACGTGCCCGTAATGGAGGAAAACCCCACGGAGTCCTTGAATACCAACATTCTGGGTACCAAAATTTTGGCAGATTTGGCCGTGAAATACCAAACCCAGAAGTTCCTGCTGCTCTCCACTGATAAAGCGGTGAACCCCACCAGCGTGATGGGCGCCTCCAAACGATTGTGTGAAATTTACGTTCAGGCGCTGGACCATTACCTGCGTGATGCCGGGCAAAACCGAACGCGCTTTGTGACCACTCGTTTCGGGAATGTGCTGGGCAGCACGGGCTCTGTCATTCCCAGGTTCAGAAAGCAGATTCAGGATGGTGGCCCGGTCACAGTCACGCACCCAGACATTTCGCGCTTTTTCATGTCCATTCAGGAGGCCTGTCAGTTGGTTCTGGAAGCGGCGGCCATGGGCCAGGGCGGTGAGATTTACATCTTCAACATGGGCGATTCCATCAAGATTGTGGACCTCGCCAAAAAGATGATCAAGCTTTCTGGTTTAACGCTGGGCAAAGACATTCAACTGGTGTACACCGGTCTCAGGCCCGGCGAGAAACTGGAGGAAGAACTGTTCCATGAGCATGAAGCTGTAGAAGCCACCACCCATCCTAAAATACGACTGGCCAACATTCCCGCGCCCGATAGTGAAAAAGTGCTCCAGGAAATCCAGTATCTGATTGATTTGATTGATTCTCAGGACAGTACGGCCGTCATTAAGAAAATGAAGCAGCTGGTGCCCGAGTACGTAAGCCAGAATTCTGTCTACCGCAAATTTGACGTGAAGCAGTAGGGGCAGGTCGCGAGCTATCCTGACGCATTCCTGGTCTAGGCATTTTGAGTAAAGGCTGCGTTCTTAATTCATAGCTGACTTTTTAGCTTCGGCCACCGTTCAGGACAGGTCGCGACATGTCCGTACAAACCTCTATTCGGGTTTTCCGTTTTCGGGCTCATTTCTAAAAATGAAGCCGAAAACGCACTTCTAAAATTTACTGTTCTTCCAACATTTTCACCTCTAAAGAATCTGGGCACCGGGCCAATAATTCCTGAACACTTTTCTCCAACACCGGATGCTGCCAGTGAAGCAAGATTTCTGCCAAAGGAACCAAGGCAAACCGGCGAAGGTGCAGTTGCGGGTGGGGGAGTTGCAGTTCTGGCGTGTTCAAAATTTGCTGGCCCAGAAACAAAATGTCAATGTCAATCATGCGGGCACCCCAGCGCTCTTTTCTGATCCGGCCCAGGTCGAGTTCAATCTGCTGCGTGTGGGCTAGAATTTCCAGCGCGGGAAGAGCGGTTTCATACGCCAGGGCTTGGTTGTAAAAAGACGGTTGTTCGGTGAGGCCCCAGGCGGCGGTTTCATAGACCTTTGATTTTTGGCTCGGTTTCCCAAACAGAGCCGATAAACGGGATTCGGCTTCCTGCAGATAGAAAAGTCGGTCGCCCAGGTTGCCGCCTAAAAGTAAGATCAAGGTTTCCATTAGGCGCGTTCTATGGTTTCCTGGAAGAAGGAAATGGTTTTCTGGGCGGCAGCTTTGGTGAAATCAGGAAGTTCCTGCCCCGCAAACGGGTGCCGGCCACCAAACGAATGGTCGCCTTCCGGAATCAGAAACAGTTCAGCATATGGGTTGCAGAAGTGTAGGTCATGGGCCATTTGTACGGGCAGGGTTTCGTCTTTTTCGCCGTGGATGATGAGCCAGGGCATCTGTAGTTTCTCGGCGGCTTTGGGAATGTCCAGGCGGTGTTTGTTGGCCAGAAAATTCTCGGCTAGTTGGTAATAGAGCGGCATCTGTTGGCCGGTTCTTCCGTTGAGTACGTATTGCACACCGGTTTTCTGCCAGGTTTCCATGGTTTCTGGGCTCCAGCGCTGGTCATAGTCACTAACGGCGGCCCAAGTGGCCAAACCAGAAACTCGTTCGTCTTCGGCGGCTTTCAAGACCGCCAATCCACCGCCGCGGCTGTGGCCAATCAAGAACAGGTAAGAAGCGTCTATTTCTTCCGCCGGAATTTCTTTTGGGCCCGACGTCACATAATCCAGCACGGTTTTGACATCGTCCAACTCAATGCAGAAGTTGTTGTTCCCGAAGGCTTCCAGGTTGGTCAAATCATCGCCGTCAGGCTCCACGCCGTTGTGCGAGAGGTTCAGTTTCACGAACACAAACCCGTGCTGCGCGAAGTAATCTGCCAGCAGATTGAAATACCCCCAATCTTTGAAGCCCTTGAAACCGTGCACAAACACCACCACGGGTTTGGGCTGTCCGTCGGGGAGCCAGCGGGCGTCCACGGCGAAGTTGCGGCCGTGGGGCGAGGGAAGGAGGAACTGGGTTTTCTGCACCATAAAAAGCAAAAGTCTGGATTTGGACAAAAGTAACGCCCTATTGTGGGGAAATGCAAACGGGCGGTTTGCTTTCAAGGGCGCAGGCTCGTAATATTGTGTACCCACATGAGCAGTCCTTTAAACCAGATTCAGGCCCCCATTGCCGCCGAGATGCAGGAGTTCGAAAAGAAGTTCCGGCAGTCTATGAAGTCTAATGTGCTGCTGCTTGACAAAATCATGGGCTACATTGTCAAGCGCAAGGGCAAGCAGATGCGGCCCATGTTCGTGTTTTTTACGGCCAAACTGGTGCAGGAACAGATTCCAGACGCCACCTACCGCGGGGCGGCCTTGATAGAATTGCTGCACACCGCCACACTGGTGCATGACGACGTGGTGGACGATGCCAATTACCGCCGCGGTTTCTTCTCGGTGAACGCCCTCTGGAAAAACAAGATTGCCGTGCTGGTAGGCGATTACCTGCTTTCCAAAGGCCTACTTCTTTCCTTGAACCACAATGATTTTGAGCTGCTCAAGATTGTGAGCAACGCCGTGCGCGAGATGAGCGAGGGCGAACTCCTGCAGATGGAGAAAGCCCGCCGCATGGATATCACCGAGGCTGTGTATTTTGACATCATCCGGCAGAAAACCGCTTCTCTCATTGCCTCCTGCTGCGCCGTGGGCGTGGCCTCTGTGGGCGCTGATCTGGAGACTATTGAGCGCGCCAGGTTGTTTGGGGAAAAAGTGGGCATTGCCTTCCAGATCAAAGATGATTTATTTGACTACGGCACCGCCGAAATTGGCAAACCCGTGGGCATTGACATCAAAGAGAAGAAAATGACGCTCCCGCTCATTCACGCCCTGCAGCAAGCCGACTGGCTCACCAAGCGCCGCATCATCTACAACGTGAAAAACAACAACGGCAAGTCAGAGAGAATTAACGCGGTCATTGACTTCGTGAAGCAGTCTGGCGGGCTGGAGTATTCCATACAGGTCATGAATTCCTATCACCAGGAAGCGCTGCAACTGCTGCATACGTTCGCGCCCTCGCCGTCCAGAGATTCTTTGGAACAGTTAATACGGTACACCATAGAGCGGGAGAAGTAAAGGGCGTTTTCGGGCTCATTTCTGAAAATGAGGCCAAAAACGGCAAGTGGGGCGGCATGGCCTGAGAAGCAAGTAATTCTAGTGACAACGGTTTATTCTTACCTGGCGCGCCAGACCCATTTAGAAAAAGCCAGTTCAAACTCTATCAGCATGAAGGAAATCATTAAAAATGTACTTAAGCCGCTGGGCGTTCAGATAAAACGATATCCGGATGATGATTTGGCGCGCCGCATGAAGATTCTTAAGGCGTTTCAGGTCAACACCATTCTTGACATTGGTGCCAATTCTGGGCAATACGCCTTAAAAATGCGCGAACTGGGTTTTGAGGGGCAGATTATTTCCTTTGAGCCCTTGCAGCAGGCCTTCAGTACCCTGGAAACGGTTTCTGCCAAAGACCCCCACTGGCAGGTTCATAATTACGCGCTGGGCGAGTCTGACAAGAAATCGGCTATAAATGTGGCGGGCAACTCCTTCAGCAGTTCCATTTTGAACATGATGCCCAAGCATGAGGAAAGCGCGCCCGCTTCTGGCTATGTGGCCAAACAGGAAATTGACATCAAGCGGTTAGACTCTGTTTTTCCTGAGTTGGTGCAACCCAACAGCCGCGTTCTGGCTAAGATTGACACGCAGGGTTACGAGAAAAACGTGCTGGACGGCGCCACCGCCTCCTTGGCCAAGATTGGGGTTTTGCAACTGGAGATGTCACTGGTTTCCTTGTATGAGAATGAATTCCTTTTCAGTGAGATGCTGGCCTACGTGAAAGCGCTGGGGTTTGACCTGTATTCTCTGGAAAATGGCTTCGCCGATGAAACCACCGGCCAGTTGCTGCAGGTAGACGGCGTCTTTGTGCACCAAGATTTACTGAGATAGGTACTGCTCTTTTAAAAAGCGCTCGTTCGGCTTCCGTTTTCGGGCTCATTTCTGAAAATGAGGCCGAAAACGGAAGCGGCCGGTACTTTAGTTTCTGTTAAGTTAATTTTATGCCTGTCATTGAACTGCGGACAGAAATCAAGGTGCCGCGCCCAATAGTCTTTGACCTTTCCAGGAGCATTGACCTGCACCTGCTTTCCACCCAACAAACCCATGAAAAAGCCATAGCGGGCAAAACGCAGGGGCTCATGGGGTTGGGCGAATGGGTCACGTGGCGGGCGAAACACTTCGGGGTGTACCAGCAGCTCACCTCCCACATCACCGAAATGGAGCCTCCGCATTTTTTTGTGGATGAAATGGTGGCCGGTGCCTTCAATCGCTTTAGGCACGAGCATCATTTTCAAGAAAGCCCGTACGGCACGCTCATGGTTGATTTGTTTGATTACACCTCGCCTCTCGGAATGCTAGGAAAACTGGCCGACTTCCTCTTCCTGAAAAAATACATGACCACGTTGTTAGCTGAAAGAAACCGGGTGCTCAAGGAAGTAGCTGAAAGTGATAAATGGAAAGATTTGCTTGTCCGGTAGAAATCTATTTCCCGTTTTGGGGCTCATTTCTGAAAATGAGCCCCAAAACGGAAGCGGCGCAGCTCTCAAAAGAACTGCGCCGCTTCCGTTTCATATGCTTCAGAAACTTTTACTTCTCTGCCAGCAATTCATCCATGGTCTTGTTGAAATCACGCACAAAATCTTCATAATACTTGCCGGTGCCGGGGCCTGAGAAGCCAGTGTGGATTTTGCGCACCTTGCCTTTTTTGTCAATGAAAATGGTGGTGGGGAAGGAAACCACTTTGTCAAGGGCCGGCAAGGATTTGGCCACCAGTTCTTTGTCTTTGGTGCCGGCCACCAGCAAGGGGTATTCCACCTTTAATCGGTTCTGCATCTTCTCAATGCGGGCTTTGGCTTTGTCAAACTCGGGGCTTACCTCGTAGCCCAGGCCAATCACTTCCACGCCGCGGGTTTTGTTTTTAGCGTACCAGGGCGCCAGAAAAGCCGTCTCGTCCATACAATTAGGGCACCAGGACCCGAAAATCTGCACCACCACGGGCTTCCCCTGAAAACGGGCATCAGTTAAAGACACTTGCTGGCCGTTTACATCTGGGAAAGAGAACATGAGGCGGTCATAGCCAGGTTTCAAGTAAGTGAGGGTTTCGGCGGAAGCTAGTTTGAAATCTGGGTTGCGCTTGGCGGTCCAGGTTTCATGGGTGGCCAGGCCGGCGTAAAAATTTCCTTTCAACGTACTGTCGGCCTGGGCCTGGGCGTTAAATAAATATGCATGAGCGCCGTCAAACACAGAAAGGGAGAGGGAGGATCCGGAAACTTCGCCCTGCAGGTAACGGTAATCGCCGGTGGTGGTCAGGAACGTGCCGGTGAGTGCGTTGCCGTTCTGCACAAATTCGCCAATGGCGGGGTAGGTGCTGCCGTCTGCTTTGGTGAACTGAACTTCCCATTTCCCTGAGACATTCACCGCCGGCGCAGTTGGGTTTTCTGAGAAACGCGTGGTTTGGCCGTGTTCGGCGGTGAAGGGCAGGTTGTAGGGTTTCTCCATGTCGCGGCGGGCCCAGCGGCCGGCCAATCGGTTGCCGTCTGCCTTGGCAATTAAGGTGGCGTCAAAAATGTGCATCTCCAGGTGCACGCTGTCCTGGGCGTATGAAATTTCGTTAATCAAAATTCGCTCTTCTCCGTTTACTAAGTAAGCCACCGGCTTGCCTTCCTGCTCAGCCACGGTAAAGTTGAACGGCATGTTTTGGCCAGCCACCTGTATCACCCCGCGCCAGTTGCCCGGTAAAAGGGTTTTATCTTTGGAAGTTTCTGAGGAACAGGCCGTCATGAAAAGAAAAGTGGGTATAAGTAAGGCTGAAAAATAGCGGGTAAGGGCAAATGTTGGTTTCATGGTTCAAAAGTAAGGGACAGCGGTTGAATTACTGCTTTCTGCCGGGCAAAACCTTGAAACCATACGTTGATTTAAAAGTTTGTGTAAAAGTGTTTTGTTTGCGACTTTTGTGCGCGACGTTAAGAGTGTACTAAATAATAATACTAAAGCAAATCTATGGCATTTGATGTAGAAATGATCAAAGAGGTGTACGCCAAATTCGGGGACCGCATCAACGCGGCCCGTCAGGCAGTAGGCCGTCCTTTGACTCAGACCGAGAAAATCCTTTATGCTCACTTGTACAATGGCGCTGCCACTGAGGCGTATGAGCGGGGCAAATCATATGTAGATTTCGCGCCAGACCGCGTGGCCATGCAAGACGCCACCGCCCAGATGGCTTTGTTGCAGTTCATGCAGGCGGGCAGACCAACTGTGGCCGTGCCTTCATCGGTTCATTGTGACCACTTGATTCAGGCCCGCGTAGGTGCTGACCAAGATTTAGCAGATGCCAACACTGAAAACAAAGAGGTTTATGACTTCCTGGCATCGGTGTCTAACAAATACGGCATCGGGTTCTGGAAACCGGGTGCGGGTATCATCCACACCGTGGTATTTGAAAACTACGCCTTCCCGGGCGGCATGATGATCGGTACCGATTCTCACACACCAAACGCGGGTGGTCTGGGTATGATTGCTATTGGCGTGGGCGGTGCAGATGCCGTGGACGTGATGGCCGGCATGGCCTGGGAACTGAAATTCCCGAAAGTGATTGGCGTGAAACTGACCGGCAAAATGAGCGGTTGGACAGCAGCCAAAGACGTGATCTTGAAAGTGGCCGGAATCCTGACCGTGAAAGGCGGAACCGGAGCCATTGTAGAATATTTTGGGGAAGGTGCCCGCAACATCTCTTGTTCGGGTAAATCAACCATCTGTAACATGGGTGCCGAGATTGGTGCTACCACTTCAGTGTTTGCCTATGATCCAACCATGAGCGAGTACCTGCGCGGTACCGAGCGTGGTGAGATTGCCGAAGCCGCTGATGCCGTGGCCGAGCACCTGCGTGCCGATGATGAGGTATATGCCAACCCAGAGGCCTTCTATGACCAGTTAATTGAAATAAACCTTGACGAGTTGGAGCCGCACGTGAACGGTCCGTTCACGCCAGATGCCGCCTGGCCAATCTCTCAGTTTGCCGCTGCCGTGCGTGAGCACAACTGGCCTGCTAAACTGGAAGTTGGTTTGATTGGATCTTGCACCAACTCTTCGTATGAAGACTTAACCCGCGCAGCCTCCTTGGCGAGACAAGCGGTAGAAAAAGGACTGGCCGTTAACGCCGAGTACACCATTACCCCAGGTTCTGAGGTGGTGCGTTTCACTGCTGAGCGCGACGGTATTCTGGAGACGTTCTCTGAAATTGGTGGTGTAGTGCTAGCCAACGCTTGCGGACCTTGTATTGGCCAGTGGGCCCGTCACACCGATGACCCTAAGCGCAAGAACTCCATCATCACCTCGTTCAACCGTAACTTCGCGAAGCGGAACGATGGCAACCCGAACACCCACGCGTTTGTAGCCTCTCCGGAGATTGTGACCGCATTTGCCATTGCCGGTGATTTGACCTTTAACCCATTGACTGACACGCTGACCAACAAAAACGGTGAGCAAGTGATGTTAGATGAGCCAACTGGTATTGCGTTCCCAGTGAACGGTTTTGCCGTGGAGGATGCCGGTTACCAAGCGCCCGCAGAAGACGGTAGCCAAGTGAGCGTAGTGGTATCGCCCACCTCAGACCGTCTGCAATTGC
This sequence comes from Rufibacter sp. LB8, assembly GCF_014876185.1. Lineage (NCBI taxonomy): Bacteria > Pseudomonadati > Bacteroidota > Cytophagia > Cytophagales > Hymenobacteraceae > Rufibacter > Rufibacter sp. LB8. The sequence goes on along the minus strand of NZ_JADALJ010000001.1, from coordinate 1,558,298 downwards.
TGGAGCCGTTCAAACAATGGAATGGCCAGGACATGACCGGGCTGCGTCTGTTGATCAAAGCCCAGGGCAAGTGCACTACTGACCATATTTCTATGGCTGGTCCTTGGTTGAAATACCGCGGTCACCTAGATAATATCTCTAATAATATGTTAATTGGCGCGGTCAACGCGTTCAACGGCGAGACCAACAGCGTGAAAAATCACCTGGTGGTAGGCAACGGCTACGCCGAAGTTCCTACCGTGGCCCGTACCTACAAAGCCGCCGGTGTTGGTTCAGTAGTAGTGGGTGACGAAAACTACGGAGAAGGTTCTTCTAGAGAGCACGCCGCCATGGAGCCTCGTCATTTGGGCGTACAAGTGGTGCTGGTGAAATCCTTCGCCCGTATTCATGAGACCAACCTGAAGAAACAAGGCATGCTGGCCCTCACCTTCGCCAACAAAGAAGATTATGACAAAGTGATGGAAGATGACATCATTGACGTAATCGGGTTGACGTCTTTCACGCCGGGTGTTCCATTGCAAGTTCGCCTGACGCACAAAGACGGTTCTACCTACACCTTTGAGGCCAACCATACCTACAACCAAGGTCAGATTGAGTGGTTTAAAGCCGGCTCTGCCCTGAACCTAATCAATTTGCAGCAGGCAGGCGCCTAAGCAACAGGGCTCCAAGCGCAGCACTTCCTTCACTGAAGTTCTACTTATAAAACAGAAAGGGCGACCATTTGGTCGCCCTTTCTGTTTTTGGCTTCGTTTCCAGAAATGAGCCCAAAAACAGAAATGTCATTTAATCCACCCTTCAGCACTCGTACTCTTTACTTTTAATTCCTAATTTTTAATTTATAGTCTGGTTTCCGCTACTATCCCTCAAGCGTAAATGTCTTCGTTATTCAAAAACTGACAGGTAAAAAAACTTCCCGTTTTCGGGCTCATTTCTGGAAATGAGCCCGAAAACGGGAAAGGAAAATAGGATTGGAGGATTACTTCTGCAGAATGAACTTCCGGGTCACTATACCAGTAGGAGTAGAGAGTTTCAGGAAGTAAAGACCAGCCGCCTGGTTCTCCAGCGTTATATTTAAAGTAGCAGTTCCTTGGGTTTGGCCTTGTGCTACAAACTGTCCTTGGCTGTTGACTACTTGCCAACCCACCACGCTTGCCTGCAACCCAACCGGCAGGGTCACCTTGAAGCGGCCGGCACTGGGGTTGGGGTAAAGTTGAAGGCCGTTGGCCAGTAGTTCAGCAGGAGAACTGGTAATAATTCTGGCCGCCTTGAATTGCTGGTATTTGGCCAGTGCCGCCGCCGCTGTTTGTTTAAGAGCCGCCCGCGAAGGCGCCGCCAGGACCGCGAAAGCCACCGTGTCTTGCCCAGCCGGTGCCAATGGTTTAACCGATGAGGAAATCACATAAGATACGTCCAGACCATCGGTGCCACCAACTTTGGTTCGTTGCACACCGCCAGAAAGTGCTTGGTACTTCTCGGCGGGAGTGAAGCCATCAGTTATGGTAATGGTACCTGGTACAATAGTGCTGTTCTCCAAACCGTAAAAGTTGGCGGTACCAGCACTGAGGAGTTGAATAGCGGTCCACACCACCGTGTCAGAAACGGGCCTGATGATGCCCATTTTGTGTTGGCTGTCCCATTCGGTCACGTTTTTGGACGGTTGTACCACGTCCCAGTCGGCATACAGGCCGGCGTAGGTGGTGGGCATGGCGTTTTCGGTGCGGTTGGTCAGAATGTATTCCAGTACCACAAAATCTTCATCTTTAGACGGAGCTTGGGCCCAGGCCAATACATTCTGCTGCACGCGCATGCTCATGGGTTTGCGCACATTCAGGGAATCTTCAAACAGGTTGTTGGCCTCAAACGTGGCAAACGGCGATGTTAATTTGCGCTGCAGCGCCGTGACCGCATAAAAATCTTTGTCAGTGGTGCCTTTCTCGTTCCGGATGTTGTCTGATACCTGAGTGGCAGAATAGCCCAGCATCAGGCCGCCCTCGGCCAACAGGTTGTTGGAGTTACCGTTGTATTTCACGCCTTGGCCCACCCGGTAATTTACACCGTCATAGGCCAGGTTGCCATGGTTAAACACAGAGACAAACAAATCATTGGCATCTGTCACCACAAAATTGGGATTGAGAATTAGTTTTACGTACTGGAAATCTGAATACGTGCCGTCAGTGAACTCAAACCGTATAGCTGCCGCAGCGTTCATAGGTGCATTCTCCTTCACCCGCAAAACAAAGGGCGCCGAAGAATTACTAGCCGAGGCCAACGTCGCCATGCTGCCAATAGTGCGCTGGCCCTGCACCACTTCCAGGTACTCGCTGGTTGACGTGATTTTGACCGTCAGGGAGCTCAACGGTGCCAGGAAATTTTTGAAAGTGGTAAACAGGTTCACCGTAGACCCAGGCATTAACAGAGCATTATTCTCCCATTCCCACGCCGTCGCGCGCGCCGCCTTCGCATTGATTTCAGACAAAGCCCGGTACACGTTCAGTCTGCCTTTGCCCAGTTTTTCAAAATAACTGGCGTTGCCCTCCAGGTGGTAAATATCATCGGCGGTTACCCGCAGGCGCTCACCCACCTGTTGTGCGTTCAAGTCTGGGAAATGGGACCTTACCAAAGCGGCTGCCCCGGCCACCATGGGGCTGGCATAAGAAGAGCCGCCTCCCGTGCCGTAATTACTATCATTAGCATTTCCGGTACTGGTAATATTGATCCCTTGTGCACCTAAGTCAATGTTGTAGCTGTAAGTATTAGAACTATTCTTGACATCTGCTGAAGTTAGGGCGCCTACAGATACCACGTTTAAGTAGGTTGCAGGATAATAATCAAGGTCTGCGTTCTCATTTCCGGCGGCGGCCACCACTACCGCATCTTTGTTCACGGCGGCGTAGGTAATCACATCCTGTTCAAACGCCGATGGGAACCCCACGCTTCCCCAGGAAAGGTTAATGACTTTACACCCTTTGTCAGCGGCATACACAATGGCCTCATACCCGCCAAATGATCCACTGTTGGTAGTAGAGGCAAACACTTTCAAGGGCAGAAACTTGCATTTGTAGCCCACGCCGGCAATCCCTTTTTCATTGTTAACTTCCGCAGACGCAATTCCGGTCACCATGGTGCCATGGCCGTTGACCGCAGTTGGGTTGTTATCATCGTCCGCGAAATCCCAGCCGTAGTAATTGTCTACCAAGCCATCATTGTCATTGTCTATGCCGTCAATTGGGTCTGCGTAGTTGTATTTGATTTGGTCCACCAAGTCTTCATGGCTTAACCGCACGCCGGTGTCCAGGATCCCGATGACTACGTTGGTGTCTCCTTTGCTGATGTCCCAGGCTTTGAAGGCCATGATTTTCTTAAGGTAGTCGCGTTGGGAGCCCGCGGTAGAATCTGCGCGGGGATCATTGGGTTGGTGGAGCGGTTCCCTGAGGTAAAGCGGTTCCACGTATTCCACCTGGTTGGTTTCCAGCAGTTGCTTTTTAACCTGCTCAAAGGTTTGGTTGGCGTTGTACCGCAGTTGGTAGATCAACGAAAGGTCAACGGCCTGGGCTTGCCGGGCCCGGAGGCGGGCGTCTGGCGCAGCGTTCGGGAATTTCTGGACAGCCGGTTGCGGGGCTAGCCGCTGCACCACTTGCTGCACGTTGGCTGGCAGCGCCTTGCGCGCACCAGGCGGCACGGACCCAGGCTTTAATTTAAACACCAGCGTTTGGGGCAAGGTGTTGGGCGTTTTTTGGCCCAAAACTGAAAATGGCGCCAAAACCAACCAGAGAAGTGCCGTGTATACTAAAAAGGAGTAAATTTTTTTCATTGAAGGATGTGTTCTGAATACAAAAATGGTTGCGCGATGAAGGTGCAACAACAATGTCGGTCAATAAATTCTAACAACCGTTAGTAGGTACTTAGATTCTTTAAGATTAGATTTAAGTTTTGTTGACCACCATCATTCTAATACCTTAACAAGATAAGCAATGATTTCAACTGTTTCACAGGAAAACGGGGTTTTGGCCGACTTGAGCCAGCGCCACCAGCCAATAATTGACCGGGCGGTACAGGCCCTGCATGAACGTACTTTTTTTTCCCAATACCCAGAGAATCCGTCACCGGCCATATACGGGGAAACCGCTGATCAAGATGGTCTGGCCAGTTATAAAAAACACCTGGGCCAGCGCTTCACAGAACTGCTCACGCCGGAGTCCGAAGGCTGGGCCGGGCAGGAGGAGTCGCCGTACGAGCAGGAGAAGCTGGGCATCACGTATCCTTATTATTCCACGGAGACTTTGATTACCCGGGCGCAGGCAGCGTTCCATGTGTGGCGCAAGGTATCACCGGCGCAACGGGCGGCGGTGTTGGTAGAAACCCTGGAACGCGTGAAAGCCCGTTTCTTTGAGATTGCGCACGCCACCATGCACACCACCGGGCAGGCATTCATGATGTCTTTTCAAGCTTCAGGGCCGCACGCCGCCGACCGCGCCCTGGAGGCCATTGCCGCCGGGTATGAGGAGCTTACCCGCTTTCCGGAGCAACAGGTGTGGGAGAAACCCATGGGCAAATACAGCCTCAAACTAAACAAAATCTGGACGCCGGTGCCAAAGGGAATTTCCCTGGTAATTGGCTGCTCCACGTTCCCCACCTGGAACACCGTGCCTGGCATGTACGCCAGTTTGGTAACCGGTAACCCCGTGATTGTGAAGCCGCACCCCAAAGGCGTTCTTCCAATTGCCATTTTCATTGCCGAAGTGCAGAAAGTGCTGGCCGAGTACGGATTTGACCCCGCTATCTGTCAGCTGGCCTTGGACCCAGATGATAGATTGATCACCAAAGAACTGGCCGAGCACCCCGCCGTGAAACTGATTGACTACACTGGCGGCTCCACCTTCGGGAATTACCTGGAAGGTTTGTCTGGCAAAACCGTTTTCACAGAGAAAGCCGGTGTAAACCCCATCTTGCTGGATTCTGTGGAAGACCTGGACAAGGTAGTGCAGAACCTGGCTTTCTCGCTTACGCTGTATTCTGGCCAAATGTGTACCGCGCCGCAGAACTTCTTCATTCCGGAAACTGGCGTGAAAGTGGCCGGTGAATTGGTGCCTTATGAAACTGTGGTGCAGAAATTAGCCGAAGCCGTGACCGGTTTGGTCAACAACCCCAAAGCGGGTCCGCATGTGTTGGGCGCCATTCAGAACCCGCTCACGCAGCAACGGGTGAAAGAACTGGGCAGCCTGAACGGCAAAAGCCTGCTGGATACCTGTGAGATTGCCAACCCAGCCTTCAGCAACGCGCGCATCTGTACGCCGGTGCTCTATGAAGTGGCTAGCCGGGACAAAGACGTGTTCAGCCAGGAACTGTTTGGACCAATTGCCCTAGTGATCAAAACCAAAGACACCCACGAGTCAATAAAATTGGCCCAGGAGATGGCCATGGAGCACGGTGCTATTTCCTGCGGTGCCTACACCACAGACCCAGCGTTAAAGGCCGAAATCATGGACCAAATGGGCTTGGCGGGCACTCCCGTGAGCTTTAACCTGACCGGCGGCATTTACGTGAACCAGAACGCGGCGTTCTCAGACTTCCACGTGACCGGCGGAAACCCCGCGGGCAACGCTTCATTCACCAACCCAGAATTCATGGTGAAACGTTTTACGTGGGTAGGTTTCCGGGAACCGGCCGCAGTGTAAAGCAGACCAAAGACTTAGAGTAAAGGCGTTTTCGGGCTCATTTTCAGAAATGAGCCCGAAAACGCCTTTTTTTATAATGGTATAAAATGGATGATGCTGCCTTAAGTCCCGTTTTTTGTAGTCTTCTGATGGGTGACTCCTAGGTGACCACGGTCCGGCAGGAGCTCCTTTCCGGGGCAGCGGCAAGACCAGTTCCATAGATACAAATGCCTCTGCTCCGCTGAAACGGAGGTTACAGACTCCCATTTCGTTTTAATTCTAGAGTCACCTTTAATAAACTATAGAAAGCGAAGGATGAATGATGCTATGGTTTAAATTATAGAAAATCAACAATTAAAAATCATAGTGTAATTTGCAGCACCGTTTTTTTATTCCCTGCGGAAGATATAGGACTGCTTTATTTCCCATAGGGATCTCTCCTGTTTTAGGCCTCATTTCCAGAAATGAGGCCTAAAACAGGAAAGCTGTTCAGTTGCTTTTTTGTTAGATAGGTAGATTAAAAAAAACTGCCGCTTTATTTCTGTGAAGTTGTAGGAAACCTTAACTGCCTTTTTGAAAAAAAGCTGTATTTTAGAAGTGAATTCCTGCTCTTCTGTAATAAATCGGGTTAAAATTTGATTTTTGATTAGAAAGCCAGCGATTTTGATGAAGTTGGTGGGTTTTGGAGCCAACCAGGGCCTAGAGAAAAAATGAGTAAGATGGGTAACTCCCCGGTAGATTCCGCCTTTTCTGCTGCTTCCAACACGGAGCGGGTGGAGTCTTATAGAATATTGTTTGAGAACAACCCATTGGCCATGTGGGTCTTTGACACAGACACCCTGGAGTTTCTCATGGTGAACAATGCCGCCGTAGAGTTATACGGCTATACCCAGGAAGAATTCCTGTGCATGAGCATCAAAGACATTAGGTCTCCGGAACAAGTAGACCAGCTGCTGTCTATGATGGAGATGCCCAGAAACAATCTCAACCAAGTCGGCACCTGGGTGCACCTCAAAAAAGACAAGTCAGAGTTGTATGTGAATGTGGCGTCGCATGTGCTGCCGCCAGAGAACGGCCGCCAGCGCCGCATGGTGGTAGTCAATGACATTTCTGCCCGAATTCTGGCGGAGCGTCAACTCAAGGAGGCAGAAACCCTGGCCCAATCCATCTTGAGCAACATTGCCGAGACGGTCTTCTCCCTTAACGGCAACATGGAGATGATCTATGTGAGCCCGCAATGTCACACAACATTTGGGTACACCCCAGAGCAGCTCTGTACCGACAAGACCCTTTGGTTCAGAATTATTCATCCGGAAGACCGGATTTTGTTTGAGCAGGCCTTGCCGCGCATCAGAACTTCCACAGACCAGTTTCAGATTGAGTGCCGTATGTTCACGCTTTCTGGCGAGATGCGGTGGGCCATTACCCGGTGCACCGCGCAACTGGACCAAAACGGCCGCATGGTGCGCATGGATGGCAGCATCAATGACATCACCCAACGCAAGCTGGCCGAGCAGCGCCTGAGATTCGCTGATTTCTCTTTGGAGCGCGCCTCAGAATCTTTTCTCTGGACGGGACCTGATGCCCAAATATTGCGGGTGAACAAAGCCATCTGCCAGCTTTTGGGTTACTCAGAGCGCGAGATGCTGGACCTTACCCTTTTTCATCTGGCGCCCGTGCTGCAAGGCAAATCCTGGCAAGATATCTGGCAACGTCTGCAGCAGCAGGAGAGCATTACCCTGGAAACCGAACTGCAGCACAAAAACGGGCAGTTGCGCCCAGTGGAAATCCATTTGAACTTCTTTATCTATGAACGGGAGAGCTTCAGTTTCATTTCTTGCCGCGAGATTTCTGAGCGCAAGCAATCTGAGAAAGAGCGCAGCCAGTTGATTGAGGAGACGGTGCGGCAGAATGAACATTTGCAGCAGTTCGCTTATATTGTCTCCCATAACCTGCGGGCGCCGGTGGCCAACATTGTAGGGCTTACCAGCCTGTTCAACCGGCGCAACCCCGGGGACCCCATCAACGCGGCGCTCATTTCCAAACTGGAGAAAACCACCCTTCGGCTGGACACCACCATTAAAGACCTCAATGACATTCTCACCATCAGGAGCCAGACAGACCAGCACCTGGAACTGGTGAACCTGCAGCAAGCCTACCGTGAGGTCTATGACAGTCTTTCCCCCCAACTGGTGACCGCCAATGCCCGGGTTTTCACAGATTTTGGCGAAGGGTCTACCGTGTTGGGCCGCAAAGGGTATGTAGATAGTATTTTTTTGAACCTCATTTCCAATGCTATAAAGTACCGCGCCCCAGAACGTGGTTTGGAAATTCACATAAAAACTTTATTTTCAAACGGCTTTCTGTGTTTGCAGGTGCAGGATAACGGTCTTGGCATTGACCTGGAGAAGCAGGGACAGAAGGTTTTTGGGCTTTACAAGCGGTTTCACCCGCATATTGAGGGCAAGGGCGTTGGCCTGCACATGACCAAAACGCAGGCAGAAGCCTTAGGCGGCAAGGTGGAAATTGAAAGCAGCGTAGACGTAGGCACCACATTCAAAATATTTTTTCAAGCACCAGCAAAGAAATGAGCACGTACCAGAAGGTTTTCTTGATTGATGATGATGAAATCCATAATTTCTTATGCGAGAGCGTGATCCGGAACCAGCAGTTTGCGCAGTCGGTGTCCAGTTTTCTGTGGGCCGAGGAGGCCTTGGAGGCGCTCTCCAGAATTGTGCGGGATGAACCTGCGGCTTTTCCGGAGATTATTTTCCTGGACATCAACATGCCCGGCATGGACGGTTGGGAGTTCATTGAGGAATACCGCAAGCTGCCCCAGGAATTCACCCAGAACTGTCTGTTGTTCGTGCTTTCCTCGGCGGTAGACAAAAACGACATCACCCACGCCCGCAACCTCTCTGAGGTAAGTGATTTCTTCTCCAAACCGCTCACCTCAGACATTCTGCACATCATCTCTGAGCAATACACCGTCTTGTAAATACGCGCTCAGTTTAGGCTCTAAATGGAAAATGGAGGCCAAAAACAGAAGTTCTGTTTTTGGCCTCCATTTTCCATTTAAGCGCAAAAGTAGCCTTAGCGCTACCTCAAAAAAGCATTATCTGAAAACTCAGGAAATTAGTTCTTAATGCAGGCGTGCGGAAAAGAAATGTTAGAAAAGTTTTTTCACACTCTCTGCCAGTTCTTCCACGTGGCGTTTTATCTCGGCCCAGGCGCTGTCAGAAGCTGTTTCTGAGCCGTCCAGTTTCTGTGCGATCAAGGCGCGTTTGGCCTCCAGGGCCGCAATGTGCTCATGGAACGTGTGGTTGGAATCTGCGGTGGTGCCGTTGAGCTTGGCTTGCAGCACTTTGATTTTGGAATCCAGTTCCTCCAGGCTCTTCTTTACTTCCTGGGCGTTGAGGTGGGCCGGGGCCCGCATGTTCTCTGGTTTGAGGTTATACGTATCCATGGGTGTTGGCTGGTTAGTAAGGTCTGTTTTCTTGTAAGTACTTTGCTAGCTAAAAAATGTTCTGCTTTGCTTACATTTGCCTGACCAGGTAAGTGCCGCCACTGGGGCCGCTTGCTGGTTTGCGCCGGCACAGCTTTTTGCATGAAAGACAAGAAAGAGAATCCATCAGAGTCCAGGTTCAGGGCGGCCTTGGCGCAGCCTTCTAAGTTGGTGGCCGGCCTAGATGCCCTGCTGTTCTGGCTTAGCCTGTTGGGTGTTGGGGTGTTTTTGTTTGATATTGGTTTTGAGCATGCTCCGTTCGTGCCCAGGTTGCTGCATTACTTCTACCACGGCTTCTTTTTGGTGGTGTTGGTGAGCCTGGCCCTGCGCACGCTGGCCTTGCTGCGCCTGGGCACAAGACGTCCCTCGCTTATTTTTGAGGGAGTGCTGCTGTGTTTCATGCTGGTGGCGTTGGTGGCGCGGTTCATCATGCAGAACCACCTGACCAGTGCCAGCACGCTGCTGCAGTTTTTTGACAGTGAACAGCTGGTGTACTTCGTGATTTTCTACGTGTTTCTGGTGGAGCTCTCCAAAAAGACGCTTCTGTTCTATAGAACCAGCTTTAACCCGGCCCAGCTGTTCTTGCTCAGCTTCCTTTTCCTAATTTGTATTGGTACGGCTTTGCTTATGTTGCCCCAGGCCACGTACCTGCCCATTTCGTTCATTGATGCGTTTTTCACGTCTACCAGTGCAGTCTGTGTTACTGGCCTGGCTGTAGTAGACACGGCTACGGTGTTCACGCCCACGGGCAAGGTAATCATTCTTATCCTGGTCCAGATTGGGGCCTTGGGCATTATGACCTTTGCCAGTTTCTTCGGAATCTTCTTCCAGGGGTCATCGCTTAAAGGCAGCCTGTTCATGAAAGATTGGCTAAATGAGGACAACCTGGGCCAAATCACTAACACGCTTTTCAAGATTGTCAGCCTTACGGTAGGTATTGAGTTGCTGGGTGCTTTGCTGGTGTATTGGGCCATTGCCCCGGTGCCAGACGCCTTGCTGGTGGACAAGATGAGTTTTGCTATTTTCCATGCGGTCTCTGCTTTCTGTAATGCCGGCTTTTCTACGTTGACCTTAGGGTTATATGACCCTATTCTTCGGTTCAATTACCCGTTGCAGGTAGTTATTTCTTTTTTGGTGATTATGGGCGGTCTGGGATTTCCTATTGTGTTCAACCTTTACCGGTACCTAAGACATTCTGTGATTCGGGGTTATTATAAGGTCACAGGTAAAAAATTCTTGAATCACTCCAGACTTCTTAACGTGAACACCCGACTGGTTTTGGTGACCACCAGCGCCTTGTTGGTGTTTGGCATGGTGGTATATTTTTTATTGGAGTACTCTAACACGCTGGCTGAACACAGCTTGGGCGGGAAAATAGTAGGAGCGTTTTTTGGGTCTGTTACACCGCGTACGGCTGGTTTTAACACGGTAGATATGGCCCAACTGGCGGCCCCCACCATTCTGCTTTATCTGCTTTTGATGTGGGTGGGCGCCTCGCCGGCCTCTGTGGGAGGCGGTATTAAAACCACTACGTTTGCGGTGGCTATCCTGACTATTGTGAACCTGGCCCGCGGCCGCGACCGCGTAGAGGTATACCGCCGCGAGATAGAGAAAGCATCTGTATACAAGGCGTTTACGGTTATGTTCCTTTCTTTGCTGGTCATTGGCGCCTCAGTGTTCCTGATCACCATTTTTGACCCGAAGTTGGAACTGAGTGCCGTGGCATTTGAAAGTTTCTCGGCCTTTGGCACGGTTGGTTTGAGCATGGGCATTACCGGAGACCTGAGTGCGGCCAGCAAATTTGTGTTGATTGTGACTATGTTTCTGGGCCGGGTAGGTACCCTCACCTTGATTATTGGCGTGCTCCAGAAAGTATCTACGCTGCGGTACCGCTATCCGCAGGAAACCATTATTATCACCTAATTTTATAGGCACATGCGCTACATCATCATCGGTTTAGGATATTTTGGGTCATCATTGTCCATGCGGCTCACTGAAATGGGGCATGAAGTTATTGCCGTGGATAAAGACATGCAGAAAGTAGAGCAGTACAAAAACCTGGTCACGCACACGGTCTGTTTAGACGCCAGCGATTTCCAGTCACTGGCCACGCTGCCCACCGCCGACACCGATGTGGTGTTGGTAGGCATTGGCGAAGACTTTGGCGCGTCTGTGATGGCTACGGCCATATTTAAGCAGCTGGGCGTGAAGCGCCTGATGAGCCGGGCCATTTCGCCGCTGCACCAGACCGTGCTGGAGGCTATTGGCGTGGACCAGATCATACGACCAGAACAGGAAAGTGCCGAGCGCCTGGCCAAAAAGCTGGAGATGCGCGGCGTGATTGACTCCTTTGACCTGGCCGAAGGCTACAACATTATTGAGGCCACCGTGCCGGAGCAATACGTGGGCAAAACCATTGCGCAGACAGATTTCAGGGCCCGCTACCAGGTGAACGTGCTCACTATTCTCCGGCAGAAGGAGAAGAAGAACCTTTTCGGGAATACGCATACAACACCATCCGTTTTGGGGGTAGTGAGCGGCGAAACCGTTTTTGAGGCCAATGATATTCTGGTAGTCTTCGGAAAAATACAGGACATTGACCGTCTATTACACGAGCGGTAGGGAAATCCATATCTGAGTTAAATTCCATTGAAATTCCGTTTTGGGGCTCATTTCCAGAAATGAGCCCCAAAACGGAATTCTCGTTTATGCCTGTTTCATTTCAAATTCTGAGCCTGATGATAATAAGATGGCTCCAGATTTTATTGGAAACAATTCTACTCTTTTCCTGAGTTTAAAATCAAAATTGGTTTCGTTATAAATGTCTTGTGCTATAAATGGTGTGATTTAAACCAGTTTGATTTATGTTAAATAAAAGGCTGTTTGTAAACCCCATATTGTCTGCAAAATTGTAATTCTTAAATAAATACTAGAATAAAAGAGGAATAATTCATTTTATTAAGTTTTTATAGTAACACTATACAATTGGTTTTCTATTTTTGGTGAAGCGCATGCTAACTAGGCAAAAACTAAAATAGGAAATTAAGGTGATAGATGTCCGGCAGCATCAGATACTGGGGGTAGTGTTCGAGACTTCGTCAGATTTGATTTGTACCATTGGGCTGAAAGGCGAGTTGCAGCAGATTGGGACAACCATGGCACAGCGCCTGGGTTATACCAAGGTAGAACTCAGCTTAGGACACCTTTCTGACCTGGTAGTGCCTGCCCAAAAGATGGAGGTTTGTCTGTTGCTGACAAACGCCAGCCAAAAGTCAGAACCAATTTCCGCAGACCTTTCTTTCATAACCAAACAAGGCCAACCGGTTGCTGTACATTTTACCCTGGAAAAACTCTCTGGAGAGGCGGGGTATTTTTGCCTGGGCAAGGTAGCAGACTCCAGTGACCTGCATCCGGCGCAGTTGCCCAACGCCTGGCACCAAGCCCTCATAGAAAACGGCTCAGATTTGCTGGCTGTGTTAGACGCCCAGGGCTACTTCCTGTATTCTGGCGGGGGCACCCAAAAATTGCTGGGCTATGCTCCCCATGAAGTGATAGGAAGTCATGTGCTGGAATATATTCACCCAGAAGATTTGGCGCTGGCCCAAAACCACTTGTTGGAAGTTATGGAGCGCCGCCAGATTTTCATACCAGAGGTTCGGTTCAAAAGCAAAAACGGTGACTGGAAATGGGTGGAGACCCTTGGCGTCAATCATCTGCAGACGCCCGGGGTGCTGGGCATCGTCTTGAACTCCCGCGAAATCACTGAACGGCGTAGCAGCTCATTTAAGCTAGAGGAAACTGAACGGCGGTTCCAGGCGCTGTTTGAGAACAACCCAGACGTCATCATCATTGAAAAGGAAGACGGTACTATTTTAGACGCAAACCCCTCCTTCTTGCAGGTTTTTGGGCTGGCTTCCAAAGCAGAGGTGATAGGCCAGCACGTGTCTGCGTACCTGCCTGCCTCTGTGGTGCCGCTGTGCCTGGCGAAACTTCAGGAGGCCTTCACCGGCAAAACAGTTAACTATGAGATCGCCATCCCCAACAAGACAGGGGAACAAGTGCTGCACATCACCAAAATTCCGGTGGTTATAGAGGGCAAGGTGTCTGCCGTACATACCATGGTCAAAGACATCACCGAGGCAGTGGTGGCGCAGCGGATTATTAACCAGCAGACCGAAAAGCTCCGGAATGTGCTGGAAAGCATTACAGACGCGTATTTTCTGCTGGACGCGAAAGGGAATTACCTGTTCATCAACAAAGAATGCGACCGCATGCTGGGCCTTAACCGAGAGGAGAGATTGGGTCAGAATCTGTGGGAAGCCTACCCGGAGGCAGTAGGCGGCCAGTTTTGGGAGAATTACCACCAGGCAGTCAACACGGGCGCGGCTGGGTACTTTGAGGAATATTATCCACCGCAAAAGAAATGGTTAGGGGTTAAGATGTTCCCGTCTACTGATGGTTTGTCTGTGTACTTCACAGATGTGTCTGAGCGCGTGGCCGCCCAGCAGGAACTGGAGAAACTCTCTCTGGTGGCCAGTAAAACCACCAACGGCGTGGTCATCACAGACAGTAATGGCTACACAGAATGGGTGAATGAAGGGTTTACCAGAATGACGGGCTACACGCTGGAAGACCTGACCGGCCAGAAACCGGGCAAGCTCTTGCAAGGCGAGGACACCAACCCAGAAACCGTTGCGGTCATCAGAGAAAAGCTGGCACAAGCCATTCCGTTCAACGCCACCTTGGTGAATTACCGGAAAAACGGCGAACGGTTCTGGGTGTCTATGGACATTGCGCCCATCTTTCATGAAAACGGCAAAATCACGCGCTTCATCGCCATTCAGAAAGACATCACCCTCCGGAAGGAAAACGAGCAGCGCCAGCTGGAGATGACCAAAGACCTCTACCTCCAGAACCGGGACCTGCAGCAGTTCACGTACATTGTGTCACACAACCTAAGGGCGCCGGTGGCCAACGCCATGGGCCTGGCAGATCTGCTCACCAAGATTGACAAGGACTCAGTGAATTTTGATGTCTCCTTGGCCAACCTCAAGAAAAGCGTGTTTAAACTAGACACCGTGCTGCGTGACCTCAACATGATTCTCTCCATTAGAGACAACCGCGAGGTGCTGGAAAAGGAAACCGTAGACCTGGCCGATGTCTGTAAGCAGGCGCTGCTCAATTATGAGGAAGCCTTGGCGCAGTGCCAGGGGCAGGTGGAGTATGACATTCAGCCGGGCATCAGTTTGTATGCCAACCGGGCCTACCTGTACAGCATTTTCTACAACTTGTTCTCCAACGCCATTAAATACCGGCAAGAATCAGAACAGCTGAAAATTAAGATCAGGGTCTTCGGGACGACGGAGCACGGCACGGTCATCACGTTCAGTGACAACGGCACCGGCTTTGACATGAAAAAGGCCGGGCCAGACGTGTTCAGGCTGTACAAGCGGTTCCATAGAAACAAAAAGGGCCGGGGCATTGGCCTGTTCCTGGTGAAAACCCACGTAGAAACCATGAACGGCAGAATTGAAGTGAGCAGTTCGCCTAACAAAGGCGCCCATTTCATCATCTACCTTAAGTAAACCGAAGAAAAAAGAGCACGGTTTCCGTTTTTGGGCTCCATTCTGGAAATGAGTCCGAAAACGGAACGTTAAGAAAAGCGCGTTTAGTTGCCCAGCGGGAAGGTGAGGAAAAAAGTGCTGCCTTGGTTCTCCACGCTTTCAAACCAGATTCTGCCTCCTTGTATCTCCACCAGCTCTTTCACAATGGAAAGCCCGATGCCTGTGGACTTTTCGCCCTTGAGCCCGGGCCTTGAGGCGCGGCTGTGTTTCTCAAAGATATAGGGCTGCAATTCCGCCGGAATCCCGATGCCGTTGTCCTGGTGCGTGATTCGGCAGTGGCCATTTATTTCTTCCACCGTAATGTGAATCTGGCCTTGGGCTGGGGTGAACTTGATGGAATTGGAGATGAGGTTGTTGATGATCTGCATGAATTTGACTTCATCCAGGGTCACAGCCACCGTGCCGGCTTCGGGCGTTAAGTGCAGGGCCGTGTCAATGTTGGGGGCCAGCCGGTAATTCTCCATCACGTCCCGCACTTTCTCCACGGCGTTGAAACGTTCCTTTTTCACCAACACCAACGGTGATTTCAAGTGTTCATCGCTCAAAACAGATGAAATTAAATCAGAGCTGTCTTTGTAGGCACGCTGAATGAGGGCGGTGTAGGTACTGAGTTCATCATAGAGTTTCTCCTGCACGTCATGCGCCATGAGCGCGGCAATGTTGTTCATCACAGACATGGGGCCTTGCAGGTCATGGGCCACAATCTCCAGCGCGCTGTTTTTCTTATGGGCGAATTCTTTCAGGTAGATTTCCTGCTGGGTTTGCACGGAGGTGTCTTCGGCCATGCCGGTCAGGGCGAAAAGTTGGCCAGCTTCATCTGTTACCGGGTAGGCGTCTATCTTAATGGTTCTCAGCTGGTTTTGTGGCGCCTGCAGCCGAAGGGTGAGGTGTTCCTGCCGCTCACCGGCTAGGAGCAGGTTAAACTTGCTGAAGGCTACCTCAAGATCTGTAGGGTGAACCAAGGCCGCCAACCTATTGGGGTAATTCTGGATTTCTTCTAAAGCCAGGCCGCTTATCTGGGCTGCGGATTGGTTTAAGTATGAGAACCGTTTTTCTTGCACCAGATAAAAGAAAAATGCTTTATCGCTGTTTTTGCCAATCTGCTCAATGATACGTAAGTCCATGGCCATCTTAACTGTGAAAATCCTTAATTACAAGTTGATTGTACGTACTCTCTCTTGCCAGATTTTGTTGGCTTGGCTTTGTTGCCTTGCATAGAAAATGGTTTCCAGGCTATTCTGAGAAGGCATTCCTGTTTTCGGGCTCATTTCTGGAAATGAGCCCGAAAACAGGAATGCTGCCTGAAAGAAAGCCGATGCCATAAATAGAAAGTGCCCAACAGGAAATCCTCCGTTGGGCACTTTCTTTTGCTGGGCAAGGTGGTATTAATCTCTTTTAGAGTCGCGTTTTTGCTGTTTTTCGGCGCGTTTTTCTTTTAAGTTTTTAGCGGGTTCCTTTTTGCCTTTTTCTTTGGAGGGCGATTTTCCTTTTGCCATAACACAAGTGGTTTAATGGTTCATGTTGCCCCAATGTACGCAAAATCTGCAGGTTTGAATGCAGCGCGCCAGGTTCTTTCCGTTTTTGGCCTCATTTCAGGAAATGAGGCCAAAAACGGAAGGCCAAACGGTGCTCCACTTTATGTTAAGGCTGCAGTTGGAATTGAAGCAGGAAACAGGTGCCCGGCTCATCTTGCGGCGTGTCAATGATTTGGATGGTGCCGTGCATGCGCTCCGTGAGCGACTTTACGGTGGCGAGGCCAACGCCCACACTGCCGTCGGCCAGTTCTGCCTTGGTGCCCAGCGTCTCAAACAGATGAAACACTTTTTCGCGGTACGCCAGCGGTATGCCGGGCCCATTGTCTGTCACCGCCAATGAGAAGCCATGCGCCTGTGGCTGGAAATCCACGCTGAGCCGGCCTTGGACTTTGTCATTGTACTTGATGGCGTTGGCAATGAGGTTCTGCAGAATCTGGTACAACCCTATTCTAAACGTGGTGACCGTGGGGTGGTCTTTGGGGTAAGTGGCCGTAAAATGACTGGGAAGGCCGCAATGGTCCAGCACTTCCTCCAGCAAAACCGTGAGATCCACTTCCTCTGAGAACGACACCCTGATAGACGAAGCCCGTGAGTATTGCAAGATGCCATCAATCAAGTTATGCAGCTGCAAAGACC
This sequence comes from Rufibacter sp. LB8, assembly GCF_014876185.1. NCBI lineage: Bacteria > Pseudomonadati > Bacteroidota > Cytophagia > Cytophagales > Hymenobacteraceae > Rufibacter > Rufibacter sp. LB8. The sequence continues at coordinate 1,541,344 of NZ_JADALJ010000001.1, read as the reverse complement.
GGGAATGGATCAAGGAAAGGTAATGGGCACCTTCCTGGTTTAAGTTGGCGGCGTGCTCTTCCAGAAGCCACTCAGACAGGTTGGTGATGCCGCGCAAAGGCGTCTTCAAATCATGCGACACTCTGTAAGAAAACTCAGACAAGTTGCGGTTGATGATGCTGAACTCGCGGTTGTAATGTTCCAACTCGCGGTTTTTCTTGCGGAGCTCCAATTGCCCCACAACTTGGTTGGCTAGGGCCTGCAACGCCTCAATCTGTGCCTGGGAAATCTGCTTGGGTTGGTGGTCAATGACGCAGAGCGTGCCCAGTGAATACCCGTCCGGCGAATTCAAGGGAATGCCGGCGTAGAAAATCACGCGCGGTCCGCCCACCACCAACGGGTTGTCATGAAAACGGACATCAAGGGTAGCATCTGGCACTATAAACGCTTCATGGGGCGTGTTGATGGTGTGCGCGCAGAAGGCCAGGTCGCGTTTGGTTTCCTTCACCGCCAGCCCGAAGGCAGATTTGAACCATTGCCGCTCCGTGTCAACCAGCGTGATCAACGAGATGGGCGTGCCGCAGACCGTGGAGGCTATTTTGGTGAGTTCATCAAAGTCTTTCTCAGGCAGCGTGTCCAGCACTTTATAGCTATGCAAGGCGTCTAACCGCTGGGCTTCATTGTCAGGGATCTGGGGAAATTGCATGGCACGTGTTTTACTGGTGATGTTTGAGATGGCAAGGTGGGGGAGCAGTACAAATATATGGGGTTTTTTCGGTTAGCCCTGTACCTCACCGTTTTGGAGAGAAAAACCTGACTTTTCTAAAATTTTTACCCTTTAAAAGTGGCTTTTGGGCAACAGAATAGCGCTAGAAACAGTATTAATTTAAGAAGGCGCGCTTGGTTCTTTATTTTTTTAAAAGACAGAAACGCGCTGAATTGATTTAACAGGCATGCAATGGATAGATTGAACTGCATATTGTTAATTGACGATGACCAGTCTGCCAATTTCATAAGCCAGACGGTGATCAAGAAACTGGATTGCGCAGAACAGGTATTGGTGGCCCAGAATGGCAGGCAGGCGCTTGACCTGATTCAGGAACACTGCCTGACGTTCACGCCCCAGAACTGCCCTCAACTTATTCTCTTAGATATTAAAATGCCCGTGATGGATGGCTTTGAATTTTTGAGGGAATTTGAAGACATTACCTGGCCTACACGCCAAAAACCCATTGTGGTGTTACTGACCACCTCTGCCAGTCCCACAGATATACTGCAGGCCCAATCTTATAAACTAGGAGGCTTCCTGAACAAACCCCTCAACAAAGAAAAGCTGAATACTTTAATGGAAACGCATTTTCTGCAACAGCCCGGCGAGTTGAATTATGAAAGTGCAGTGTAAATATAATTAGCTCAAATTGATAATATCCAGGACTTTCTCGCGGGTGAGTGGTTTTTTTAAATAAGCGGTTACCTGATACTGCTCTGCCTGTTCCTGGTATTTTCTGTTGCCGTAATAACTTAGAATCACCACTTTGGGATCTGGGTGTGGCGCGCAAGACAACGTTTTCAACTTTTCCAGAAACGCGAAGCCATCAGTCTCAGGCATTCTAATATCCAGCAACACCAGATCAGGGAATTGAGCGGTGCCTATGCGGTTCTGCACCAGCGAAAGCGCGTCAGAGACATTGGTGGCCACGGTTACCTTATCGCCCAAACCCATGGAAGTCAGAAGGTCCTGGATTAGGAAAAGGCTGGAGGCGTCGTCATCAATCACTAAGATGTCTCCCAAATCTTTTTGAAACGTAGGTAACTTTGGGGCTGATAACATAAAAAGGATTATTGGGGGTGAAAACAAAAGTACTTATTTACCTAGACTTATTCCCTATAAAGCATGGTATTAGTGCTGTTCTATCTTGGCTTATAACTAAAAAATCAGTGCTCTTGTAAGTTGAAAACCGGGGAAAAAGATAGAACCAATTTCCTGAATTTCTGTTAATCATTGTTGGCAAGACCTTGCGGTTGCAACACCTTCCAAACTTATCGCTAAAACCTTAGTCCAAAGTAAATAGTAATAGCTCTATACATAAATACTAACATAATGGCCACCAGGCCAACCACCGTCAAAGAAGGAATGCAGATGGAAGAGAACACATTTTCAAAAGGAGCCGCGTTGGTAGAAAAAGTGGCGGAGAGCTTTGGGCAGGCGTATTTTGTATACAACGTGGAAGAAGGCAGGTTCCTCTACCTTAACAAAGCGTTTGTGGATTTATTTGGGCCTGAGGCCGAGGACTTTTTAGTAACCCCTACCTTGGTGCTGCCCTTTGTGCATGAAGAAGACAAGGCCTTTGCCTATGACCAATATGCCAAACTGCTGGACCAGAAAGTGCTGAAAGGAACAGAACTTCGGCTGCAAATGCCCAGCGGGTCCACCAAATGGATTTGCCTTAGCACGCAGGTGCTGGAGGAAAAAGGGCGCTACATAGCCGGCTTCGCTGAAGATGTCACTAAAGACAAAGAATACCTTAAAAATATTCTCATGTTCAACTCCAAAAAGAACTCCACCCTGGAGATTCTCTCGCATGACCTGGCGGCGCCTTTCACCAACATTGAGGGCATGGTGGAGATGCTGGAGCAGGAACTGCAAAGCAAAGACGGGGTAGCCTCTGACCTCATCCAGTACATCAAAGAGAATGCGCAGAAAGGCTCAGACATCATCAGAGATTTCATTGACAATGAGTTTCTGGAGTCTGCGCAGGTGGTGCTGCACAAAGAGCGCGTGAACCTGAGCCAACGCATTGGCATTATGGTGGAGAATTATGTAAAGTTGGGGCGGCCTTTGATTGCCAAGAACTTCAGCATGGACCTACCCCAAGAGCCATTGTATGTGTACATAGACGTCATGAAGTTCATGCAGGTGCTCAATAACTTAGTTTCCAACGCCATTAAGTTCACCCCAGACCATGGAAATATTACTGTGAGTGCCCAAGACCAAGGCAACAAGGTGTTGATCGAAGTGCAGGACAACGGCATTGGCATTCCAGACGCCCTGAAACCAGCCCTGTTTGATAAGTTTACCAAGGCCAGGCGCGAAGGCCTGAAAGGGGAGAAGAGCGTGGGCCTGGGTATGTCTATCATCAAGACCATAGTGGAACTGCACAAAGGCCAGGTATGGGTAGAAAGCCAGGAAGGCCAGGGCACCACGGTGTTTGTGGAGATACCAAAGGACTAGCGCGCCAGGCTTTGCTCACGTAAAATAATTGGAAAGGGGCGGGGATTACAAGAACTTGGAAATCACAAAGTTGGTGCCTTTCAGTTTGGTCACGCCGTCTTCTTCAATCAACTCAAACCCTACCACTTTCTCCAGCACCGGTGGGTGGGCCGTTTCCTCATATTGTTCGTGGTTGAAGTGTAAAACGGTCAAGGTGGCAGGCTTGTTTCTGGCGGCTCTGGCTTTTTCCTTTTCCTGCTTTATTCTCAGTTTTTCGGCCTGTTTGGCTTGCAGCAGTTTCTGGTCACGCTCATGGGCCAGGTAAAAAAGCAGGTAAAGATAGTTTTGCGCATCGGCCAGCAGAATTTGGACCCCAGCCTGGTTTAGCTGGTAAAGCCGGGCGTCTTTCTCTTCAGTCTCCAGGAACGCATTTTGGGCAAGGGCATTCTCCAACAAAATAGAAGTGTAATTTCTAGGGTTGCCACGGTCATTGCCCAGCGCGCGGCTGAACCTGACTTTGCCATCTTGGTGCTTGATTTGGGCATTAAAATGCTTTACCCGCAAGGGGACATTGATAGAAACAGTCATGACGGTAGAAAGTAAAAGTATGGAATAGGTTTAGGCTAGGTGGTATAGAATATATAGTAAAAAATAAGAGAAGCGCAAAAGGCTTCAATAAAAAGGAAAACAGGGAGCAGTAAAGGTTGGTGACTTTAGCTTCCGTTAAAATAACTGGCCAAAATGTATGGTTTCCCTGCGTAGGTAAGGCTTAATTCACCTGCCAAGATAAAGAAAGAAAGCAACCCAAAATTCTATATAGTAAAAGAAAATTGCCAAAGCTTTTTGGTTGTGTAGAGGCGTGGCCTAGGAATAGCAGCGGAGGTGGACCAAGTGGCTTTAAAGTAACTGCGTGAGGACGTGCTTATTCTACTTAACAGAGGAGCCCAAAAAAAAGTCTGCCTTCTGTTTTAGGGCTCATTTCTGAAAATGAGCCCTAAAACGGAAGGCAGGAAAAACGGGTGGGCGAATTTTATCTGGAGGCCAAGCCAGACAGCATGCTTTGGTGGAAATCGGCTAGGAGCGTTTCTATGAAAGTGACGGCCTGGGTTTTGAGGTCGTGCAGGTGCTCTGCGGGAAGGTTGTCTTTGTCTTCGTCTTCCCCTTTGAGCAGGAGCCGCTCCGCTGGGTAATATTTGCGCTTCTTTCCCAGAATGTCAAAGTCCACAAGTTCATATTTATAGGTGGTTTCTTTGAGCAGGGCGCTCTCCACCAAGTGAATGTTCATGGTGAAGTACAAAGGGAATTTCTGCTCCTTGCCCAACTTGTCTTTGTACTTCAGGACGGTGTACACGGTGCCGGTGTACATGTTCTTGTCTGGCACATACACAAAGTTCTTGGACTTGCCCTGCAGGTTGGTCTTGAGCCATTCTTTCACCTTCGGTTTAAGGTCATACTCAATTTTGGCTGTGTCGCGCTTAGCGCCTTTGTAGACAATGTCGCCTTTCTTGCCATCTACCGGAAACTCCTGGGCTTGCGCCGAAAGACCGATGACCAGAAAACCCAGAACCAAAAGAATACTTTTCATACGCGGGGCATCGTTAGAACCTGGCAAGGCTGCCAGCAACGGTGCTTACGTTTTCAGGACCCAAAAGTTTATGGCCCGCCAGCTGCCGGTTAGGTCCATCAGCACATGGTGTCTTGAAAATAATTTCTTAAGTATTTAGCGGTTAAGTAGCTAGCTAAGCAAGATTACCTTGTTGTTTCGGTAAATGTCAATGCCCACGCGGGTGAGGTGCTTTATGCTGATGCGTACTTCATAATGAACTACTTCGCCATTTTCCTCGCGTTCAAACTGGTGGTTATGGCCCAGCAGCGACTTCTTTTCAGACACCACCTCGCCGTTGTATTTAATGGTTTCCTGGCCGGTGAAGGAATTGTCAACTTCTATTTTCACAGTATCTGTGAGGTTGAGGGTTAAGACGTTCATAGATTTGGAAAAGATGTTGGCTTGAAAGCCATGTAAAAACAGGAGTTACAGTTGATAAAGGCAATTTATACCGTCAGGCGGTGAAAAATATTATTTTTGGGTAAAATATTTTCACATAGTACACAACCTTAAACCCCCAGTTTGGAGTAAACCCCTAACTTTATAGCATTCTTACATAGCATGATCTTTTTGAAATCCGTATTATTAATAGATGATGACCCCACCGCCCTGTATGTGGCGCGCAATGTGCTGAAAAGGCAGAATATCACAGAACAGATAATGACCGCCCAGAACGGTTTTGAGGCCATCAGCAAGTTGCAGGCCGCCTGTTCTGACCCTTTCTACAAAGAAGCCACCCCCAGCCTAATCATTGTGGACGTGAAAATGCCAGTCATGGACGGGTTCCAGTTTGTGGAAGCCATGCAGGGGTTGCCCTTGAACCCCAAGCCGCTGGTGGCCATGCTCACGTCTTCACAGAACGAATATGACATCAAGCGCGCCGATATGCTGGGCGTGGACGGTTACCTGGGAAAACCGCTCACCGATGAAAAACTCACTGAGTTCCTGGACGCCTGCCGTGAAAGATGCCTGCACGATTAAACCGTTGTGGTAAAGTTCATGTAGGAGATGAAATTCATCTCTAAGTTTATAAGTTGACAGGAATAAAAATGGCAATCCCTCAGGAGTTTTAAATTTCTGAGGGATTGCCATTTTTAGTTTTTAATGAACTCATTTGTTGTCATAACTGAGCGCGGTATTAATTAGATGCTCAGCATGGGCATAAATATCATCCAGGGTTTGAATTTCATGTCTCATTTCTTTTTTAGCATCGTCTAGAAGAGAGATTATCTTTTTATTTCCTTCCAGATAAAGCCGGCAAATAGGCTTTCTATTATTGTCATCCAGAAGAATGCCGAAATAGCTTTGCGTATCTCTGTGCGTGACGCGGTTGGCATCAATCTTTGTTCTAAGAATAGAGCGAACGATGTAGAAAGCTTCTTTTTCTAATTCTATGGTCACCACTTTGCTGGCCGCCTCTACATTGACAGGTTGTACCGTTGTGTCTTCTACAACTCTCGCTTGTATGGAAGAACGGTCTTCTTCAGAGGCTAATGCATTCTTAAGCCTGTCGCTGATCATGTCACTGATAAGCTGATTAAGGGCCCGCTTAACTAAGCTATTAAAAGGCTCCAACACCTTAGCTGTCATTTGCCCAGATATAATTTGCCTTGCGAAATGTTTTACAAAGGCCTCTGAAGGATTAGCCAGTTCCTCCAACATGATTTTTTTAATCTCCTTCGCGTACTTTAATTCTGTGGCTGAACTGAGAATATTCTCCACACTAAAAGTGGTCTTGTGGTATTTCTTAAGTTCAAATATTGTCTGTTCTTGTAAGTCAGTAATATTGAATTCCCAAAATGGTTTATCATCCATTTTATTGGGCTCCACTAAGTCAGTATAGAACCTGTAAATAATGCCGTTGGTGAGTATCCCAAATTTAGACGTGGTGACGTGGAAATACCGGTGCAGCTGGGAATTGTGAACGTCTAATTTCTCTTTCCAATGTTTGCATTCTATAATTATGGTGGGCTTACCCTCCATAAAAATGCAGTAATCAACCTTTTCTCCTTTCTTAATGCCTAAATCTGCAATAAATTCTGGCACTACTTCCATTGGGTTGAATATGTCATAACCTAAGGCAGAAATAAACGGCATTACAAACGCCATTTTGGTTGCTTCCTCTGTTTGAATACTTTCCTGCATACGAGACACTTTGTCTCCTAACGCTTTGATAACGTCTTGAAAATCCATGATAAATAAAAGAGTAGAGTTGTGGAATAGTTATCTAAATGATTGAATAATATTAAATGCTATTGGTAGAATTACAGTCCCAATATATAGATTTAGAAATGAATCCACAGCATTCTGAATTTAGATTAAATTTCAGATAAGCCTACTTAGGAATGATGGACTAGAATACTTGTATGTGAAAACATTGAGTAAATGGATCCCAAATACTTCTAGTTGACAGGAATTCATAAAAAAAGCCCCTTAGAATCCATCTAAGGGGCTTTACTGTGGCCGCGCCAGGAATCGAACCTGGATCGAGAGCTTCGGAAACTCCAATACTATCCGTTGTACTACGCGGCCTGGTATTGCGAGTGCAAATGTAGGAAACCGCGGGGTGGTATAAAAGCGGGAAGCGCTGTTTTTTGCCCCGTTTCCAGAAATGAGCCCCAAAACGGGAATTGCCGACTGCCTTGTCTAACATTTCCGCTTAAATTCAGTTTACGTAAGTAGCAACCAAACACATTGAACGCTATGAAAAGATTGTATACCGCCCAAGTAACCGCCACCGGCGGCCGCAACGGTCAAGTGAAATCATCTGACGGTATCATTGACATGCCCGTACGCCTGCCTGAGGGCCTGGGCGGCAAAGGCGACGCCACCAACCCAGAGCAGCTGTTTGCGGCAGGCTACGCGGCCTGTTTTCAGAGTGCGCTGCAACTGATGGCCGGCAAGCAGAAAATCAGGCTAGACGAAAATTCAACCGTGACCGCCCACGTAAGCCTTGACCAGTTTGAAGACGGACGCTTCGGCCTGGCCGTGCAGCTAGACGTAAAAGTGGACGGCGTGGAAAAAGCAAAAGCCGAAGAACTGGTAGCCCAAGCCCATGAAGTTTGCCCATATTCTGTGGGAACCCGCGGCAACATCGACGTGAAGCTGAACGTGCTGGAATAGAGTCCAGAGTCAAGAGTCTAAGTTGGGGAAAGATTGAAAAGCACTGCTCTCTTTCTTCCGTTTTCGGGCTCTGGATTTCAAATGACGCCAAAAACAAAAAGCCTTCCTGAATTTTTCAGGAAGGCTTTTTTATGGATTGCAGTTTGACTTACGCCACGTCTGCCAATACTTCAGATACTTTCTGCGCGGCGTCTTTCAGCAGCACGGCAGAGAATACTTTCAGGCCAGACTCGTCAATGATTCTAGCGCCTTCCTCAGCGTTGGTGCCTTGCAGACGAACAATGATGGGAACGTTAATAGTACCAATGTTTTTGTAAGCCTCAACTACACCATTCGCAACGCGGTCGCAGCGCACAATACCCCCGAAGATGTTGATCAAAATGGCTTTCACGTTAGGGTCTTGCAAGATCAACCGGAAACCGGCCTCTACGGTCTGCGCGTTGGCTCCACCTCCTACGTCCAGGAAGTTAGCAGGCTCACCACCAGAAAGCTTGATGATGTCCATAGTCGCCATGGCCAAACCGGCACCGTTCACCATACAGCCTACGTTTCCGTCAAGCTTTACATAGTTCAGGTTGCTTTTGCTTGCCTCAACTTCCAAAGGATCTTCTTCCAAGATGTCGCGAAGGTCAGCCAGGTCTTTGTGGCGGAACAGGGCGTTGTCGTCCAGGTCTACTTTACCGTCTACGGCCAGAATCTTGTTGTCTGAAGTCTTCAACACGGGGTTGATCTCAAACATAGAAGCGTCAGTGTCCAGATACGCCTTGTAAAGGTTGGTCAGGAACTTGGTGAATTCTTTGAACGCTTCGCCCTGCAGGCCAAACGCAAAGGCAATTTTGTTAGCCTGGAACGGACGAAGGCCAACGGCTGGGTCAATCCACTCCTTGAAGATTTTCTCCGGCGTGTGCTCGGCTACTTCTTCAATGTCCATGCCGCCTTCGGTAGACGCCATGATCACATTCTGGCCTTTTGCTCTATCTAACAAGATAGACACGTAATATTCTTTCGGCTCAGAGTCACCAGGGTAATACACGTCCTGGGCCACCAATACCTTATTTACTTTCTTTCCTTCGGGGCCGGTTTGGTGCGTTATGAGTTGCATGCCCAAGATCTGGCCGGCAATTTCTTTCACCTGCTCCAGGTTTTTGGCCAGTTTCACCCCGCCGCCTTTGCCGCGGCCGCCCGCATGAATCTGGGCTTTGATTACGTGCCAGCCAGTGCCGGTTTCCTCGGTTAAACGCTTTGCCGCCGCTACCGCCTCTTCAGGGGTTTCGGCCACAATGCCTTCCTGAATTCTAACGCCGTAGCGTTTCAGAATGTCTTTCGCCTGGTACTCGTGTATATTCATGAGGTTAGGTTGATGTTTTTTGGTGCACGAAAGTAAAGCTTTCAAGGCTCTTTTCAAAACAAAGGCCACGATGTGGCTAGTCCTGAGTCCTGAGGGGTGAGTCCTGAGTCTTTCATACGGAATACAGCAGCAGAGTTGCGTGCGTAAACAGAGTGCGTTTTTGGCTCCATTTCCAGAATGGAGCCCGAAAACGCACAACGTACGCCAACTCAGAACTCAAGACTCAATTCTTATCTTTGCCGCATGCCTTTCTCGTATCTTCCTTTTCCTGAGGTCAAAAACCAGCCCGCGGTGGTGGTAGACAGTTTTCACCCCAACGGACTCGTCCTTTCCCATTGGCGCGAGGCACCCACGCCAATGCCCCTCAGAGAAGATACCAGCGCGGGCATGGTCTTGCAGGCGCTTAAACAGAACTGGCCAGACTTGCCGAATTACCAACACGTAACCGCCAACCATTTTGACATTGACGCGCTGGTAGGCGTCTGGGCCCTGCTTCATCCAGAACTGGCTTTGCAGCACGAAGAAACGCTACGGCAGGTAGCCGTCATCGGGGATTTCAGGGAGTTGGATTTGAGCAATCCGGTGGTAGATAAAGCTTTAAAGCTGGTTTGTTGGCTAAACGCCGAAGAGAAGGCCCGCTTTTATCCACCCTTCGGGGCCGAGGAGTTGGAGGAAAATGAAGTAGTAGCCTCTATTCCCAAATTTCACTATTTCCTGGAAGCCTTTACCCAGGTGTTGGAAAACCCCGAGGCGCAGCAACACGTCTGGAGGCCAGACTATGACCAAGTTTTGGCAGGCTACCGTCAAATCCACAGCCCTGATTCCCACTTCACAAAAAGGGAAGATTTAGGCGTGATCATTATAGAAACGCCAGAGCCGGTGCATTATTACGCGCTCTTCGGGCCAACTGCTGGCTATGACATTGTCATCTCTTGCTATGACCAAAACCGATACGAGGTAGAATGCAAGTACACCACCTGGGTGGATCTCCACAGCCGCCCCACGCTCCCCAGACCTGACCTTAGTCCTTTGGCCCAAATATTAACTCAACTGGAGATGGAGGGCCAGAAATGGTCCGCCGACGGAGTGACAGATACCGGGCCTTTATTGCGGTTACAGAAAGAAAAATTGACCAAGGCCCAACGCTACGGCAACCCCATGGAGAGAATAATTTACCCGTCTTCTATTTCCAAAGATGTTTTCGTGCAGACGTGTCTGGCCTATTTTGAGAAGGTTTTTGCCGGAATATCACCCAAAAAATACTGGACGTGGGCTGAGGTAAAAGCCTTTTCAAAAAGCTAACTCAGTTTCCGTTTTCGCCCTCATTTCCAGAAACAAGCCCAAAAACGGAATCCATTTTTTGACTCTTGACCCAGGATTCTTCTCAGGACTTATAGAATGTCGCCATCACCTGGGCCGCCGGAAGTCCTTGTGGCGTAAAATCTCTTCGGGCGCGGCCGTTCTCGCGAACCTGCGGGTACCATTTCCAGATGAAGGTACCTTTGAACCACGGTTTCTGCCAGAAGGTCTGGTACATGGCTTCGTAGAGTCTGGCTTGCGTTTCCGGGTCTTCGGGCTCAGGGGCTTGTCCACGACTGGGCCAGGTCCAGGGCTGGGCGGCGGCCAATGGAATGTTGCGGTAGCCCACTTCGGTGAAAACCAGCGGTTTGTTGAATTTCTGCTGCACTTTCTCCAGCGCCTTTACGTGCGGTTCCCAGGCTTCCAGTAATTCGGGTAGGGCAGGGGACGGATTCTTGCTCAGCGGGAAATAACCCTGCACGCCAATGAAATCCAGGGCATCCCAGAACTCAATGTCTTTGTACTCGCGGTCCCAGTTGGCGGCGTAGGTGAGTTGCCCTTTGTAAATCTGCCGGGTTTCTTTGATGAGTTTTCGCCATTCCTCGGGTTTTTCTTTCACGGTGGCGTGGAGCTCGGTGCCAATGCAGAGCGCCTCTATCTGCAGAGAATCGGCTAGCCGGGCGTAGTGCAACAGCATGGTGCGGTAATTCTGGAACCAGGTCTGCCAGTCTTGCTCTGAAGTCATTTTAATGGTGCCCACCCATTCGCCGTTTTGGTTGTTGCGGAGCCAGATGTGCGGTTTTAGCAAGGTTTTGATGCCCAAAGATTTGGCCAGTTGCGTGGTCTGAATCAGGCCTTCGTCGCGCTCGCCCCAATAGCCGCGCTTGCTGCTGAAGGTCAGTTCTGGCGTGTTGTGGTTTTTCTGCCACCCAAACGGCGTCTGCGCAATCCATTCCACGCCGTGGTCATTGAGTGTCTGCAACTGCGCCAATGTCACAGTGTCTGCGACCACCCAGTTCACGCCGCGCATGGTGGCCATAGCGGGCAGAGTTGGTTTCTGGTTGGGTTGGCAGGCGGTGAGTTGGGTCAGGAGGCAGAAGTTGAGGCACCAGAGCAGTAGGTTCATACAGGCAAGGTAAAGAATTTCCCGTTTTTGGCTACGTTTCCAGAAATGAGCCCGAAAACCCGCCGCCGCTGGTTTGCGTTGAGAAGCCCAGGCTTAATTACGCCATAAGGTTGCAAATGCCGCCTGTTCCCCGTTGTTTTGTAGCACATGATTCCAGAGAAACCAGTATTGTTGGAGGCCCGCGGGCTGCATAAATCGTACGGCGTGCTGCCGGTCTTAAAAGGCATTGACCTGGTCATTGGCGAAGCCGAAGTGGTGTCTATTGTCGGCGCCTCGGGCGCGGGTAAGAGCACGCTGCTGCACCTGCTGGGCACCTTAGACACCCCAGACGCCGGCGATGTGTTTCTTTCCGGGCACCGAATCTCCGGCATGAGCAACAAGGAAGTGGCGCAGTTCAGGAACCGTAACATTGGCTTCATCTTCCAGTTCCACAACCTGCTGCCCGAGTTTAGCGCGCTGGAGAACGTCTGCCTCCCTGGTTTCTTGGCCAATCGGCCCGAGAAAGAAGTAGAGACCCGCGCCACCGAGCTGCTGGAAATGCTTAGCCTGGGCCACCGGCTGCATCACAAACCCTCAGAAATGTCTGGAGGCGAACAACAGCGCACCGCCGTCGCCCGCGCCTTGATCAATTCCCCCAAACTGATCTTCGCCGATGAACCCTCCGGCAACCTGGACTCCAAGAACGCCGATGAGCTCCACCAAATCTTCTTCAAACTCCGCGAAGACCTTGGCCAGACCTTTGTTTTAGTCACCCATAACCCCGTCCTCGCCGACATGGCCGATAGAAAACTCACTATGAAAGACGGGTTTTTGCTGAAGCCAGGTGAGGCGGAATAGCGTCAGTCCCACCCTACGGGAATGTTTGTATTGACCACCCCCAACCCCTCCTAAAACAGGAGGGGAGTTTTCTGTTTTTGGCTTCATTTACAGAAATGAGCCTGAAAACGGCAAAATTCACAAGGACCCCGAGCTAAAGCACGGGTCTATTGATTTCAGCAAAAGTCAGCAAAGTGCTATTCTTCCTCCCGCCCTGAAGGGCGAGGAAGTTTATGGAGCGTTTCCAACAGCACATTCAGCAACCGATCAACCTTGCGCAGGGTCGCCGGAAGGCGATGTGCCCGGAGCATGGGAGGGAACAGTATTGGCCTTTCAACCAGCAAAAGCCTAAACTTACAATGAAACAGATAGCATTTTCCAGGTGCAAAGAATGAACACCCGCCTGTCTGAGCGGCAGCGAGTTCGGGGGTTCTTGATTCTTTTGGTTAGGTTGAGCATCAAGGAGAAAAGTGACAAACCTGGGAGGCGAAGTAAGAAAGAAGAGATTAAGTAAGTAGGTTGTGGATGGTAGTTGTTAACTTGAAAAGCAGTCTTAGTCGTTGGAGAAAATACCAACAACGGCGAATTAGGTAAGATAAATGGTGGGTGGTAGTTGCTTAGTAATGGAATGCCTCTTCGTTAGATCCTTCGGCTGCGCTCAGGATGACCGCGGGGAAAAGCAGGCTTGATATTAAAGCCTTGGCATAATAAACCACAGTAGTCACTTCGAAGTTTCAATTAAACTCTATTTAATTAACTCTCTATAGATCAATGAATTGCAATTTGCTAAAAATAAATTAGCATTTGTGCGTAACTACTTGACTATCAATGACATTAAATGCAATAAAAATCTATAAAATTGGCACTATTCTAAACACCCGTCTGTTATGAATCTGAACTGAAAACTAAGAGAAATGCAGACGAAAGTGAATCAAGCTGAGACCAGCGAAAAAGGATTAAAGAAGCATAAAATAGAGAGCTTTGATATCTCCCGTTCTGACGAAACCATGCACCTGGCCGTTGATTTGGCCAAGTTCATCAAAGAGAATAGACTGTATCAGAACATACAAGGCAAAGAATATGTGAACGTGGAAGGCTGGCAGTACGCTGGCTCGCGGTTAGGTATTCTGCCCATAGTGGAAGAGCTTACCAACATGAGCGATTCTACGGAGATTAAATATTTGGCCAAAGTAAACTTGCTGAACCTACGCACAGACCAGGTGGCTGGTGCCGGATTTGCCATCTGCTCCAACAAAGAGCAGGGCCGTAAATATTACCAGGAATACGCCATCGCGTCTATGGCCCAAACCAGAGCCATTGGGAAAGCTTACCGGAACGCATTGGCCTGGATCATTAGGGCAGCGGGCTACGAGCCAACCCCCGCCGAGGAAATGGATTACCAAGGCAACGTGACGGAGCAGAAAACTGAGTCGCAAACCAGAACTTCGGCTCCGGCCAAAACCATGAAAGCGGTTCCTGCGGAGGCTGTGACTGAAACAGCTCCGGTGGCTACTGCACCAGTGGTGGAAGAAGAAGCCACCGTGAAATATGCCACGGCCAAGCAGAAAGAGGAAATCATCAGGTTACTGAACAACCCGGTGATCACGCGCCAGGAGAAGACGAAAATGCTGCTCAACATCAATAAATTAGATGAAGAGCGCGCGAAGCAGTCTATCCAGAAACTGAAGAAAGTGATTGAAGATCGCGAGCAGGAGCAATCCGCAGCCGCCTAAGGATTCATTAAAAAGAGTAAGTTCACAGAAAACCCGGCCCATGGTCGGGTTTTCTGTTTTCGGGCTCCTTTCCGGAAATGAAGCCGAAAACGGAACCTAAGACTAAATAGTCAAACCTAAATGTCTTGTTGTTTTCAGGCTGATCAAATTCTTTAATTCTGTTGAAAATGCCCTGATGGTAAAGTGATAACGGCTCTACGGTTTGCGTTTTCGGGCCCGTTTCCGGAAATGAAGCCGAAAACGGAACCTGTTGGCTTAGCCTTAGGCCTACAGGGAAGCTGCCGCTTATTTTGTAGTTTTGGCTATTGTATGGCAGACATTCAGCAGATATTGCGGGAGTATTGGGGCTATGACCAGTTCAGGCCGGGGCAGGAGGAGATCATTGACTCTGTGCTGGCGGGGAAGGACACACTGGCCATTCTGCCCACGGGCGGCGGCAAGTCCATCTGCTTTCAGGTGCCGGCGCTGGCGCAGGAAGGCGTTTGTCTAGTGGTGAGCCCTTTGATTGCCCTCATGAAAGACCAGGTGGAGAACCTGCGCAAGCGCGGCATCTCGGCGGCGGCGCTGCACGCAGGACAGCCGGAGCGCGAGCGCGACCTGATTCTGGACAATTGCATCTTCGGAACTACCAAGTTTCTGTATCTGTCGCCGGAAAGATTGCAGACTGATTTGTTTCTGGAGCGGCTCAAGCGCATGAACGTGAGTCTGCTGGCCGTAGATGAAGCACACTGTATTTCGCAATGGGGCTATGATTTCAGGCCGCCGTACCTGGAGATTGCCAAGCTACGCGAGGTGTTGCCCAACGTTCCCGTGCTGGCGCTTACCGCCTCTGCCACCGAAGTGGTCAAGCAAGACATCCAGGAAAAACTCGCCTTCAAAAAACAGCAGGTCTTTCAACAAAGCTTCGCCAGAAAGAACTTGTCGTATTCAGTGTTGCCGGTGGAGGACAAAGAAGGCCGCCTGCGCGAGATTCTGCAGAAGATGCCCGGTACGGCCATTATCTATGTGCGCAACCGCCGCCGTACCGCAGAACTCTCTGATTGGCTACAGCGCCAGGGAATTAAAGCCGCCGCCTACCACGCTGGCCTCCCGCACCAAACCAGAACCACCGCCCAAACCAATTGGATCACAGACAAAGTGCGCGTGATGGTGGCCACCAACGCCTTCGGGATGGGCATTGACAAGCCAGATGTGCGCCTGGTGGTGCACCTTGATTTGCCAGATTCTTTGGAGGCGTATTACCAGGAGGCGGGTCGCGCCGGCCGCGATGGCAAGTACAGCTACGCCACCGTGCTCCTGGGCCCTGAGGAATCGTCTCTGCTCCTCAAGAAAACCACTGAGGCCCATCCACCCTTGGAGACCCTGAAGCGCGTGTACCAGGCCCTGGCCAATTTTTACCAGCTGGCCACCGGCAGCGGGCAATTCCAGTCCTTCGACTTTGACTTGGCCGAGTTCTCCAAGACCTACCAATTACAACCCGTGGAAGCGCATTATGCTTTGAAACAGCTGGAGAACGAAGGCCTGTTACAACTGAACGAAGGGTTTTACAGTCCGTCTAAAGTAAATTTCTTGCTGGAGCACCAGGCGCTGTATGAATTCCAGCTGATGAACGAGACCTTGGAACCCGTGATCAAAGGCCTGCTGCGGCTGTACGGCGGTGAATTGTACAACGACTTTGTGAAAATCTCAGAGGTAGGCCTGGCCAAACACATCAACCTGCCCGAAGCCACCCTCCGGCAGCAACTCCAACACTTGCACCAGCGCAAGGTCCTGGTCTATGACGCCCAACACGACGGCCCACAAGTGCAGTTCACCTTGCCCCGCTTTGATGCCCAGCAACTGCCCCTGGACCAGAAGCGCCTGAACCAGTTTCGGGAGAAAGCCATGAAAAAAGCCGAAGCCGTGGTGACCTACATGCAGAATACCCAGAAATGCCGCACGCTGCAGATCCTAGCTTATTTCGGGGAAAAGTCTGACCAGATTTGCCGCATCTGTGATTATTGCCTGGCCCAAAAGAAAAAAGCCAAACTGGAAGAGAACAAACTCCACCTGGAAGCTCGCATTTTAAGCTATCTCAAAAAAGCGCCCTTGCACCCAAAATCCCTATCACTCCATTTCAGTAGCTCAGAGCAGGAGTTACTGGGAGACCTGTTGCAGCAAATGTTAGAGGCGGGTTTGGTGAGTTATGCCGCAGATGGGAATTTGATTACGAAGGAATAATATATTGTTATTAGTTTTGAATTTATATGTTAACTAGAACGTGGAAATAGCATGTTCTTCCTCTGTCTGTTTTCGGGCTCATTTCTGGAAATGAGCCCGAAAACAGACAGTAAATTTATTGCCTCTGTGGCTTTCCCGCTTGCTTAAGAAATGCGGTTTATTTGGAAGATGCTTTCTTGGGCCGCGTGCGGTGCTTCTTGATGAGGTGATGGATGTAGCTCATTTTCTGAATGACCGGCGCAGAGAACGTCTCGGGGAACAGGTCTGGCAAGCCCAGTGACCGGTTGACCTCGTTTACTTTCAGGCTCAGGTCTGTGTACCGGGCCAGCATAGATTCCATTTGGGCGTCTTCCAGGTCTTCGCCGGGCATTTCCAGCAGGTCTGTGTTGTCTGCGGTGTCCAGCACGGCAATCATGTCCAGGTACGTGCCCCAGGTCTCCGCGAAGTCTTCCCAGGGGTGCATGGTGGCGTAGGCGCTGATGTAGCTGTTGGCCCAGTAGGCCTTGGGGCCATTTTTGTAATAGTGGTCCATGGCTTGGCTTTAGCTGGGGTTTTCATGAACCCCAAAAATAGCCTTGAACGCTTCTTCGTCTTTGCCCTGCACCAGCAACTGCCAGTAGTAGTGGCCAATCTCATGCCTGAAATGCCCAATCAAGGTGCGCTGGGTTTCATTCATCTGCACCCGCAGCTTCTCGCGCTCCACCGGGTCGGCCTCTTTAATGTTGATGGTGATTTTGCCGTCGGCGTGGCCGGTGTACACTTTCTCTTCAGGGCCTATGCCCAACCACCCAAAAGCACTGGGCTGCTGGTCTTCTTTGAAATCAAAGGACAAGGGAAGTTCAAACTGTTGGCCTTTGGAGCCATAAGGGAGCCCAATAAGGTCCAGCATGTGCAGCAGCCGGCGTTTGGCCACCTCCAGCTTGTACCACTTGGTCAGGTTGCCTTCCACAGACAGGTCTGGGATGGTCTCTGTGAGCTGGCAGTAGCCGCACAGGCACTGGGCCTGGTAGGAGCCGGTGCGTTCTACCATGCGGTTGCAGATGTTGTAGCGCGTGTAGTTAAGGCACTTGTCTACCAGGGCCTGGCATTTTGGGTTGGTGCACCGGAAGGCGTCCTGCTCTGGTGCCATGGCGTGCATGCCCTGGCACACGGGGCACCAGCCCACTTCCCGCTGGCAGGAAAGGCACTGTGAATTCTCAAAAAACAACTTGTTGCCGCAGCTGCAATGGAAGGTTTTCATGGGGAATATAAATAGTGGGTTGCCAGTGCCTAACTTATTGCTGCATGGACTGCTGCATAAAAGATGGCTGCAAAATTTGGGTTGGCGCCTGTGGGTGTACTTTCACGTGGTATTTGGTTTCCTGGCCGCCATTAGTTTTCAAGACCCCTTTCAAAGGGCTGCAGTCTCCGTAATCTGTGCCGTTGGCGGCTTTATTGTAGTTGCTGTCGGCTAGCAGGTTGTTGGTGGGGTCAAAGCCCTGCCAGCCAAAACCCGGCAGGTAGGCCTCTGCCCACGCGTGCATGACGGCGGTGCCGGTCAGGTTCAGGCCCTGGTTCAAATACCCCGACACATACCGGCAGGGGATTTTGCTTAACCTGGCCAGGGCCAGGAACAGGTGCGTGAAATCCTGGCAGACGCCGCGTTTCAGTTCAAGCACCTCGCTCACGGGGGTGTGCACATCTGTGGGTTCGGGGTCAAACTCCAGCAGGTCATACACAAACTGGTTGAGCTAGGTGAGGTAGTCAAACACTGACTGGTACTGGGCCCGGAGAAACAATTGTCCGCTAACCGAAGCTGGTAGCGCCGTGTACCGGCTGGTGCCTAAAAAAAGATGGTTCTCAATGAAAAAGTCATGGTCGGCCAGCAGGTTTTGCTCTTCTGCCAAAGAAAGAATGGGCCCTGACGGCAAAAACATCTGCTTTTTCTCCACCACCGCCTGCATCTGGAACTCAAATGTTTTGAACGGTTGCGTGGAATACAACCGGGTAAGGTCAAATCCAAAGGAATTACGGTGGTGAAACACCTCCGCTTTCAAAGAATGATGAAAGGAAAGCTTGCGCACCGACTGCGTCTCATCTTGGCTAGGCGCCACCAGGAAAGAGAAGAACGCCTCGCGCACGTTTTCTTCATAGGTGTTCTGCGTGCTGTAGGTGATCTCAAATACTGTGGTCATGGGTGAAATTACCATCCTCAATTATATTTCAGATACTTTACGTCTAGCAGGTGCGCCAGGTCATAAATGTTTTGGAGGGTTGTCTCCAGAAACTCTACCGGCGAGGTTTCAATGTCTTCAATGGTATTGTACTGGTAGTGGCAGGCCAGCTTGCCGGCAATAAAATTGAGTGAGCCTTTCTTTTTGTCTTCCTGAAAGGGAATGCCCTCAATGTACTGTTTCACGCAGGCCAGGCTGAACGCAATGGACTTTGGGAAGGCCGAGTCAAAGAGCAGGAAGTCCAGCACGGTGTGTTTGGTGGGGCTGGTTTTCTGGCACCGCATGAACATGTCAAAAGACTCAATGCTTTGCAAGGTGGTCATCCATTGGTAGGTCTCCACGGCGCCGCCCTGTTTGGCTGCGTCCAGTTTCTCAATGTCTTTGAGTTTGGTAAGCAAGATGAGGCAGACCTGCACGGCCCGTTCCAGGTGCATGTCCAGAGACAGCAGCATCCATACTTCATTGCGGAGCAGGGTGTTGTCAATATGCCCTTTGATCACGTAGCTGCTTTCTTCCATGCGCTTGGTGAAATACTCAATCTCCGCTGAATGGAAACCAGCTTCAGCGAAGGCGTTCATGCGGTGGTAAAAGGAGTTGATGGACTCCCAGAGCTCAATGGAGATGCTGTCGCGGGCCCCGCGGGCGTTCTCCCGCACCATGTTCAGGTAAGCCAGAATAGAGAAGGGATTGTTCTCTGCAATAGTGGTATAGGTTAAAACGGCTTCGTCATGCAGTTCCGGGTGGGCGGCAAAATACCCTGGGCGGTTAGCCGACATCTCCAGAATGGAGGCCAGCACGGTCTCCCGGCTTTGCCCCACGGGCGCATCTACAGATGACATGAACTGCACCCGCGTAAACCGGGCAATATGTTCAGCTCTTTCCAGGTAGCGGCCCATCCAAAACAAGCTATTTCCAATTCTTGACAGCATGTAAGTAGTGTATGGTGTGGTAGGTGGTTTCTTTTTGGTTGATGGGAATGGTTTTGCGCTTTAGAAGGCTGGTTGGTTTCTAAAGCGCAAAAAGATGTATACACTTTGTAAACGGGCGCACCCCAATTCCTGGAGGGCTTGGGTTAGGGTTCCAGCACCCAGGTGTCTTTGGAGCCGCCGCCCTGAGAGGAGTTCACAACCAGGCTGCCCTTTTTAAGGGCCACGCGTGACAGCCCCCCTTTCAACACAAACTGGCGGTCTTTGCCCAGCAGCGCGAACGTGCGCAAGTCTACATGCCGGGGCTCAAACCGGTCTTCGCCTTCAATGAAGGTGGCGTGGGTAGACAGGTCCATGATGGGCTGGGCAATGTACTTGCGGCGGTTCTGGGTGATGAGGTGCTTGAATTCTGCGAGTTCGGCGTGGCTGGCCTTGTTCCCGATCAAGATGCCGTAGCCACCGCTTTCATCCACGGGTTTCACCACCAACTTGGCCATGTTCTCCAGCACGTACTTAAAGTCATCTTCCTTTTCACAGCGGTACGTTTGCACGTTGTTTAAGATGGGCTCCTGGTTAAGGTAGTACTTAATGATGTCTGGTACATAGGTGTACACCGCTTTGTCATCTGCGAAACCCGTGCCCGGGGCATTGAGCAAGGAAATGTTGCCTTCGCGGTACGCCCCCATAATGCCGGGCACGCCCAGCATGGAATCTGGGTTGAACGCCAGGGGGTCCAGGAAATCATCGTCTAAGCGGCGGTACACCACATCTACTTTCTGCGGGCCGTTAATGGTCTTCATGTACACAAAATTCTTCTCCACGTACAGGTCACGGCCCTCCACCAAGGGTATGCCCATGTTAAGGGCCAGGTAGGCGTGCTCAAAATAGGCGGAGTTATACACGCCGGGCGTGAGCACCACGCATGTGGGCACATCTACGCCATCTGGCGCCACAGACTGCATGGTAGCCAGCAACTCCTGCGGGTACTCCTGCACCGTGCTCACGTTGAATTGCTTGAACAGGTGCAGCAGCGCCCTTTTCATGGCCACCCGGTTGGTGAGTAAATAACTAATGCCTGACGGGCAGCGGATGTTGTCTTCCAGCACGTAGTACTGACCATTACTGTGTTTGATCAGGTCAGTGCCGGAGATATGGTTGTAGATGCCCCCCACCGGTTTAATGCCCTGCATGGCCTTGAGGTAGTTCTTAGAAGAGAAGATAAGGTCTGCCGGCACTACCTTGTTTTTGAGGATGTGCTTGCTGTTGTAAATGTCTTGAATGAACAGGTTGAGCGCTGTGCACCGCTACAAGATGCCTTCCTCCAGGCGCGCCCATTCCGCCGCCTGAATCACCCTGGGGAACAGGTCATACGGGAAGATGCGCTCCACGCCTTTGGCTTTGTAGTTGTACACCGAGAAGGTGATGCCCTGGTTGAAAAAAGACATCTTGGCGTGTTCATTGAGTTCCCTGAAATCATCTTTGGAAAATTGCAGGAACTGCTCGTAAATGCCCTGGTACTCTGGTTTTATTTCACCGGTGGGTTGAAAGACTTCATCTAAAAATTGCGAAGGGGCTTGGTACTTCCCGAACACACTACTTGTCACCCCCTGGCGCATGGCAGAATTCATACTGTATTGTTTATTTGGATGCAATGCTTTTACGTTTCCTTTGAAATTTTTCGCCCTGGCGCTGTCTGGGGGCGCTTGTCCTCTGGGCTGCCCAACAGGTTGCCTTTGCTAAGGCCGTCAAGCAGCTGAACGCATGTAAACGGTAGTTGCTGGCTGCCATGCCTGCCCTTACGGAAAAAGGAGGGGGGAATATTCCTGCGAAAAGGCGTTTTCCAGCCCAAAATCTGCAAATTCAGTATTTAATGAACACATACCGTATTTGTACCAATCAATCAGGCAGGGTGGCCTTGTGCTGGAACAGGTGCGTGTCTGGCTTTTAGGGCGAGGGTCATTTTTGAGTTCACCGGAATTCAATTTCCGTTTTGGGGCTCATTTCCAGAAATGAGCCCCAAAACGGAAATTACCCAGCTTGGCACCTACCAGCGAGGGAGCAGGATTTGGGATTGGTCTGGAGGGCCTAACCTGCTATTTACGCGTTGTGGTTTCTGGTAGGGGCGCAGGGCAAAACTTATCAATGGCTCTGGCCTGGACATAAAAAAAAGGCTGCCTTTTGAGGCAGCCTTTTTTCTTTTGGGAATAGGAGGGGCTTATTGTTTCACCACTCTAATGTTCTCCTGTCCTTTGTCTGACACTACTGTCAAGATGTAGATGCCCGCAGGTACAGAGTTGTCAAGGCTGAGGGTTTGCTGGTTAGAACCAGCGTCAGCGGTCACTACTTTCTGCAGAACCACTTTGCCCATGGCATCTGTCAAGCGCAGGGTCACCTGTTGTTTTCTGTCGGCTACGAAGGCGACGGTAACTTCTGAGGTGAACGGGTTAGGGTAGGCCGAAGAGCTAGAGATCACGCCGTTGAATGTTACCGGCTTCATGCCATAGGTAGTAGATTTTCCGTCTGTGTCTACCTGGGTTAAGCGGTAATAGATGGTTCCCATCTTGTTCGGGCGGTTGTCTGTGTAGTTGTAGTTCTTCACCACGGTAGAGTTGCCACCATTAGAGGCCACAAACCCGATTTTCTCAAAGTTCACCGCGTCTGTAGAAGCTTCAATGTCAAAGCCGGCGTTGTCAATCTCAGCAGCGGTAGCCCAGGTTAACTGTGCTGCTTCGCCGTCACGCTTGGCGTTGAAGTGCATTAAGGTCACAGGCAGCGGTTGGTTGATGTCTGATACCGTTAAGGTAGAGAATGAAGTAACCGTACCGGAGATAGATCTAATGGCAGAAGCGGTGTTCACGGCCTGGTTAGTCTTGCTGATGTCTGTATAGGTGCTGCTTTCTACGCCGTCAACGGTGGTGGTTTTGTAGATACGCATGGCGTTGAAATCACGCAGGCCACCGGCGTTGTTGTCATCATCGGCAGGCCAGGTCAAGGTCACGGCTACCGGAGTAGCAGGCTGGGTAGCAGGCGTTACTTTCCATTTGCGGTTGATACCGGTATTACCATCAACGGTTACGGCGCCGGCTGGGCCAGAAGTACGTACTAAGTCGGTAGTTCCCATGGCTGGACCAGAAGTGATGTTAAAACCAATTCCACCGAAATTGTTAGCACCAGTCACATTTCTGGATGTGGCCAGTTTCCCTACTACGTAGTTGGTAGCCGTCTCAGAAATGGTAGCGGCAGAGCCCAAGGTCAGAGTGTTGGCGTTGGTAGTAATTTTACCGGAAGTAAGGGCTAGGGCACCATTCACCTGCACGTTATCACTGGTCAGGTTCACACCCGCGCTGTTGTTTACGGTCAGGTTGTTGAAGGCTAGGGCGCTGGTGGTAGACACGGATTGAGCGGCAGGACCGTTCAAGACAACTGCACCGGCCGTGCCAATGTAGCCTTCTCCTGCGTGGGTGAAATCACCTTTCACGTTTAAGGTGTTGGCGCCTTGGTCAAACGTTCCAGATGTAATACTGAAGTTGCCGTTTACGGTACGGCCTGCGTTTAAGGTAACCGTGTTGCCTGAGGCATTAATGGTCAGGTTTCTCAAGGCAGTGGCAGTAGTTGGTAATTCTAAGCCAGTAGTAACACCACCCAGATACGTCACATTGTACGTTCCTGAAGGAGTGGCAGAGATAGTACCGGTTGTTCTGTTAATGGTACTATTGGCGGCCATTGTCAAGTTAGGAGCAGTTAAAGCACCTACTGACAAATTTAATGCTGTGTTTATGTTGAATAAACCAGCAATAGTAGCTGTTCCATCAGTTTTAGCAACCGTTAATTCTCCAATGGTGTTAGCAGATGGATCAAAAGTTAAGGATACCAATGCCCCAGTACCATTTATAGCCACCTTAGAAGTAGAATTTCCTAATAACTTACCAGATTCAAAAGAAGCAGTCCCTGACAGCGTTAACGTTCTGCCTGCAATGTTTAAGTTTCCTTTGGTAAGGGTCAAAGCACCAGCCACATTCAGGTTCGAGCCCAAAGCAATGGTGCCAGTAGAACCTACAGATGTACGGTTGAGGATCACATCTTTTACAGTGCCAGAAGATAAAGATAAAGTACCTGCATCGCCGTCACCTGTTATAACTATAGAGGAATTATTAGTAGTGAAAACATTACCAGAACCAATGACTGACCCAGCCATTGTCAATGTTTTAGAACCAACGATTAAATTCCCTCCACTCAAGTTTAAAGTTCTTCCTGCAGCAATGGTTAAATTGTTTGTAAGAGTTACTCCTTTTGAATTGGCTATCTCTAAATTAAAATCGCCTGCAATTGACAGTCCCGATCCAGTATTTTGTGCTGTAGTGCTATTGTTATAAACTATTGTAGAACCTGAAGCAAAAATTCTTCTTATTTCTGCTATTCTAATATTGCCAGTTGGAGGTGTAGCAGTACTTGGTAATGCTGTACCTGAGCCAACTAATGGGGTAACGTCACCAAGCTTTAAAATTCCGTCTGTATCTAACATAAATGAACTGGTAGTACCACCACCAGCCAGAAAATTTCCTGCAGGAATTGAGAGCGTTGTGTTTAATACCTCATATTTCATAACATTTGTTGTAGGAGCAGTATTAGTAACAACTTGATCAATGCCATCTGGGTTACCTACAAATTTAATTGTTGCAACTCCCTGGGTATTTACAATACTACCACCTGTGCGAGTATAATTTCCAGCAAGTTCTACCGTAGTACCTACCTGACCAGATAAATCTAAAGTGCCGGCCATTACTCTTATATCTCCACCTATTGTTAAGGTTGTAGAACCATTATAATGAATAACCAATCGTGATGTGCTAGGAGCGTTTACAATTAAATCTCCTCCTATATAAACTGATTCTATTCCTGTCTCTTCCCCGTCCAAATAAAGCTGCCTTGTTCCTGTGTTTAGAATAGTAAAGTTTCCGTTTATGGTTGTAAGTAAGCCATCCAATAAATAATAATTAGCTGATGTGGGAGCTAAAGTTGGAGTGTCCCAAGTGACATTGCCAAATTCTTGATTTAAACCTAGTAAAGGTTTTGCTACTGCCTTAAGTATTTTAATAGTAGAGCTAGGATGCCAGTAGGCTAAAGGAACAAAACTATTTGCAGAAGAAGAATTTTGCAAATAGACACTAAATTCACTATTGAATAGTAGATTTTCTGGAGTAGAATCAAGGATAAGATTTCTGTTATCCAATGTGCCAGTCACAATCACTTCAGCAATTGTTCTAGTGGATGGGCCTAAAAGTAAAGTTCCGTTATTTTCTAATGTTCCCAACACTAATAGGTCATCTTCTGCCCCAGCGGAAATTTCTAATGTAATACCCGAATTGATGATAATTTTACCCAAAGGGGCAATAGTAGTATGATATATAATAATATCACTATCAACAGATACGGTATGATTGCCCAGAATAATTGTGTTAGTGCTATTATCATAACTTGGAGAAACAGTAGCATTGGTAAAAGTTTCACCTTCATCCTCAGATACTTCCCAAACTGTTGTGTAATCACTCCAATTACCAGAAGCTTTAGTTCTGTAAATCTGCCCCCAACTGGAGTAAACGGTGAGTACCGTAACTAAAACGGTCAAGGCAAGTTGTTTGCCCCCCTTAAAATTTTGTAATAGTGTTTTCATACATTTTGATTTAGCCTTCCCTGTAACTCGCTCTTTTGTTCTAAAAAAATTTTTAATAAAAAAGTTGAGGCGTAGAAGCCGTTTGTGAAACTTTTATTTTTCAGATTTCGTTTAAGTCAATTTTTTACGCAAATCTAAAAAATATAATATTTAGTATATAATATTTAGAAGCTGGGGGAGGCGGTCTAAATATTGGTGCTAAGGTAAGGTATTTAATTAGATTATTTCAATGGACCTTTAGAAAAAAATATGTAAACCAGAGATTTTATTCCCTGTATCACAAAGGTATACACAAATATATACCCTAGTAAATACCTAGTTTTCAGTATTTATACCCATTTCTGGTGTTTTGCCCAATTCTAGGGCAGCCCGCAAAGAGAATTCTAAAATTGGAAGCAGGGCATGTGCCGAAAACCTGATTTGCCGACCCAGAATATCCCGCCTTTCTGCCTTTCCAAGGTTGCCTGGAAATTTACATGTGGTAATAGTGCAAGAAAAGGAGTGGCGGTCAATAGGCGTAGTCAGGGGAGCATGGATGGAATCAGAAAAGGCAGTTGGGTTTTTGGGCTCCGTTTTGGAAATGAGCGCCAAAACAGGTTTTCTCTAGCCATGGCGGTGCTAGGTGGGTTTTTGTTTCTGGAGGCCGTTGGGCATCGGTTTCTGCTTAGGGCTGCCTGGGCTCTGGCGGCGCTGGCCCCTGTTTGGCAAAACTAATTTGCAGGAAGGCAGTAGTGTGCTAGGGGCCTAATTTGGTAAGTGGCCCCCGTACCCAGAAAGCTCCACCAATGAAGAAGACGCCACCTTTAGATAAAAAACCGTTCACCGGCTATGTCACCGTGCGGGGCGCGCGGGAACACAACCTCAAGAACGTTGACCTCACCATTCCCAGAAATGCGCTGGTGGTGTTCACGGGCGTGTCGGGCTCGGGCAAGTCGTCGTTGGCATTTGGCACGTTGTACGCCGAGGCCCAGCGCCGTTACCTGGAGAGCGTGAGTCCGTACGCCCGGCGGCTGTTCCACCAGATGGCCGTGCCCGAGGTAGACGCCATTGAGGGGCTTCCGCCGGCGGTGGCGCTGCAACAGCAGCGCGGCACGCCCACCACCCGCTCCAGCGTGGGCAGCGTGACCACCCTTTCTAACCTGGTGCGCATGCTCTACAGCCGGGCCGGCGACTACCCCAAAGGCCAGCCCATCATCTACGCCGAGGCGTTTAGTCCTAACACTCCCGAGGGCGCGTGCCCCACCTGCCACGGCCTTGGCCGCATCTATGACGTGACGGAGCAAAGCATGGTGCCCGACCCCAGCCTCACCATTCGGGAGCGGGCCATTGCCGCCTGGCCCACCGCCTGGGGCGGCCAAAACCAGCGCGACATTCTGGTGACCCTGGGCTATGATGTGGACAAACAATGGAAAGACCTTCCGCAGAAACAGCGTGATTGGATACTTTTTACCGAGGACCAACCCGTGGTGCCCGTGTACCCCGGCTACACTCCCGAGCAAACCCAGCGCGCCCTCAAACGCAAAGAGGAACCCAACTACATGGGCACGTTCACCAGCGCCCGGCGGCATGTGTTCCATACGTTTGCCAACACCAACAGCCCCCAGATGAAAAAGCGGGTGATGCAATATATGCTCCACACCGACTGCCCCACCTGTCAGGGCAAGCGCCTGAACCCCGCCTCGCTCTCCGTGACATTCGCCGGACTAGACATCACGGAGTTTTCGCGGTTGCCTCTGAAACGGGTGGCGGATTTGCTTGCCCCTTACGGGACGGCATCGGCCAGCGGCCAAACCAGACAGGACCAGGAACACCCTGAGCAGGTGATTGTAAAACAGCGCATTGCCCAGGATTTGACCGCCCGCATTCAGGTGCTGCTTGATTTGGGTTTGGGGTATCTGTCTCTGGAACGAAGCACGCCAACCTTATCGCCGGGTGAATTGCAGCGCCTGCGGCTGGCCACGCAGTTGTACTCGCATTTGTTTGGCGTGGTGTACGTGCTGGACGAACCTTCGGCGGGCCTGCACCCCAGTGACACGGTGGCGCTGCTCACAGCTTTGGAGAACCTGAAGCAAGCGGGAAATTCACTGTTTGTGGTGGAGCATAATGTAGACGTGATCCGGCAAGCCGATTGGTTGGTGGATGTAGGCCCGGCGGCCGGTGAGAAAGGCGGCGAGATTCTCTACAGCGGCGTGCCCGAAGGCCTGCAAAAAGTCACTAATTCCCAAACTGCTGCGTATTTGTTCGGCTCAACGCCCGTAGAGAACCGGGAGCGACGTACGCCAACGGGCTGGCTCAAACTAAGCGGCGTCACCCGCAACAACCTGCAGAACCTGGATGCGGAGTTTCCATTAGGCGTGTTCACCACCGTCACGGGCGTCTCGGGCTCGGGCAAAAGCAGTCTGGTGAGTCAGGTGCTGGTGGAACTGGTGGCCGAACATCTGGGGCAGGAAATCCATCCGGAGGAAGAGGAGGGAGACGCGCTGGAAAGCAAAGCCCCGCAAACCCTGGGCGGCCGGATTGTGAGCGGCATGGAGCAGATCAAGCGCCTGGTGCGGGTAGACCAGAAGGCCATCGGGCGGACGCCGCGCTCCAACATGGCCACCTACACCGGCTTGTTTGACCACGTGCGCAAACTTTTTGCGGCCACGCCGATGGCCAAAAAACGGCGGTATGACGCGGGTAGGTTCTCCTTTAACGTGGCCAAAGGAAGGTGCGAGAACTGCACCGGCGAGGGCTTTGTGATGGTGGAACTGCTTTTCCTGCCCAGCGTGTACGCGCCCTGCCCCGTCTGCCACGGCGCCCGCTACAACGCCCCAACCCTGGAAGTGACGTACCGCGATCTCAACATTGCTCAGGTATTGGATTTAACCGTTGATTCCGCCTGGGAATTTTTCGACGAGGAACCCGCCATCCACCGTGCCCTCACCGTGCTGCGCGAAGTAGGCCTGGGCTACCTTCGCCTGGGCCAACCGGCCACCGAACTCTCTGGCGGGGAGGCCCAACGCATTAAGCTTGCCACGGAACTGCAACGATTATCAAGGGGCAACAGCCTGTACATCTTAGATGAACCCACCACGGGTTTGCACCCGGCAGACGTGGAGAAACTCATGGCTCAACTGGAGAAACTGGTAGACGCCGGCAACACCGTAATTGTAGTAGAACACACCATGCGCGTAGCCGCCGCCTCAGACTGGGTCCTGGATATTGGCCCGGGGGCGGGAGAAGAAGGAGGTCAGATTGTCGCCGCCGGCCCGCCGGATAATGTAGCGAAGGTGAAAGCCAGCAAGACGGCGCCGTTTCTGGCGAAGGAAATTCAGCGTCAATAATGCCTGATCTGGCCGTTTTTGGCCTCGTTTTTCAAAATGAGACCGAAAACAGGATTTAGTCTGGAAGCGGTGACCTACCCCCGCCCCTCCCAGGAGGGGAGTTAGAAGGCATAGTCCAGTTGTTCGTTTTGCTTGGCGTCTTTCGACAGCTTATTAAGAGGGTAACAAGCCCGTGTTGGAAATTTTTCTAGGCATGCTGATATTCCCCTCCTGGGAGGGGCAGGGGTGGGTTAACGCTTTCCCGCGCCGCTGCTTTATTAATGTAGAATCATGGTGAAGCGTGCCTCTGTCTACCTTAAAATCTGGTCTGGCGGAATAGTTTAATTAGCGAACCTTCCCGCAGAGGTTTTCTTCTACTTCGTGAAAACACCTTAAAGGTCCCATGGGGAGTTTCCGTTTTCGGCCTCGTTTTCAGAAATGAGCCCGAAAACGGAAATTTTCCGGCAGCCATTCGTCCGTCTATTCGTAGAACCAGTTTTTGCCAATTCGTCCTAACCTATCAAGAGGCAAGACTTTTGCGGGCTGCGGCAGGGTTTGCGGAAAATTGGCCTACTTGCGTTTTTAATTGAATATGTCCATCCTTTCGCGGCAACGCGTTGCCCTCAGTGTTTTCTTTTTCCTGTCGGGGGTGAATTTCTCCAGTTGGGCGGCGCGTATTCCTACCATTAAAATGAACCTGGGCCTGAACGAGGCCGAGCTGGGTTCTGTCTTGCTGACCATGCCGGTGAGTTCGTTGATTGGCTTGCCGCTGTCGGGGTGGCTGGTGTCAAAGTTTGAGACGCGCGTGCCCCTGGCGGCAGGTTTCCTGCTGACTTGTTTTTCCCTGGCCTGTATTCCGTTGGCTACTACCTCTTTCTCATTGGTGGCGGTGCTGTTTGTGTTCTCGTTGAGCATGCGCATCTTCAACATTGCCGTAAACACGCAGGCCATCAACCTGCAGAAGCGGGCCGAAAAGAAAATCAACGGCGCTTTCCATGGGCTTTGGAGTACGGGCGGCATTGTGGGGGTGGGTATTACCACCGTGCTGGTTTCTTTGAACATAGACATGCTGCCGCACTTGATGACAGTAGCCGGGCTGAGCGCCGTGAGTGCCCTGGTGGCGTTCCGGCATTTGCTGCAGAAAGACCAGGCCCCGGCCGGGAACAAACTCTCGCTCAGAAAGCCAGATCCTTTTATCTTGTACCTGGGCCTGCTGATTTTTCTGGCGGCGGTGTGTGAGGGCGGTATGTTTGACTGGAGCGGCATTTATTTCCAGCAGGTGGTGAAAGAGGAGATTTTCACGGTGGGCTACCTGGTGTTCATGACCTTTATGGCGCTCTCACGGTTTGTCTCAGACAAGGTAGTGGACCGGCTGGGCATGCCCAAAACCTATATGGCCAGCGGGTTGCTCATTTTTTCGGGCATTGGCCTGGCGGTGCTGTTTCCCAGTTTTTGGCCGGCGCTGGTGGGCTTCAGCATGGTGGGGTTTGGGGCAGCTTCTGTCATTCCCATGACCTATACGCTGGCGGGAGCATCGCCCAATTATTCGCCGGGCATTGTGATTTCTCTGCTCACCACCTTTGGCATTGTGGGCATGTTGCTGGGGCCGCCCATGATTGGCTACCTGGCGCATGCGCTGAGTTTGAAGCTGTCTTTTGTGACCTTCGCGGTGGCGGGGCTGATGCTGGTGCCTATTTCCCGCATGTTCTTCCGGCTGCCGAAATAAAAAACTCCCGTTTTTGGGCTCATTTCCAGAAATGAGCCCCAAAACGGGAGGTAAACGTGTAGGTGAAATCTAGATTTCGTTGTAGTTCACCAGTTTCACGCCGGGCATGGTTTTGAGGATGTCCTCCATCCAGGAGCGGTGCGAGGAACCCACGGCCACCACTACTTTTTTGGCGCCTTTCTCCTTGGCCTGCCTGATGATATTCTCGCACATGGCCTGGTTCCTGAGCGTCCAGAAATGAATCATCTGCTGTACTTCCTGGGTGGGGAAACCGGGTGCGCCGTAAAAAGTGGGTCCGCCATAGAAATTCTGCGCCGCATCTATTTTGGCATAGCCCGCCGAGTTCATGAAGGCGTACCCGCTCAGCTTGTTGGCGTAGGCATCCTTCCAGCCGGCTTCCATGAATTGGTTGATTCGTTTCTGGGTTTGGCTCGCCGCTGAGGTAGAATCTGCGGCGGCTTTCTGCTCCATCTCCTTCATAAGAACGGCGGCGCTTCCCCAGGCCTGGTTCCAGTCATTGTCATATTTCTGGCAGTCCATGGGGTAAATCTGGGGGTGCTTGAGTTCATAGACCAGCGGAAAGAAAATCTTGTGGTACTCGCTGTTCACGCGCACAATGCTTCTGCTCTTAAGCGAATCTGAAAGACCGAATTGCTGGCGGTACGAGGCCTGCTGTTGCTGGTTGAACTGGGGCAGAAGTTGGGTTTCCAGCACAAAGAACTGATACTCGGCGTTGCCGCGGTCATGGGTAAAATACAGGTCGCGGGCCAGTTGCATGCGTGCTTGGTGGTTGTTGGGGTTTTTAGCCAGCGCAGCGTACGCTTTGGTGATGTGCTTAGGGCTGGTTTTGGTTTGCTTGGGACTTAGGCTGCGCAGGTAGGCCAACCGTTTTTCATCATTGGCTTTGTTCCAGTACCCGGCTTCCAGGGCGGCTTTGTGGTCTGGGCTGGACATATACTCGCCAAACACCATGTCTGGGTTGTACTTCTTGAGCTTTTCTATGACGGGCCGGTATTTCTCTGCGGCCAGGGTGTTCTGGTGCGCCGACGCCACAATCAGAATCTCCAGCGGTTCCTGCTGCTGCTTTGCCCAGGTGGTTTTAGGGAAGAAGACGAGGCAACACAGGAAAAAAAACACGCTAAACCTGGTGCTGCCGGGGGATGAAAAAAGCATAAAGGGTTGGTTAGGTTGGAATTGAAAAACCAAGATAAGCACCAACAGCTAAGGGGAAAACTGTTTTTTGATGGTGTAAACGAAGGTTTTCAGTCCTCACTGCCTAAGTACTTCATTCAAAACCGATTAGTTATATTCCTTTGCTGCCGGGCTACTGAAAAAGTTTTTCCTGTTTTCGGCTTCATTTCCAGAATGGAGCCCGAAAACGCCTCTCAACCCAACAACGCCAGCAGTTCCTGTTTGCTGAAACCGTTCAGCACGCCGCCGTCGGTTTTGATCAGGTCGTGCACCAGTTCCTTTTTGCTGGCCTGCAGCTTCATGATTTTCTCTTCCACGGTGCCAGGGCAGATAAGGCGCACGGCCACCACGTTTTTGGTTTGGCCAATGCGGTAAGTGCGGTCAATGGCCTGGTTTTCCACGGCGGGGTTCCACCAGGGGTCCACCAAATACACATAATCGGCGCGGGTTAAGTTAAGGCCGGTGCCGCCCGCTTTCAGGCTGATCAAAAACACGCGCACGTCTTCCTGCTCCTGGAATTTTGCTACCGCGCCCATCCGGTCTTTGGTTTGGCCGGTGAGCAAAGAATAGGAGATGCCTCGTTTGACCAGTTCGGCCTGAATCAAGGTGAGCATGGACACAAACTGGGAGAACACCAGAATCTTGTGGTGCGGCGCTTTGCTTTCAATCTGTTCTAACAGCACGTCCAGTTTGGCGCTGGCCTCCCCGTAGGCGGCTTCCTCGGGCAGCAGGGCGGGGGAGTTGCAGATCTGGCGCAGGCGCGTGAGGCCGCGCAGCACGTGCATGGGGCTTTTCTGAATCTCGTCCTCGCCCTGCGCCGAAATGAATTCCCTAATCTCCAGTTCATGCGCTGCGTAGATTTTGCGTTGGTCCTGGCCCATTTCGCAGTACAGCACCATCTCGGTTTTGTCGGGCAATTCCTGGGCTACCTGTTCTTTGGTGCGCCTGAGCAGAAACGGCTTTATTTTGCGCTGCAGTTCCTTGGCACGGCGGCTGTCTTTGAACTGGTCAATGGGTTTTGAATAATGGTCCCTGAAGTGCCGCTTGCTGCCCAATAAACCCGGCACGGCAAACGACAATTGCCCATACAAATCATAGGTGTTATTCTCCAGCGGCGTGCCCGTGAGCACCAGCCGGTTGCGCGCCTGCAAAAGCCTGGCCGCCTGGTACCGCTCAGATTCCGGGTTTTTGATGGCCTGGCTTTCATCCAGCACCACGTAATTGAACGGGCAATTTTTGAGCACCATACTATCAGAGAGCAAGGTGCCGTACGTAGTGAGCACCACGTCAAACCCAGCTATTTCCTGCGGATGCTTGACCCGGTTTTTCCCGTAACTGGTCATGACTTTCAGCGTGGGCGCGAATTTCTGAATCTCCTCCTGCCAGTTGAACAGCAACGAGGTGGGCACAACCACCAGGTTGGTGGTGTGGGGGTGGCGCTGCTGTTGCACTAAAAAGAAAGCCAACACCTGCACCGTTTTGCCCAAGCCCATGTCATCTGCCAGACAGCCGCCAAAGGTAAACTGGTCCAGAAAACAGAGCCAGTTGAGGCCCTGCCGCTGGTAGTCACGCAAGGTGGTTTGCAGTTCTGCGGGCACTTCTACTTCCGGAATACCGTCTTGTTGGGCTAAGGTCTGGTGGTAGAGCGCCACTTCCTTCCTTACTTCTGGGCTCAGCACTTCTTGGTCATAGAGTTCTTCCAGCTGCGCGAAGTTGACTTTGGGCGTGCGCAGTTTTTCGCCTACCACTTCCGCGGCCGAGAACAGTTTTTGCAGGCGCTCCAGCCATTCTTCGGGCAGAATGCCCTGGGTGCCGTCATCTAAAGTCACAAACCTGCTTTTTTTTCTGAGAGCCCTGTGCAAATGCTTCAGCGCCGCTTTCTGATTCCCGAATTGGACATTTAAGGAGGTGTCAAACCAATTGATGCCGCTGGTCACCAACATAGAAATAGTGGCCTTGTGCGGACTGAGTTTGGTTTGCTTCAGGTCCTTGAAACCTAGCAGCGTGATTTTTTTGTTTCGCCAGGCCTCAAACGCGTGAAGAAACCAGTCCTGGGCCAGAAACCGGTCTTTGTGGAGGTAGAAACTATCTAGGTGCAGTTGCTCTTTGAAGTGCGGGTGCTGCTGTACAATGGCGGCGGTGAGTTGCAATTCCGCCTCGCGGTCGCGGTGCACGGTAAAAGAATGGCCTTTGGCGTCGGTGGCGTGAATCTGTTTGTAGCTGAGAACCGGCACCTCCACGTGGCCGTAGCGCATGACGGGCGTGAGCAAGATGAAATCCTCTGAGTCAGAAAGGTAAATGATCTGCTCGCGCTCCCCGTCAAAGCCCTGCTCGGTGAGCTGTTTGGTGGTGGCGGGTTTTAAATAGGCGTAGGAAATTTTGATGCGCGCCTCCAGGTTAGCCAACACATTTTCCTTGAACTCCTGAAGCTTGGAGGCGTGGATCAAGAGATGGAAACTGCGCTTCTGGAAGAAGTCCAGCACCCGGCGCACGTCTGGGTTGTGCAGCAAATACAAACGGTTTTCCAGTTGCAGAAAATGGCCGTATTTAAGGGAAAGGTGCTTGAGCAAATACGGTTGCTGTTCCAGGTACAGCAAACCGGTGATGCTGTAAAAATCGTCCTGGGCCTGCACTTCCAGCACCAACTCCAATGGCACATGCAAAACTTGCACTGCTTGGACAGAACTGGCGGTTATGTTGGCAGAAACCTCGGGCAGGTGATGGTACACCGGTAATTTTTTGGGGTTAGCCACCAAGGCCTGCAGCGCCTGCAGATCAGCGGCAGACGCCTCTGCCCCGTCATAATTGTTCTGAAACCGCGCCACCGCCGAATAGAATTTAAGTTCTTGGGGCTGGTCTGTCTGCCAGATAAAATCTACCGGTGACAATAGCGTGAGCGGGTTCTTGACCTTGCCGTTTTGCGTGGTGGCCGCCGTGTACAGCTCTACCGTGAAATGCTTGTAATACTTGTGTTCAGACAATACCAGAATCTGTTGCGTGCCGGTAGTTTCAGTGCTTTTTGAAGATAAAAAGGGCAGGGGCTGGGCTGGGGCCAGTTTCTCTTTCAGCAGTGCCTGGCTTTGCGCCGTGACGGGCAGCAATTGTGGAAGCCTGGGCTTTATTTCCAGGGCTTTGTTCACGTAGGCCACCTTAAAATAGCGGTCCAGATTTGGTTCCTGGGCCAGGCCGTATTCCTGCGCCACGGGCTTCAGTTTTTCGCGCCGCAGGGCAGCATCAAAGAATACCCTGATCTCTTGCCGGTTGAGCACCGTTTGCAGCACCTGCGCCTGATGCCCGCAGAGCCCGATTTTCAGCGCCACGCAACCGCAGGACACCCACAATCCCTCGGGCTTTTGTTCTACCTGCACTTCTGGGTACCGCCCGTACGGCGAGGTGCCGGAAATGACGGCTCTGTTCAGTTCAAGAACCACAGGCTGCAAATCAAACCCCACCGTGCCGCCCACCATGGCCTCACCAGAGGAATGCCGCGCAATGGTGGCGTAGGTAAGCGTAGCCACTGATACGCCTGGCAGCAAGTAGTTATTGGGATGGTATTGGGCGTGGGGGGCAGTCTGCTCGGGCTCCGTCATTTCAGAAGATGAAGGTAAGCAGAAATTGCGCGCTTCTAAAATGAATTTGCCAGCACCTATATCGTAAAATTTCTATGTACTGGTAGGGGAAACCGGGAGCGCGGCTGTCTTATCTTGTATTCAGCTGTTAGATATTAGCACCATTGCCTTATGTTTAAAAAAATACTGCCTGCCCTGTGCCTTCTGGGTATTTCCATTTCAGCCCAAGCCCATAATCTGCAGAAACGCGAACTACCAGGCCTGGTCTTCCTGGGATTTAAAAGACGGATTAAAGCTGGGTGAACTGTACCTGGCCATAAAGAAGAAACCTGAACGAAAGGCGTGAACCTGGGCAACGCCTTCAACACCTTTGAATTAGCCTGCTTTTTCAGCCCAGACGGCAAGTATTTGTACTTCGCCAGTTTCAGCAAAGAAACGCCCGGTGTGCCCACAGAACTTTTGAACGGCGAAGGAAATATCTACCGCGTCCGGATGAAGGAGTTATTGAAACTAGTGGAAAAACAAGCTTTGGCCACTGAGGAAAAAAGGAGGTAGGTTACAACTACATTTACTCTTCAAGCCCTGAAAAACTGAATCTGTTTGGTTCAATTTTTCAGGGCTTTTTTATTTTACCAGGAAAGGCGAGGGTGGGAAGTTTGGTGCTTCAGCATTCGAACATCAACTCAAGAATTCTTTTCAGAATCAAACCTTTACACAGGACTTGCTGGGGTTTCCGTTTTCGGGCTCGTTTCCGGAAATGAGCCCGAAAACGGGAGTCAATTCTTTTTTTAACGAAGGGAAGCTACCAGGGGAAAACAAGGTGTACCACTTTTTAGTTGGTTTCTACGTATGACGCCTGTAGGTACAGGAAATGGCAAAAAAACTTACCTTTTTTTGAGGCCGCCGTCCTACTTTTCCCATTTTACCCTTTTTATGAAATATACCTTACTTTTCTTTTTCTACTTCGGTTTGGTGACCCTACTTCCTGCGCAGGTAATTGAGCAAGACACCATCAAGCCTGGCCGTGGCAGCCGCGAAACGCAGTTGGAACGCATCAAAGACCGCAAGAAACGCCTCTTCACTGATTCGCTGGGCGGCACTGAGCCTACCAACAAAGTTCTCCTAGACACCACCATCTTCAACAAATACGGCGACCTGCTCAATGATGACCCCGAATACAACAAGCGCCAACCGCTCTGGAAACCGGCGTTGCAGGTATTGGGCGTGAACGGCTTGTTCATGGGCTACAACCGCTTTGTGGCCAAGGCCGATTACGCCTACGTGAGCCCCGCCACCTGGAAAAAGAACCTCCGAACTGAACCGGAATGGGACACAGACGAATTCGGGATTAACTTTATTGGGCACCCGTACCAGGGGACCTTGTACTTCAATGCGGCCCGGAGCCAGGGTTACAATTACTGGGCCTCGTTGGGTTTTGCCTCGGGCGGGAGCGTGACCTGGGAATACTTCGGGGAGAATACCTTGCCGTCTTATAATGACATGATTTACACGCCCTTAAACGGCGCGGCGCTGGGCGAGATTCTGTACCGGGTGAGTTCCAATATTCTGGATGACCGCACCACCGGCCGTGAGCGGGTGATCAGGGAAGTGGCGGCTGGCTTGATTAATCCGGTGCGCGGGCTTAACCGCTTGCTGCAGGGCAAAACCAAAACGGTCACCAACAAAGAAGTCTACGAGAAAGAGCCGCTCAACCTCACGTTCTTTGCCGGGGTGCACCGCCAGAACAACAGGCAAGATGATTTCTTCGGCCCCGCCGATGAAAAATTCATGGTCAACGCCCAACTGGATTACGGCAACCCTTTTGAAGACCAGGCCCGCAAACCGTTTGATTTCTTCCGGCTGCGCGTGGAGTTGAGCGCCGGCGGAAAAGACACCACCGCAGGCATCATCAACAACATTACCGGCTACGGCATCTTGTTTGGCAAAAACAGCAAATGGGGCAAGATGGACGTGATGACTGGCCTATTCCAATACTATGATTACTGGAACACCCGCAACTTTGACTTGGGCGCCTTGGGGTTCGGTCCGGGGCTGTTCACCCGACTGCCGGTCAGCAAGCAGATCAATCTCTACAATAACGTGCATTTGGGCGTGATACCATTGGCCGGAAACAGCACGCGTTTCTCTAAAGACGAAAACGGCCTGCGTGATTATGTGTACACCACCGGTTTGCATGCCAAGCTGGAAAGCACCCTGAGTTTGAGCCGCTACGCGTCTCTGGCCTTTGTGTACTACCACTATTGGCTCAAAACATTTGAGGGCCTGGAGGGCACCAACTCCATTGGCATTGTGCGGCCGCGAGTAACGGTCAGGTTGTTCAAGAACGTGAGTTTGGGCTATGAGCATTTTGGTTACACCACCCGCCGCCAGCTAGAAATGTTCCCTACGCAACGCTCCGTAATCACCGACCAGAAGATTTTCCTGCAGCTTTTCTTGGAAGACCCGCAACGCAGAGGCCGCTACAACTAAAAGGCCAACACGTATAAATTCCTGTTTTCGGGCTCAATTCCAGAAATGAGCCCGAAAACAGGAATTCTTTGTTTTAGGAGATGCCCCACCATGACCAGACGCACTAGGGA
This sequence comes from Rufibacter sp. LB8, assembly GCF_014876185.1. Classification (NCBI taxonomy): domain Bacteria; kingdom Pseudomonadati; phylum Bacteroidota; class Cytophagia; order Cytophagales; family Hymenobacteraceae; genus Rufibacter; species Rufibacter sp. LB8. The sequence continues at coordinate 1,503,682 of NZ_JADALJ010000001.1, read as the reverse complement.
GGTTATCGCCTTCGTTTAAAAGTAGTACCTTTAAGGTGTGATGTTCGCTGTTTTCATTTCAGATAACCTTACTTTTTGATTTCCTTTTTATGAAAAATAACTTCTGGCCCATGGGCCGAACTTCGGGTTTTCTTGCCGTTCTGGCGGTGGCTGGCTGCACCAGCACGCCTCCGCAAACCACCAACAATACCGCGGCCACTGCGGCTGTTTCGCAGGCTGCCGCTACACCTCCCAATGACATGCAAAATCCTCTGTTAGCCGAATGGACCGGGCCTTTTGGCGGCGTTCCGGCGTTTGATAAAATGAACCTGGCCCATTTGCCCGCGGCCATGGAAAAAGGCATGGCCCTGCATTTAGCCGAGATTGACGCCATCGCCAATAACCCCGAGCCTGCCACCTTTGCCAACACCCTAGAGGCCATGGAGAAAGCCGGCGAACCGCTGAACCGCGCCTTTGTCTATTATGGCATCTGGGGCAGCAATTTGTCCAGCCCCGAGTTCCGGAAGATTCAGGCCGAGATTGCCCCCAAGATTTCTGAGTACAGTTCCAAGGTTTCGCAGAACCAGCAGTTGTTCAACCGCATTAAAACGGTGTATGAAAATGCCCAGAAAACGCCGCTGCCCGCAGACCAGCAGCGCGTGGTGCAGTTGATTTATGAAAACTTCCAGATGGAAGGCGCTGGGTTAGACGCAGCTTCCAAGCAACGCTACGCGGCCATCAACAAAGAATTGTCCAGCTTGTACACCGCCTTCGGGAACAACACCCTGGCTGACGAGGAGAAATATGTGACTTACCTCACCAAAGAGCAGTTGGGCGGTTTGCCCGAGAGTTTTGTGAAGGCCGCCGCCAAAGCCGCCGAAGAACGCGGCAAGACCGGCCAATACGCCGTGACCAACACGCGCTCCTCCGTGGATCAGTTCCTGACCTACTCAGACCAGCGGGCGCTGCGCGAAAAAGTCTGGACCACCTTCTACTCCCGTGGCGACAACGGCGATGCCCATGACAACAACCAGAACATCACCAAAATTCTGCAGCTGCGCAACGAGCGCGTGAAACTGCTGGGAGCCAAATCATACGCCGACTGGCGCCTGCAGAACCGCATGGCCAAGAACCCGGAGAACGCCATGGCTCTCATGAACGCCGTGTGGCCTGCCGCCATTGGTCGTGTGAAAGAAGAAGTCAAAGACATGCAGGCCATTGCCACTGCCAGCGGCCAGAAAATCACCATTTCGCCCTGGGATTACCTGTATTACTCAGAGAAAGTGCGCAAGAAAAAGTATGATCTGGATTCTGACGAAGTAAAGCAATACCTGGAGCTGGGCAACCTCACGCAGGCCATTTTCTACACCGCCGGGGAATTGTTCAATTATAACTTTTCGCCGGTGGCCGCGGGTTCTGTGCCGGTCTATCACCCAGACGTGAAAGTGTGGGAAGTAACCGATAAAACCACCGGTAAGCACATTGGCCTTTGGTATTTAGATCCTTTTGCCCGCACCGGAAAACGCTCCGGGGCTTGGGCCTCGGCGTACCGCAGCCATACCACGTTCAACGGTCATAAAACGGTGCTGGCTTCCAACAATTCCAACTTTATCAAGCCTGCGCCCGGTGAACCAGTATTGGTTTCCTGGAATGACGCCACCACGTTTTTCCACGAGTTTGGGCACGCTCTGCACTTCCTGTCAAGTAATGTGAAATACCCTACCCTGAACGGCGGCGTGCGTGACTACACTGAATTCCAGAGCCAGTTGCTGGAGCGTTGGTTGTCTACCGACCGCGTGATCAACCAGTTCCTGAAACACCACAAAACCGGTCAGGTAATGCCTGCCAGCTTAGTCGCCAAAATCAAGAAAGCCGCTACCTTTAACCAAGGCTTCGGTACGACGGAGTTTCTGGGTTCGGCCATCATGGATTTGAAATACCACATGGCAGACCCCACCAACCTGAACCCAGACATTTTTGAGCGCGAAACCCTGAAAGCCATGAACATGCCTCAGGAAGTAGTTATGCGTCACCGGTCGCCGCACTTTGGGCACGTGTTCTCTAGTGAGGGCTATGCCGCCGGGTACTATGGTTATCTGTGGGCAGATGTGTTGACCTCAGACGCCGCCGAGGCTTTTGAGCAGGCACCCGGCGGGTTCTATGACAAAGAAGTAGCCACAAGATTGGTGAAGTACCTGTTCGCGCCGCGCAATTCCATGGACCCCGCCGAGGCCTACCGTTTGTTCAGAGGCCGTGACGCCAAGATTGACGCCCTCATGCGTGACCGCGGCTTTGCCGTACCTACCGCGCCTGCCAAGAAGAAATAGTTTTTCACAGAAAATCCGCCGGTGCCGTTAATAATGGGCCGGTGGATTTTCTTTTATACCTGCAAGTTGATTCCTGCCTTTTTAACACAGCAGGTTTCACCTTCTACAAAGAACACCCAAATGAAGATAGTAGGAAACATACAGGCCATCACGCCCAACCGCAGCAGCAAGAACAAAAACGTTGAGCTGCACATTGACCGCGTGGAGTACCTCACCCAGAAAAAAGACGGCCGCTATTACCAGGATTTTGATTACATAGATGACCTGGATTCGCCCTTGGTCATCACCGGGGATTTTCTGGCCCTGGCCACCGATAAAAAGCTGCCGGAAGGCGAGTTGGCGTTCAAGGTCTATGACCTGGTGGAAGGGGAGTATGTACACAATCCGCAAAAGTACCTGGCCATCACGCTGTTTTATGATTTTGATGAAAACCAGACCATTCTCAGCGAAGTGGACTACGTGATAACCCTGGACCGCGAAACCTTTGAACAACTCATGGCAGCGCGTGAGAAAGAAAAAGGGCTTTACCTGAAAAACAGAAAAAAGCGGTAGGGAATTGCTGAAATTGCCTTTGAACGCAAGGCTAGAAACTTTCCGGCACCAGGGCAGCCCCGAAGACCAGTTCCTGGCCGGTCATCACAAAAAAGAAGTTCTGGAGTTGGTGCACAAATTCTACCGGGGCACTGGTGGCAATGTAGCCACCGTTGAACACAATCTCTTTGTATGCGGGGTCAAGCGCCCATTGGTCTAATTGCGGAAACGAGTATTCCTGCTCCAGTTCATTGAAATTTGCCCCGGCCAGCCATTCCACGGTAAGCGGAATAGGGGCATAGGCCGCCATGTCTCCCTGCAGAATGGAGATGAGCCGCGCTTTGTCCAGCACCACTGGGGCCCCAGACGCATAGACCACATTCCCAACCCGGAGTTCAGTTTCAAACATGGCGCAATATACGGGTTTCTGCCAGAGACACAGGCTTGCCACTGTGTGAAAATCCTGAACAAGGCCAGAAACTCGCTTTGGTAAACAGCCAAACCTAGCAGAACCAGGCACTTTCCGTTTTCGGGCTCAGTTTCAGAAATGAGCCCAAAAACGGGTTTTCGGGGGCTTTCACCCAAATCTTATTTTCTGATTGGGTGAGTAGAATTGCCGAAATTTGGGCAAACCAACCCATTTACCTGCCGTAGAGAAATAGAGGCGGTTCCAGACCGGGCCGTTGACGCAAAACCTTAACGTGAATCTCTATGTGGCAACCAATTTCAAGACCTTTGCATGGGCTGGCAGACGCTGGCTTTGTGCCCGCCGTGGCAGCAGCCCCAGAATTAGTGGGCTTTACCGAAGAAGAAACAGCCTCTACCCTGTGCCGGGCAATTAGTGG